>NZ_JBHVRN010000005.1:0-325922 GCF_042885775.1 Paenarthrobacter sp. NPDC058040
GGCACCTGGAAGGTGCGGCCCGCCGTCGGGCTCTCCCCGGCAAGTACCGGCCTCCAGGAAGACGAAACAGGCGTTAACGCCGCAATGGATTTTTGGGGGCAATATGCTTAGCTAGGGGAAGCCCACGTGTTGGGCGATTTCACGGCCACGCTTTCAAGGTTGGCCGTCCACAAGCATGGAAGGCTGCTTCGAAGACAGTGGAAGACACATTGAAGATTGTGGTCCTGGTCAAGCACGTCCCGGACGCGCAGTTTGACCGGCACATCAACGGACCAGGCAACACCACCGATCGCGACGAGAGCATCTTGTCCGAACTTGACGAGTACGCCCTTGAGGCAGCCCTGCAGCTCGCTGAAGAGCGCGGTGGCGCGAAGGCAGGCAACGAGGTCATTGCCTTGAGCATGGGCCCGTCCGGAGCAGTGAACGCCGTGAAGAAGTCACTTCAAATCGGCGCCTTCTCCGGTGTCCACTTGAGCGACGACGCCTTGGCAGGCTCCGATGCGGCTGCCACGTCACTGGCGCTTGCAGCCGCCATCCGCCACCTTTCCGCGGACGGGCGCCCTGTTGACCTTGTCCTCACGGGCATGGCTTCCACGGACGGTGAGACCTCGCTGGTCCCCGCACAGCTTGCTGAGCGCTTGTCCCTGCCCCAGGTGACCTTCGCCTCCAGCCTCGAGCTCAGCGGCCGCACCGTGGTGGCCCGCCGGGACACCGGACTCCACTCCGAGACCATCGAGGCACAGCTTCCTGCGG
Source organism: Paenarthrobacter sp. NPDC058040 (assembly GCF_042885775.1). Lineage (NCBI taxonomy): Bacteria > Bacillati > Actinomycetota > Actinomycetes > Micrococcales > Micrococcaceae > Paenarthrobacter > Paenarthrobacter sp. NPDC058040. The sequence goes on from NZ_JBHVRN010000005.1 coordinate 754, forward strand.
TCGTTTCCGTGACCGACCAGATCAACGAGCCGCGATACCCGAACTTCAAGGGGATCCTGGCAGCCAAGAAGAAGAAGATTGCTTCGTTGTCCCTCGCGGACATCGGGGTTGATGCCTCTCAGGTGGGCGCCGCGGGTTCGTGGACCGTCGTGGAATCCGCTGAGGCACGTCCGCCGCGGAGTGCCGGCACCATCATCACCGACGAAGGCGACGCCGGCATCAAGCTGGTCGACTTCCTGGCCGCACAGAAGCTGCTCTAAAGGACCTCAACCATGGCAAATGCACTTGTATTCATTGACAACCCCGGAGCAACGCTCAAGAAGAGCAGCCTGGAGCTCCTGACCCTTGCCCGGAAGCTGGGGGAGACCGCCGTCGCGATTAACGGCGAACTGGCCGACGGCGTAGCAGCCGCCCTGGGTGCCTATGGCGTCGTGACGGTATTCCAGCCGTCTGCAGAGGACCTTGGCGACTACCTCGCTGGGCCGAAGGCCGCCTACCTGGCCGCTGCGGTGGGCACCTCCGGTGCCACCGCCGTGCTGCTCGAGAACTCGCCCGAGGCCAAGGAAATCGCCGGCCGCCTCGGCATCAAGCTCAACGCCGGAGTCATCACGGACGTAGTGGATGTGGAAGCGGACGGCACCGCGCACAAGTCGGTCCTCGCAGGCTCCTACACCACCACTGCGAAGGCGACTACGCCTGTGTCGGTGTACTCGGTCAAGGCGAACACGGTTGAACCTGAGCCTGCTGCTGCCGCCACCGCCCCGGAAAAGGCCACGGTGGAAGTACCAGCTGGCGCAGCGGCAAGTTCGGCGCGGATCTCGTCGCGGACGGACAAGCCCGTCAGTGGACGCCCCGAACTGAGCGAAGCACGCATTGTTGTGGCAGGTGGACGTGGCGTTGATGGCGACTTCGGCCCCGTCGAGGAACTCGCGGACGCGCTGGGCGCCGCGGTCGGTGCTTCCCGTGCCGCGACGGATGCCGGTTGGATCGGCCACGACGCGCAGGTAGGCCAGACCGGTGTAACGGTTTCGCCGCAGCTCTACATTTCGGCGGGCATTTCCGGTGCCATCCAGCAGAAGGCCGGCATGCAGACCTCCAAGGTGATTGTCGCCGTCAACAAGGACGCTGAATCACCGGTGTTCGAAATTGCGGACTTTGGCATTATCGGCGACCTCTTCAAGGTCCTGCCCCAGGCCACGGCCGAGATCAAGAAGCGGAAAGGCTGATCCTTTGACTTCTGGCGTTTCGTCAGCGAAGAGCCCGTTCAACACCTCCACGGAGCGTGTTGAGCGGGTGCTTTGTTTTACTGCCCATCCGGATGACATCGACTTTGGGGCGGCCGGGACCATCGCAGCGTGGACGGCCGCGGGGGTCCAGGTCAGCTACTGCATCATGACCGACGGTGACGCCGGAGGATTCGACCCCGTGGACCGGGAACGAATCATCGAGCTCCGGGCCGAGGAGCAGGCGCGGGCTGCGGCACTGGTGGGCGTGCAGGACATCCACTACCTGCACGAACGTGACGGTTATCTGGAACCGACCCACGGCGTCATCAAGCAAGTGGTCAAGCTGATCCGCGAAATTCGCCCGGACATTGTGCTGACCATGCACCCCGAAAGGAACTGGGAGCGGATCCAGAAGAGCCACCCGGACCACCTTGCCGCGGGGGAGGCCGTGACGCGGGCCGTGTACCCGGCCGTGGAGAACCCGTTCGCGTACCCGGAGCTTGCAGAAGCCGGGCTGCAGGCCTTCAAGCTGCCCTGGCTGTGGTTCATCTCGAGTCCCGAGGTCCTCGAGAATCATGCAGTGGACATTACGGACCATGTTGACGCCAAGCTGAAGGCCATCCGGATCCATGCGAGCCAGCACCCCGACATTGAAGGAATGGAGCGCGTGGTCCGCAGTAACCTGCTGGCAAATGGACAGCGGTCCGGGCTGTCCGAAGGGCGAAGTGCGGAGCGGTTCCACGTGGTGTCGGTCAACGGATCCACTACCATCGCGGGCTTCTAGTATTGCCCTCGTGTAACCCCTGCCATATGCTTGACCTCGGTTAAATCATATTTATTCGAGGAAGGCAGACTTTGATGGCGAAGACTGCACAGCAGCCCGTCCTGGTGATCATGGGCGTCTCAGGATCGGGCAAATCGACTGTAGCCGGCGTTCTGGCCGGGAAGCTTGGATGGGATCTCGCCGAAGGTGACGATCTCCATCCCGAGGCCAACGTTGCCAAGATGCACTCGGGACAGGCGCTCACGGACGAGGACCGTTGGCCCTGGCTGGAGATTATTGCTTCCTGGATCCGGGAGCGCACCGCAACCGGGACACCGGCGATCATCACGTGCTCGGCCCTCAAGAAGAAGTACCGCGACGTGCTTCGCGGGGAGGGCGTCGTCTTTGTCTTCCTCCAGGGCAGCAAGGACAAGATCTCCGACCGCCTGGCCTCGCGCCACGGTCATTTCATGCCGCCGTCCCTGCTCGAATCGCAATTCGAAGCCCTGGAGGAGCCCACCGAGGGCGAGAACTACATTTCGCTGTGCGTCTCGGCGTCTCCTGCCGAGGAAGCGGACGAAGTCATCCAGAGGCTGGGGCTCCACCCCGTCGCCGAGGGCAAGGGAACGGCCGTTTCGTGACTGCCCTGAATACCGCATCCCTGGTGTCCACCGAGGTCCAGGGTTGGACCGGTCATGATACCCAGCTCCTGGTGGTAGCGGCCATCGGGATCGCGTTGATCGTGGTCCTGATTGCCAAGCTGAAGCTGCATCCCTTCCTGGCGCTGGTCCTTGGTTCGGCCTTCGTTGGCCTGGCTTCGGGCGTTGAACTGGGCAAGGTCATCACCAACTTCGAAGACGGAGTGGGCGGCGTCCTCAAGGAAGTCGGCCTGCTGATTGCGCTGGGTGCGATGCTCGGCAAGCTCCTGGCAGACTCCGGCGGCGCCAACCGGGTAGTGGATACGCTGATCGCCAAAGCGAGTGGCAACAAGCTGGTCTGGATGATCACCCTGGTGGCGGTCATCATTGGCCTGCCGATGTTCTTCGAGATCGGTCTGGTGCTGCTCCTGCCGGTGATCGTCCTGGTGACGCAGCGCTCCAAGATGAAGCTGATGCGCATCGCCATTCCTGCCTTGGCGGGTTTGTCCGTGCTCCACGGCCTGGTTCCGCCCCATCCGGGGCCGTTGATCGCGATCAGCGCCGTAAAGGCCGAGCTCGGCACCACTCTCGCTTTGGGCATATTGGTGGCAATCCCCACCGTGATCATTTGTGGTCCGCTGTTTTCCAGGTTGGCTGCCCGATGGGTACCCGTCGACGCGCCTGCGATCGCCGGGGGCATCGACACCCAGCACAGCGCCGACCTCACTGACGTCAAACGCCAGCCGTCCTTCATCGTCACCCTGTTGACCATCATCTTCCCGGTGGTACTGATGCTGCTGAAGGCCTTGGGCGGGATCATCTGGCCGGACGCGGCGACTGCGCCCGCCATCCGGATCTTCTTCGACTTCGTTGGCCAGCCGCTGGTGGCCATGACCCTCGCAGTGCTGGCCGCGATCGTGACCTTTGGGTACGCAGTGGGCTTCACCGGCAGCAGGATCACGGCCAAGCTCGGCGACAGCCTTGGACCGATCGCGGCAATCCTCCTGATTGTTGGCGCCGGCGGCGGATTCAAGCAGACCCTGATCGGCGCGGGTGTAGGTGACGCGGTCAAGAAATGGGCCGAAGGCGCCAACATGTCCGTGCTGGTCCTGGGCTTCATCGTTGCGGTCGCGCTCCGCCTCGCAACGGGATCGGCAACAGTGGCCACTGTGACGGCTGCCGGGATCGTGGCCCCTTTGGCAGGCAGCCTTAGTCCGACTCACGCAGCCCTGCTGGCCTTGGCGATCGGGGCAGGCTCGCTGTTCCTGTCCCACGTCAACGACGCCGGTTTCTGGTTGGTCAAGGAATTGTTCGGGCTGACGGTGGGGCAAACCTTCAAAACCTGGTCCGTGATGGAGACGCTGATCTCCGTAGTTGGCTTTGGGTTCGTGATGCTGTTGTCGCTCGTGTTGTAGCGACGCCTCCGTACCGCAAAGTGCGACGGCGGCCGTCCCCTTGGGTGGGACGGCCGCCGTCGGGCGTTAAGGCAGTACGTGCAGGGTCAGGCGGCTCCCAAGGGGACCACCACGACAGGCGCGGTGGTAGGCGCCTTGGAGCCCCCGGCCGGCTCCACCGTGATCGCTACGGATGATGCCGAGGACAGCCCTTTCACGATGGCTGGCTTGGACAGGCCGTCTGCGTCCATGGTTCCCTGCGAAACCGGGGCTGAACCGTCCTTTGGCAGGGTCCACAACTGGTAGACCTTGCCAGTTGGGGCGGGGGACACGCCGTTCATGAGCACCACAAAAGAATCCTTTGCCGAGGACGCGGAGATCGTGGCTGTGCCGCCTCCGGGAACGTCCGCGGTTTTCTTTTGGACATCCTGTGCTTGGAGGACCTGGTTGACGGGATCGTTCTGGGCCGCGACGTAAGCGCCAACGCCGACGCCTGCAACGGCGATCGCGGCAGCCGCGGCCGCGCCAACGATCCACGCCCGTGCCCCTGCCAGGCGTCGACGTTCATTTCGCTTGAGCCGTGCACTGGCAAGATCGGCGACTGCGGGTAGTCCTGTGGCGGGCGCAGCAGGACGTTCGGCAGTGGGCGGCGCCGCTGGGGATGCCTGGGCGACCTTGTCCATGATGGAGTCGAACAGTCCGGCGGGCGGATCCTCCTCCGGTGCGAAGCTGACAGCCAACGTCTCCCGCGCTTGGCGGACTCTTTCCCTGAATTCGGGGCCCTCAGGGGCGTCCTTGACGAAGTTGTCGATCAGGACGCGTTCTTCGACCGTAACGGCATCCAAAGCATAGATCTCGGCAAGCTCGAGGACGCGGCCCTCAGCCAGGTCCGTTGCGATGTCGTTCGCGAACATTTTGCGGATAAATCCTCCACCTGCGTTTTCAGTCATGTCAGGCCACCCCCAAACACGTCTTGAGGCGCAGGAGGCCGTCCCGGATCCTTGATTTGATGGTGGGCACAGCTGCGCCCAGCCGCTCGGCTACTTCGCGGTAAGTGAGGCCGCCATAGTAGGCCAGGCGAACCGACTCCTGCTGGGTCTCCGTCAAGGTATCCAAACAGCGGCTCACAGCCTGCGCTTCAAGGTTGGTGCCTGCTTCCTCGGCCACCACATCGCGGTCCGGATCCTGGCTGGCAGCGCCATAGCGGGCTTCGCGGTCTGTCGCGGCCTGCACGGAACGGACACGATCAATAGCCCTGCGGTGCGCAATGGTCATCAACCACGCCAGTGGGCTTCCAGCGGCACGATCGAATTTTGAGGCTCCTTGCCAGACCTGCATGAAGACTTCCTGCGTGGCGTCCTCGCTCAGTTCGGGATCGATGAGCACCCGCCTGGCCATACCGTAGACCCGCCTGGAGGTCAGGCGGTAGAACTCAGCGAAGGCTTCCTGCTCACCTGCGGCGATCAATTCAAGAAGGCCCGTCAATTGCGAGTTCAAATCGGTCGCCGGGCCTGCAGCCGCAAAGACCGGGGGTCCGGGGTTGTTGGGGGTGTCCATCACAGTCCAGCATATGTGGTCTGCTTTGAAATCGGCAGGACGGCCACCCTGCGTGATGGTTGCGGACGTGCCGTCGACCATCACAGCCACCTTGCTCTCCAGCACGCTCACTTGGGCTCCTCATCCGCAATCCTTTGGCCGGAGATTCCTCCTGCATCAGGTATTCGGCACCGCCGCCCGTGTGGATGGGTTACAGCTTGGCCCCGCCGAAGCCGTTCTGGCGCCATGCTTCGAAGACCGCGATGGATGCCGCATTGGCGAGGTTGAGGGAGCGAAGCGAGGGCCGCATCGGCAGCCGCACCCGCGCCGTAACGTGCGGATCCTGCTTCAGCCAGGCCGGGAGCCCGACTGATTCGGGGCCAAACATGAGGACGTCGCCTTGACGGTATTCGATAGCCGTATAAGACGTTTCGCCATCGGAGGTGAAAGCAAATACCCGCTCCGGCTGCAGGGCTGCCCACGCAGCCTCTATGTCCTTATGGACGGTAACGACGGCCAGGTCATGGTAGTCCAAGCCTGCCCTGCGCAGTTTGGCATCGGAGAAATCGAAGCCGAGCGGCTCCACCAGGTGCAGTTCGGCGCCGGTGATGGCGGCCAGGCGGATGGCGTTGCCGGTGTTGCCCGGTATTTCTGGCGTGTGGAAGAGGATGCGGAACACTGGTCCATCCTATCCAGCGATTGCCGGGCCTGTGGTCCGGCCCCGCTACTGGTGCATGCCCCGTAGCAGCCGGGCCAGGACGGGCACCACCACGGTGTTGGGGGCGGGACCCGAACCAAGGAATTGCTTCAGCCCCCTGGCCAAGCCCGCGCCGTTGACCACTTCGATTCCGGAAGCCGTGCTCTTGCCGTAATGGTCGATCACCGGTTCGTGGAGGTTTCCGTCGGGGCTATGCAGCACCACCCAGCCGGTTACATTCAGTTCCGGGAAGATGTCCTGCATCTGCCGGACGATGTGGCTGAGTTGCGGCGGTGCGATGGTCCTGCCGCCATGGCGCAAGGACTGGCCGTCCCAGGCGTATGCGCCCTTGGGAAGGAGCATTGAGCCTACGAGGGCGAGCCGGTATCCGGACAGCACGGCGTGGTCTATGTGGCTGTTGTCCGAGGGGGAGCGCAAGCCATTGACCAAGCGTGCCGCCGGAATGGCCGTCAGAACCTGGCGGGAGATCAGTTGCACCGTGCGCATTTCACGCTGGATCCGCGCTTCGGCACCAAAAATTCCTCGTTTGCGGGGAATCCCATGGACCTGCAGGGCGGCCTCTGCCTTGGAAATGAGTGGAACCTCGAAGGGGTCATCGAAAGGTGGCACGTACATGGCCGGGTCGCCGGCGGTGTTGCGCTGCTGCTGTGGACGCCTGACACCGGCAGTGGTGCCCGGTCCGGGACTGGCCGGACCGGTGTAGTCGCCGGGCCCTGATTCGGATCGTCCGGCCCCTCCAGTGGCGTACCGGCGGTCGTACTCAGCCCTGCGGCGGGGGTCTATCAAGGTTTCGTAAGCCAGGGTCACTCGTCGGAACGTTTCGGCTTCGCCGCCATGATCCGGGTGGGCCTTCCTCGCGGCCTTGCGGTAGGCCACTTTGATTTCTTTGTCCGTCGCAGTGACGGGCACACGGAGGACCTGATAGTGCGAATTGCTGCCCTCGGCCAAGCACGGGCCCTTCTCTAGTTTGTGGTCCGCTCCTGAATGGGCGGCAGGGGCCAGTCTATCCAGCCACAGTGTGAACGTCGGCGAGGGGTGCCCTGGTTCCCGGCTGGCATAATTCGGGCTGTGAATGCTCCGGTCCCCCTGAACAGCCGCAGTTCGGGCAAGCTTGCCCTGGCCATCAACCCCGCCGCTTCGTTCGGTCGCCTGCCGAAAGCCGGGGACCAGGCCGCCGCCTTTTTCCGCACCGCCGGATTCGACGTCGTCGTGCTCAAGGGTGACAGCCACGAGGCCCTGCGGAAACTGGTGGACCAGGCGGCGGAGACGGGTATCGACGCGTTGGTGGTTGTAGGCGGGGATGGTGTGGTCAACCTGGCAGCGAACGCCCTGGTGGGCAGGGACATTCCGCTGGGCATTGTTCCGGCAGGAACGGGCAACGACGTCGCAAGGACGCTGGGTGTGCCTCTTACGGACGTCGCGGCCGCATGCCGCCTGGCGCTTGATGCCCTCGAGACGGGCGGGCGTCGGATTGATCTGGCACGAACCACGTCGGCAGCGGGGACTACCTATTTTGCGGGCGTACTTTCCGCCGGTTTCGACGCCGCCGTCAACGAACGGGCCAACTCCTGGCGTTGGCCCCGCGGCAGGAACCGCTACAACCTTGCCATGATCCGGGAACTGGCTTCCTTCCGCCCCATCGAGTACCAAGTCACGGCTGACGGCCGGCAATGGCATCAGCGGGCAATGTTGATGTCCGTTGCCAATGGCCAGTCGATCGGGGGCGGCATGAAGATCACTCCCGAGGCCTCGCCTGATGACGGCGAGTTGGACCTGTTCGTGGTCAAGCCGCTCTCCCGCTTGCGTTTCCTGGCCGTCTTCCCCAAAGTCTTCACGGGCAGGCATACGACGCATCCGGCCGTGGAGATCCAACGGTTTAGGCGCGTGCGCCTTGAGGCCGCCGGGGCGAGCGCCTATGCCGACGGCGAGCGGATTGCCGCGCTGCCCGTTGACGTTGAAGTGGTCCCGGGAGGATTGCGCGTCCTGGCGTAGCGCGTCTGTAGACTCTGATCGGGCAGGGACGGCGAGTGAGGAGCAACGGTGGTAAGAAACGTTCGACGGCGGCTGCTCGCCTTGGGAGCAGCGGGCTCGGCCGGCCTGTTGATGGCCGGGTGCAGCGTCAACGTCCCGGACCCTGCCGCTCCCAAGCCTTCGTCTGCGGAATCCACTTTGTCCACGCCCACCATTACTCCTGGGCATGACGCGGCGGCCGTGGCGGCCAAGGATCTTCCCCTTGGCGCCGGAGGAACGTTGGTCCCGGGAGAGCCGGTCACTTACGCCAGCAGGCTCGAGGAGGTTCCCGGGTGGTCGGTGGTGCATTCGGGACTGCAGGGGGAGAACCGGTACGCGAAATCCGATGGTTGCCTTGCGGTAGCCAGGGTCAGCGTCAACCAAGGTCCGTTGGTGGTCCCTGGGGACGATGTTGCATCCACCAAGGCACTTTTCCAGTACCTCGACGCAGGGGTCGATACGGAAAAACTGAAGGCGGCCACTCTTCGCTGGGGGCAGGACTCAGGGAAACCCCAGCGCTCCGTGGAGTTGCTGGCCTTGGAATCCGGTTCTACTGCCGGAGGAAAGCAGGCGTTGGTGATGGCCAGGTTGTTCAGCGGCCCTGAGTCCTCTGTCTATGTGTCGATTGCCTGCCCTTCCACGTCTGCCCTGGCCAATGCCAAGGCGGACGTTCAAGCCCAAGTGGCCGTAATCCCGCCGTCCTGACGGTTGCGGCTACGGGTTCCCTGTCTTGGAGGGTGTGGCCAAGCGGTGAAGCGCGAGCGCGCCGACCAGGAGGCCGAAGTCCCTCAGGGCAACGTCAAAGTAGGAGCCGAGGACCAAGAGGTTGACGATGATGCCGAGGAGCCAGGCTGCCACAATCAACGAGCCGATGCGGGGCCTGAGCGCCACGGCGATCCCGGCGAGGATTTCGACGACGCCTACTCCGTACATGAACGTTTGGGCCGAAACGGGCACCACAGCCGTGGCGGCCGGGGCCAGGTAGATGGTCCAGTCCGTGAGCAGGTTGAAAAATTTGTCCACGCCAAAAATGATGGGTGCCACCGTGAAAACCGTGCGCAGCAGGAGGAAGGCCTGACGGCTGGTGGGCTGGGTGGTGGAAGCTCAAATAATCAACGAATCTTGTTTTTAGAGATATCCTTTAGCCATGGGCATTACCGGTTCTTCGTGGAGCAAGAGGATTTCCGCGATCGCGGCGTTGGATGACAGCAATCGCCGGGCGCTGTACTCCTATGTCCTGGCCGCCGGTGAAGCTGTGGGGCGGGACGAAGCGGCAGGGGCCATGGGTCTTCCCCGCAGTACGGCGTCTTTCCACTTGGATCGCCTGGTTGGTGAGGGTGTGCTGAAAGTCGAGTTCCGGAAGCCCTCCGGGAAGGCCGGGCCGGGCTCGGGACGGCCGGCGAAGTTCTATCGCGCTGCCACTGACGAGATCAGCGCATCCATCCCCGAGCGGCATTACGACCTTGCCGGCGATGTGCTGGCCACTGCGGTCTCGGAATCCATCAACCGAGCGATTCCAGTGCAGGAGGCCCTTTTGGAAGTTGCGCACGGCAAAGGCCGCGAGGCCGGGCGTCCGGGTGACTTTGTAGGCGCCTTGACGGATTTGGGGTACGAACCGGTGCCGGACAACAGCGGGTACCGGCTCCTCAACTGTCCCTTCCACCGGCTCTCGAGGAACCACGAGGATGTGGTGTGCTCCATGAATGGCGCTTTCCTCAGAGGCGCTGCGACCGCTTCGGGGCAGGCTCCGGAATGCGTGGTGCCCGATGACGGCCCCGGCCATTGCTGCGCCCGAATAGCTGCACTGGAAGCCCCGGGCGACGCCTGAGGGTGGACCGTCGGTAGAATTGCAGCGTGTCCGTTTACCTTGACCATGCCGCAACTACCAGCATGTCGGCCGAAGCCCTTGCGGTCATGACCCGTGAATTGGCGAGGACCGGCAACCCCTCTTCGCTTCACGGCGCAGGGCGCCGTGCGCGTCGTACCGTTGAAGACGCCCGCGAAACTTTGGCTGCGGCCGCGGGAGCACACCCGTCCGAAGTTATCTTCACCTCGGGCGGTACCGAGGCGGACAACCTTGCCGTCAAGGGCCTGTACTGGGCCCGGCGCGACGCGGACCCGCGCCGACGACGGATACTGTGTTCCGCCGTCGAGCATCATGCGGTCATGGACACCGTCGAGTGGCTCGAACGCCACGAAGGCGCCGAGGTGGTGTGGCTGCCGGTTGACGGCGAGGGAATCGTCGAACTCGATGCCGTGCGGCACGAACTAAGCCGGGACCCGGATTCGGTGGCCCTTGTCACGGTGATGTGGGCGAACAACGAGGTAGGCACCGTCCAACCCATCGCGGAAATCGTCGGGTTGGCCAAGCCGTATGGCGTTCCTGTGCACAGCGATGCTGTGCAGGCATTCGGCTCCTTGCCTGTCGACTTCCGTGAGTCCGGGCTGGCCGCGATGTCCGTGTCGGGGCACAAGATCGGCGGCCCCGTGGGTGTTGGGGCCCTTTTCCTGGGCCGCGCCATAGCCTTGACGCCGGTCCAGCATGGTGGAGGCCAGGAACGGGACGTCCGGTCGGGAACCTTGGACACTCCTGCCATCGCTGCCTTTGCGGCAGCAGCCGCAGCCGCTGCGCGGAACCTTGGCGCGGAGGCCGAGCGGTTGTCCGGCCTTCGTGACCGCTTGATCGCAGGGGTCAGGGAGGTTGTTCCGGAGGCCGTCCTTCGAGGTTCAACGGGCAGGGGCAGGCTCCCCGGAAATGCCCATTTCACCTTCCCGGGTTGCGAAGGCGATTCCCTGCTGTTCCTGCTGGACCTGGCCGGCGTCGAATCCTCCACCGGCTCCGCCTGTACGGCGGGAGTGCCTCGGCCATCGCACGTCCTCCTGGCCATGGGCCTGGATGAGGATACTGCGCGCGGTGCCCAACGGTTTACCCTGGGCCACACGTCCACTGAGGCTGACGTGGCCGCACTGCTGAAGGCCCTCCCCGAAGCCTGCGCGAGGGCGCGACAAGCGGGCATGGCGGGACACGAATCGACTATCCAGACAGCCGCGACCGAAGCCCGCAACGGGGGCGGGGGCCGCTGAGCCTTGGGCCTAGGCCTCGGGCAGGAGTTCTTCCAGGGGAATGACCGGATCTGTGAGCCGGCGGACGTCGACGGGAACCTTGCCGGAAATGAGTGCTTTGATGGGTTTCTGCACCCGGCGCTGGTTGACGCTCATGCCGGCCACAACCTGGTTGATTCCTTGCCCGCCGTTCCTGAGCCAGAAGGCGATGTAGCTTCCTTCGTCCAGGGAGCCCCGGATTACGGGGTCCACGCCGGAGGTGAGTGAAGGGAAGCCCGAATACTCCATGCTCAAAGTGAACTGGTCCGTGTAGAAATAGGGCACCACATCCAGAAGGGCAGCCTGTCCCAGCATGGACTTTGCTGCCACCTTTCCGCCGTTCAGCGCATTGGCCCAGTGCTCGCTGCGGTGGTGTTCCCCGGTGAATGGGTGCAGGGCGTTTGCGACGTCCCCTGCGGCCAGCACATCCGGTGCGCTGCTTCGAAGCGAGGCGTCTACCACGATTCCGTTCTGGATCTTTAGGCCTGCGGCCTCTGCGAGTGCCGAGTCCGGAACGACGCCGACGGCGACGACCACGATGTCGGCGGGCAGGGAGATGCCGGTGTTTGTGCGGACGGCTGACACGTGCCCGTTCCTGCCTTCGATGGAGGCAACGCTGGCAGGGAGGTGGAAAACGACGCCTTGGTCCTCTTGGAGTTTTTGGAACTGCGCACCAAGCCGGGGACCAATGGCTGCGCTGAGTGGAACGTCCTCCAATCCGAGCAAGGAGACCTCGTTGCCGTAGCTCCGCGCCGCTGCGGCCAGTTCCATGCCAATCCATCCGGAGCCAACCATCACGACGCGTTGTCCGCCTTGTTGCAACAATGAACGCAGGCGGACACTGTCCTTGAACGTCCGGAAGGTCATGACGCCTTCCAATTCAATGCCCGGCAGCGGGATGTGCCGGGGTTGGGCGCCGGTGGCAAGCAGGAGCCTGGCGTACTCGATATCCTCGCCGTCCATGAGTGTTGCTTTGTGCCCCGCAACATCGAGCGCTGCGACGGGGCGGCCCAGGAGGAGTTCAACACCGTTGTCCGCATACCACTCTCCAGGAACCACATCCACGACGTCCTCACGCGCCTTTCCAAGGAGGAATTCCTTGGAAAGGGGTGGGCGCAGATAAGGGATCCTGCCCTCCGCCGCCAGGAGCGTGATTGGACCCTCGAAGCCCTCGGCGCGCAGCGTCTTTGCCGCTGTGGCGCCGGCGAGCCCGCCGCCCACTATGACCATCCGTTCCGTTGCCATGTCCATCGCCCCGTTCTAAAACTGGTGACTTTGACTTTAGAAGCGCCGGCGCCCGCAGTCAAGGGAATTTAAGGCCGCCATGGCGTGTTCGGCTAGAATGGATGGGCGCGCCGTCTGACCGACGGCGAAAGCCCTGAAGCAATCCATGACACAGAAAGCCAGCATGCGAGTACTTGCAGCAATGAGCGGTGGAGTCGACTCCGCCGTGGCAGCCGCCCGGGCCGTCGAGGCCGGACACGACGTGGTGGGAGTACATCTGGCGTTGTCCCGCATGCCCGGAACGCTCCGAACCGGAAGCCGCGGCTGCTGCACCATCGAGGACTCCCGGGATGCTTGGCGCGCCTGCGACGTTCTCGGCATCCCGTACTACGTTTGGGACTTCTCGGAGCGCTTCAAGGAAGACGTCGTCCAGGACTTCATTGACGAATACGCAGCCGGACGAACGCCCAATCCCTGCATGCGCTGCAATGAGCGCATCAAGTTTGCGGCACTGCTGGAGAAGGCCATAGCACTGGGGTTTGACGCCGTCTGCACGGGCCACTACGCCAAGGTGATCGAGGACGCCGACGGTAACCGCGAACTCCACCGCGCCGCAGACTGGGCCAAGGACCAGAGTTACGTCCTCGGCGTCCTGACGCACGAGCAGCTCAAGCATTCCATGTTCCCGCTCGCCGACACCCCGTCCAAGGCCGAAGTCCGTGCGGAGGCGGAACGTCGCGGCTTGTCCGTCGCCAACAAGCCGGACAGCCACGACATCTGCTTTATTTCCGACGGCGACACTCGCGGCTGGTTGGCCGAAAAGATCGAGATGACCACGGGCGACATCGTGGATGAGACGGGCGCAAAGGTCGGCGAGCACCCCGGCGCAAATGCCTTCACGGTGGGGCAGCGTCGCGGACTCAAGCTTGGCCGGCCTGCTGCCGACGGCAAGCCCCGCTTCGTGTTGGAGATCCGCCCGAAGGAGAACAAGGTGGTGGTGGGCCCCGAGGCTCTGCTCGCCATTGACGAAATCCGAGGCATCAAGGTCTCGTGGGCTGGTCTTCCCATCGATGAAGTAGCGACGGGCGATGTCTTTGATTGCTACGCGCAGGTGCGCGCCCACGGCGACCCCGTTCCTGCTACGGCCCGGGTGGAAAACGCGGTCGACGAGGACGGCGTCATGCGGGCCGAGTTGGTGGTCACCCTGGAAGAGTCCCTCAGGGGTGTGGCGCCGGGGCAGACCGTTGTGCTTTACCAGGGCAGCAGGGTGCTGGGCCAGGCAACCATCGACGCTGCCCGGTCGCTCCAGAGGGCAGCGCTCTAAATCATTGCCTCCGTTTGGCAGGACCCCCATACTGGCCTAAGCAGCTCAACCGCTGCGGTGTTCGGGGGTCCGCATTCGGGACGGCGATGACTGTGGCATTTCCAAAGAAGAGCCCGGGAGACATCAAAGCTGGGCAGATGGTCTCGGTGACGGTTCTGGCCGAAGGGCCAATCGGTGCCGGCGGTGCACCACCGTTGACAGCACAGGTGCGGATTCCGGTGGAACGGCTACGTCGTGGACCTACCGGGCACCGGTATGCGGTGCATATCAGGAAGTGGCGGGGCACCGCTGTTTCGCCCGTCACCCTGACCAGCCAGGGCGACCCCTGGCAGCTGGTTTCCGAACCACCCCCCGCTGACCTCCGGGCGTTGCTGGACGACACCAGGTTCCTGGCGCAGCACGTCTACGGCGTAGCCATGAGCACGCTTGATGTCTTTGAATCCACACTGGGCCGTCGCATGCCGTGGAATCCCGAGGGGCGGGTGGTCCTGAAGGCCAGGGACCTCGTGACTGCGACGGACACGGGTTACGAACGCGGCACCAACATCATCCGCTTCGGGTCCGTAGACCGCATGGGCTACAAGGTGCCCACCGCGTTGTTCAGGGACATCGTTGCCCACGAAGTCACCCATGCCATCCTGGACGGCTTCCGGCCGGCCTGGGCGGACCAACTCGCCACAATCGAACAACTCGCCCTCCACGAAGCCCTGGCGGATCTCGTGGCCATCCTTCAGGTGTTTTCCTCGTGGGAGGTGGTCTACCGGCAGCTCGAGGCAGCGGCCGGCGGGTTTGAAGCAGGGCAGGTGGTGGACGACGCCGTTCTGCAGCGCTCACTGTTCGACTTCGCGCGGGATCTCTTCGCCCGCGGTCCGTTGAGGGAACCTTTCGTAGGAGCGGTTCCCGCGGACTGGCAAGAACTTCCTGAGCCCCATGCCCGCGGAGCGGTGGTAGTGGGTGCGGTCCTGCGTGCCGTCCATAAGCTGTGGTCCGAGCGGAACGCCCGTTTCGGGGACGGCCAGAGCCTCCAGCAGAAAGCGGAATCAGGATCAATTGTGGCAACCAGGATCCTTCGCATGGTGATCCGCGGCCTGGCGTACATGCCTCCGGTTGATGTTGGTTGGCGTGACCTCCTGCGCGGAATCATTGCAGCCGACCTGGACATGGTCCCGGAGGATCCACATGGCTACCGGGACACGCTGCAGGCCGAGTTTTCCGCCATCGGCGTTCGAAGGGTGTCATTGAACAACATCAGCGGAGTGGATAACTACCAGGGGCTGCGATACCCGATCCGCCTCTCCGCCCTTGGTTCTGACCCGCAGGAAGTCCAGCGTTTCGTCTGGGAGAACCCCCGGCTCCTCGACGCGGCGCGACTGGAACGCCGGACGCCGTTGAGCTCCACACGGGTTCGGACTTCCGAACGCGTATCACCGGACGGATTCATCATCTCCGAAATCGGTGCCTCGTTCATCCAAACGGTCCGGATGAGCCGACGGGAGGCCTACGTTC
Source organism: Paenarthrobacter sp. NPDC058040 (assembly GCF_042885775.1). NCBI lineage: Bacteria > Bacillati > Actinomycetota > Actinomycetes > Micrococcales > Micrococcaceae > Paenarthrobacter > Paenarthrobacter sp. NPDC058040. The sequence continues at coordinate 16,195 of NZ_JBHVRN010000005.1, forward strand.
GCCTGGGGTTGAAAACACGCCGGGAGTACGTGGACATCCGGGGTGGAGGCCTTTTGAGGTTCGACGCCGGTGGCAGGCTGGTCTACGCCGCCCTCAAACCCGTCATGGACCGGGACAGGCAAGCGCTCCAGTTCCGGTCGGACCTACAGCGTGATGCCGAGGAGGCCGCGTCGTCGGGGGTGAAGAACAAGTTCCATGGCACAGGTGACTGAATCCCCAACGGGGGAGCGGGCCGCCCTTAGCTGCCCCACGCGGCCTTGCGTGCCGCCGTCGTGCCTTCCAGCTGGGCCACTTGATCGAAGCCGCCGGACTTGAGGCCCTTGCTGACCAGCTTGAGGATCTCTGCGCGTCCCAGGGTGCCGTCGCTCTTCAGTGATTTGACGAAGTGGTAGGTGAAGGCGCCGTTGTAACGGCCGTCTATGAGGGCGTCGGCGGCAGTCTGGTCGGAACGGCACGCCGCCATGAGCACGGGCTTGGACAGCTTGGCCGACTTGACCATGTCCCGAAGGGTGCGGGTGTCGTTGAACTCGCTGGCGATGACCGCCCGCGGCGTGGGTGCCGGCAGGAAGCGGGGCCGGCGGCCCGGAACCAGGTCCAGCGATTTCAGGCCGGTGCCGCTGTGGCAAGTATCAAGGACCACGTCCATGCGGATACCATCCGGCAAGCTGGCGAACACATCGGACAGCTCATCATCGGCGATGACGGTGGCAGGATCCCACGAGTCCCCGGTGTTGTTGATGTCGTAGCAGGCGAAGGCCTCGTCAAGGCGGTCGGCTTCATCGCCGTTGGTGTCCGGAATCTGCGTTCCGTGGCTGGAGAAGCTGAATACCAGATGGTCGGCCTTTCCGGAGGTGGCCGCCTGCACCAGCTTGTTCAGCTCCGCCATGACCGCTTTCTTGGTGGCCTTGGCGTCCTTGAGCACGGTGATGTCCTCCGCGGCGAAGCCATACTGTTCGGCCAGCAGCGCGGACAGGTCGTCAGCATCGTTGACGCAGCCCTGGAGCCAGCTGGACTGGGGCAGGAACTTGAATTTGTTGATCCCTACGCAAAGGGCTGACTTGCTCATGTGGCTGTCCTTCGGACTCGGTGCTCCAATCCCCAATCTTGGCGGCCCCGCAAACCACCGCCCGGATGCCGGCCACGGAGCAAATAATGCCGCGGACCAGCGCTTGCCAACTCGACACTAAAGATATTCCCGGGCGCGGACGCGGGCAATGGGCCTTAACGATCGAGGAACCCTACTGGTTGGTAAATTTTGTGTCTCGAATCATCGAATCAAGGCTTCCCTGGGGTCGAAGTCTGATTGAATCGGGGAATCAAATGTGTGCGTCGTCACAAATATCCGACGGCGGCGCGCCGAATCCATCGAACAGAAGGTTCACCAGATGGCACTGAAGAAGAAGGCCCTGCACGGCGTTATCGCGCTGGCGGGCGTTTCCGCACTGGCGTTGACGGCATGCACCGGGCCCTCGGGCGGCGGTTCCTCCTCCGCGCCGGCGGCAGCCGGACCCGTAGCCTACGGCACCACAGACAAAGTCACCGCCTTGGACCCTGCCGGGTCCTACGACAATGGTTCGTTCATGGTGATGAACCAGATCTACTCCTTCCTGCTGAACTCCAAGCCCGGCGGAGCCGATCCTGTACCGGATCTCGCGGAATCGTCGTCGTTCACGGCGCCCACCGAGTACACGGTCAAGCTCAAGCCAAACCTGAAGTGGGCCAACGGGCACACCCTCGATTCCAAGGATGTGAAGTTCTCCTTCGATCGCCAAGTAGCCATCAACGATCCGGCAGGTCCCGCCTCGCTCCTGACGAACATCGAGAGCGTGACGGCTCCGGATGCCACCACCGTGGTGTTCAAGCTCAAGCAGGCCAACGACCAGACCTTTGCCCAGATCCTTAGCAGCCCGGCTGCGCCGATCGTAGACGACGAAGTCTTCCCGGCGGACAAAGTCCTTTCGGACGATGACATCATCAAGGCCAAGGCCTTCTACGGCCAGTACACGATCGACAGCTACAAGAAGAACGAGCTGGTGAGCTTCAAGGCCTACGCTGACTATCAAGGCGTGCTGGGCAAGCCGGCCAACGACGAAGCAACCATCAAGTACTACGCGAGCCCCACCAACCTGAAGCTGGACATCCAGCAGGGCAACATCGACGTCGCGTTCCGCAGCCTCAGCGCTACGGACGTTGATGACCTCAAGAAGGATTCCAAGGTCAAGGTCCTCACCGGACCCGGTGGCGAGATCCGCTACATCACGTTCAACTTCGACACCATGCCGTTCGGAACCAAGGCGGCCGGGGCAGATCCTGCCAAGGCCACGGCCGTACGCCAGGCAATCGCCAACCTCGTGGACCGGCAGGCCATCGCCGACCAGGTCTACAAGGGCACGTACCTGCCGCTGTACTCGAACGTTCCCAACGGCTTCCTCGGTGCCAACGAGTCCTTCAAGGACGCCTACGGTGACAACGGCAAGCCAAGCATGGACAAGGCCAAGAAGGTCCTCACGGATGCGGGAATCACTGACAAGGTTGCCTTGAACCTGCAGTACAACCCGGACCACTACGGCGGATCCTCCGGCGACGAGTACGCCATGATCAAGGAGCAGTTGGAGAAGTCCGGTCTGTTCACGGTCAACCTGCAGTCCACTGAGTGGGTCACATACAGCAAGGCCAGCCGCGCCGACGAATACCCGCTGTTCCAGTTCGGCTGGTTCCCGGACTTCAGCGACGCTGACAACTACCTGACCCCGTTCTTCCCGGAGGGCGGCTTCCTCAAGAACCACTACAACAATGCCACCGTCAACGAGCTGATCAGCAAGCAGCTCACCGAGGCCGACAAGTCCAAGCGTGAAAAGGACATCCAGGATGTCCAGAACGCCCTGGCCAAGGATATTTCCACCCTGCCGTTGCTCCAAGGCGCCCAGGTGGCCATCGCAGGAAGCGGCGTGAACGGCGTCGACAAGACGCTCGACGCTTCCTTCAAGTTCCGTCTCGGAACCATTTCCAAGTAACCACGCCCGGGGAGGCGGGACACTCACCACGTGTCCCGCCTCCTTTGCTGACTCATCGTCGTCAGTACGCACGAGCCAGTCCCGCGCAACCCACGGGCAGGAAACACAGGTAACACATGACAACTCTCATAGATGTGCCCGATGCCGAACCCGGCATGGTGGCTCCGAAAAGCAAGTCCAAGTCCGGGGGAGGCCTCGGCAGGTACATCGTGGTCAGGTTTTTCCTGATCATCCCCACGGTCTTCATCCTGGTGACCCTGGTCTTCTTCCTGATGCGGGTCATCGGTGACCCGATCACCGCAGCCCAGGGCGGGCGGTTGCCGCCGGATGTCCTGGCGCAACGCATCCACGACGCCGGCTACGACCGGCCCGTCCTGGTCCAATATTTCGAATACCTCGGCCAGCTGGTCACGGGCAATTTCGGCACCACCATCACGGACCGCCGTCCTGTCGTCGAGGTGTTGTTCACCTTCGGCGCCGCAACCCTGGAACTGAGCATCAACGCCCTGATCGTGGCGCTCGCGGTGGGCATCCCGCTCGGCCTCGTTGCCGCCCAACATCGGGACAAGACTTCCGACGCCTTCCTGAGGCTCTTTGCGATTCTCTGCTACGCGACACCCGTTTTCTTCTCGGGACTCCTCCTGAAGCTGACCTTTTCGGTGTGGCTCGGCTGGTTCCCGGTGGCCGGTCGCGCGTCCACGCGAACGGAACTGACCATGAGCACCCTGGCTGCCCCTTCGGGAATCTACTGGCTGGACGCGCTGCGCAGCGGCAACTTCACCGCCTTCGGCGACGTTGCCGCCCACGCCGTACTCCCTGCCGTTGCCCTGGGACTGCTGACAGCCGGCGTCTTCCTGCGCCTGGTGCGGACCAACGTGATCGGAACGCTCGGCAAGGACTATGTCGAGGCCGGCCGTTCCCGCGGTGTCAGCGAATTCCGGCTGGTGACCAAGCATGCCTACAAGCCGGCGCTCATCCCCATCATTACCGTCATGGGACTCCAAATCGCCCTCATGCTGGGTGGCGCCATCCTGACGGAGACCACGTTCGAATGGAAAGGGCTGGGGTACCAGCTGGTGCAGTACCTGAACGCGCGCGATTTCGTGGCCGTCCAGGGCATCGTTGTCCTCCTCGCGGTCATCGTGGCCGTCACCAACTTCATCGTGGACATCATCGCTGCCCTCATCGACCCCCGAGTGAGGTACTGACCATGGCTACACCTGAACTGGCTGCACCCAAGCAGCCCCTCTTTTCCAGGCTTCCCGTGGTGTCGCACCTCAGGAAGAGCGTTGGACTCCAACGGGGGATGCTCGTTGCGGGCGTGATCCTGAGCGGACTGTTCCTTCTGACGAGCATCTTCGCTCCTCTGCTGGCACCGTACGGCTATTCCCAGCTCAGCGATGCCTCAGGCTCGTTCCCCACCCAGCAGGCACCGAGCGCCAAGCACCTTCTGGGCACCACGGTCGGTGGCTACGACGTGCTGTCCCGGGTTCTCTGGGGTTCCCAGACAGCCGTTACCGTCATTGTGGTGTCTGTTGCCATGTCCCTGTTCCTCGGGGTGGCCTTGGGCCTGCTCAGCGGCTACTTCGGTGGATGGCTGGACCGCATCCTGGTGGTGGTCGCCGATGCCATCTACGCCTTCCCCACACTGCTGCTGGCCATCGTCATCTCGATTGTCATCAGCCGCGGGCAGTCCAGCTTCTGGGGAGGCATCTTCTCCTGCGCCTTCTCCATCACGGTGGTGTTCGTCCCGCAGTATTTCCGGGTGATCCGTGCGGAGACCATCCGCCTCAAGGCCGAGCCGTTCGTGGAATCCGCAAAGGTCCTGGGTGCTTCCAGCCTCCGTATCATCGGGCGCCACATCTTCAAGAACGCTACGCGGACCCTGCCCCTCATGTTCACGCTGAATGCGTCGGAAGCGATTCTGACGCTGGCGGGCTTGGGCTTCCTCGGATTCGGCATCGAACCCACCTCCGCTGCCGAGTGGGGTTTCGACCTCAACAAGGCGCTGGCGGACACGTCGTCTGGCATCTGGTGGACCGGTGTCTTCCCGGGTATGGCGATCGTCCTCACCGTTCTCGGCCTCACACTGGTTGGCGAGAGCATCAATGACCTCAACGATCCCCGGATCCGTGGCCGCAAACGCGCAGGCGGAACCGCTCAGGCGCCGGTAGAAGCAGGTAAGCCATGACCACCAACCTCGGAAACATTGCGGACCAGGGCGGCGCCGTGGAGCCAGTCCTGGCGATCGACCAACTCAAAGTCACCTTTGCCACCGATGCCGGGGACGTCCATGCAGTCAAGGACGTCAGCCTGGACGTGAAGCCCGGCGAGGTAGTGGCCATCGTGGGGGAGTCAGGATCGGGCAAGACCGTCACGGCCAAGACCATCCTGGGCCTGTTGCCGGAGACGGCCATCAGTTCCGGTGCCGTAGTGATCAACGGCAACAATGTGATCAGCCTCGGCAAGGCGGCCCTGCGCAAGATCCGCGGCAGGGACGTTGCCATGGTCTTCCAGGAACCGTCGACGGCCTTGAACCCCGTTTTCACCGTGGGTTGGCAGATTGCCGAAGGCATCCGCGCCCATGCAAAGGACGGGCACCGCGTGTCCGCCAAGGAAGCGAAGTCGCGTGCCACCGAAGCCCTCCGCAAAGTGGGCATACCGGATCCGGAAACCCGGGTGGACTACTATCCCCACCAGTTCTCCGGCGGCCAAAAGCAACGCGTCGTCATCGCGGCTGCCCTGGCGTTGAACCCCGGACTCATTGTGGCTGACGAGCCCACCACTGCCCTGGACGTCACGGTGCAGGCCGAAATCCTTCAGCTCCTGCGTGAATTGCGGGACAACTACGGAACCTCGATCGTGCTGATTACCCACAACATGGGCGTGGTGGCGGACCTCGCCGACCGCGTGGTGGTGATGTACCAAGGTGACGTGGTGGAGGAGGCGCCGTCACGGGTGCTCTTCGCGGAGCCCCGCGAGGAGTACACGCGGAAACTGCTTGCCGCGGTTCCACACCTGGGCCGTAACTCGGCGTCCGAGGGCGCCCGCACCCGGCTCCATCAGGACGGAAAGGTGTTGGTGGAGGCCAAGAACCTCACCATCGAATACCCTGGCCGCTTCGGACGGCACGGGTTCAAAGCAGTGGACGACGTAAGCTTTACTGTCTCCGAAAATGAGGTTTTTGGCCTGGTGGGCGAGTCGGGGTCGGGCAAGTCCACCATCGGCCGCGCCATCGCCGGTTTAACGAGGGTGACGGGCGGCAGCCTGAAGGTCCTTGGTTACGAGATGCTGGACTTCAAGGAAAGGACATTCCGGCCCCTGCGGAAGGACATCGGCTTCGTCTTCCAGGACCCGGCTGCGTCATTCAACCCGCATCTCACCATTGGTGAGTGTGTCGCCGAGCCGCTTGTCATCCATACCAATCCAAGCGCGGCGCAGGCGAGGAAACGCGTAGGCGAGTTGCTTGAGTCAGTCCAGTTGCCGGCGTCGTACGCGCAACGGTACCCGCACGAGCTCTCCGGCGGACAGCGGCAGCGCGCCTCCTTGGCGAGATCGCTGGCGCTCAACCCCCGGCTCTTGATTGCCGACGAACCGACCTCGGCTCTGGATGTCTCCGTGCAGGCCAAGGTCCTGGATCTCTTCAAGGACATCCAGGAAGAGTACGGTTTCGCGGCGCTCTTCATCAGCCATGACCTGGCCGTCGTGGACATGCTTTCCCACTGGGTGGGCGTGCTTTACAAAGGCAAGCTCGTTGAACAGGGCATCGGCAACCACGTCATGGGTTCGCCGCAGCACGACTACACGAAGCGGCTGATCGCCTCGCTGCCGGTTCCGGACCCGGATGAACAAGCACGACGGCGGGAGGCCCACCGGGCGCTGTTGGGTGGCTGACGCTATTCGGACACAATCCCGATGTTGAACATTTTCCCTTGTGGCTGCTGCATGAAGATGCGCAGCCACAAGGGAAGCCACATCTCCATGCCACGTGCGGCGTCCAGTCCGCCAAGGTCCCGGATGTGCTCCTTGAGCCAACCGAAATCCTGAAGCAGCGCGGAAACGCTGGCCTTCGCGCCAGCATCGTTGCCTGCCATGAAAATGTCGTGCGCTCCAGGCAGCCGCGACGGCTCCACCATGACCGGAGCACTGACCGTATTCAGTGACTTGACCACGCGCACTTCAGGATAGGTGCGTTGGATGGTTTCGGCGATGCTGTCCGTGTTGCACACCGTCAGCGCCGGAGGAAAGCCGCTGGAGTTGTCCAGGCCGTTGGATACGTCCAGGAGGACCTTGCCGTTCAGGTTTGGTTCGCCCGCCTCGGCCAGTGCCGCCAGGGTGACGGCTCCAGGTGTGGCGTTGACAATCAGTTCAGATTCGGCGGCGGCCTGCGAGAAGGACCCCGCATGCGCGAGGTCCCCGGACGCCTCAGCCCAGGCAACGCCTTTGGGATTCCCCGGTTCGCGGGAACCCATGGTGACCTCGTGGCCCAGCGCCACCAACTTTCCGGCGAGGGCATGCCCCACCATTCCCGTTCCCAAAACGGCGATCTTCATGGAAGCTCCTTTGCCGATCCGCAGGTGATGGAGCCCATTGTGCACCCGATTGGGCAGTGGCAACACTGGCTTGCTCCGTCCCTTGGGGAAGCTCGACCGGGAGGTAACAACAACGGAGCCACCGGCCCTACACCATAGACTGGAAGGCATGACCGAGCAGAGCCACGCCCTTCCCGATGACACCGAATCCTTCGACCCGGCAGCGAGTTCCCTGTCAGGCCAGGTAGACCGGGCCATCATGGAGGAACTGTTGTCCATCCGGTCCAGCATCGACAACATCGACGCCACCTTGGTGTTCCTGTTGGCCGAACGGTTCAAGGCCACCCAGAAGGTGGGCGTGCTCAAGGCAACACACAAGCTTCCCGCGGGGGACCCGGGCCGGGAGGCGGCACAGATCGCGCGGTTGCGGCGCCTCGCCGAAGACGCCCATCTGGACCCCGCCTTCGCTGAGAAGTTCCTGAACTTCATCATCAGCGAAGTCATCCGGCACCATGAGGCGATTGCCGAGAACCACCAGATTTCCAGCCAGCAGGCCTAGGCGTGGCGGAAGAGCACCCCGTTCGGGCCAGCGCCACGGCCCTTGGTCCGTGGCCGGGGACTGACCCTGCGGAGGCCATCCGGACCATCCGTGGAGAGCTGGGCGACCCGCACCTTCCGTTCCTCCCGGAGCTTCCCGGGCGTGGTGTTGGTTCCGACGCCGTTGGCCGCACGGGCAACCTGCTGGTGGATTTGGCCATCGACGTCCAACCGCACGGCTGGCGGCTGGTGGACCGTCCCGGAAAGGACCACTTTCGGGCGCGGTCGGCCCTTTCATCGGACATCAACGTCCTGGCCGACGTGGCAGGAGCAGAAGATGTTTCGGCCACCGAATTGAAGATCCAGTTGGTGGGACCCCTCACCCTGGCCTCCGAGCTGTACCTGCACAACGGTGAGCGGGCGCTCCTTGACCATGGTGCGCGTCGCGACATTGCCGCGTCCCTGGCAGCTGGGGTGGCCGATCATCTTCGGAAAGTCCGGGCAGCAGTTCCCGGAGCCGGCATCGTCGTGCAACTGGACGAACCCGCTATTGCCGCCGTGATGGGCGGAACCATTCCAACGGCGAGTGGTTACCGGACGTTGCGGTCCATAGCAGGTGACGAAGTCAGCTCAGCGTGGCGGCTGGTGATCGACGCACTCAAGGCGGCCGGCGTCGTCGAAACCGTTGTTTCCGTGCCGGAGATCGAAGCGCCGATCGAACGTATCCTGGCAGCGGGAGCTGACGGTGTCGCCGTGCCCTTGAAAGCTTTGACCACCCGCCAATGGGAGCAACTGGCCGCTGCGGTGGAGGCCGGCAAGCGTGTCTGGGCAGGCGCGCTGCCTACGGACGGACCATCCTTGCCGCGGACCTCTGAAATCGTGGAACGCTTGTGGCGGCCATGGCGCCAGATGGGCCTGCCCGCTTCGGCCTTGGCCGGATTGCGGGTAACCCCGGCGACTGGCCTGGCACACCTGAAGCCCGCGGAGGCCAAAGCTGCGCTGGCGAAGCTGGCGCAGGTGGCCGACGGCCTGGACCAGCTGGCCCAGGGCTAGACCCGTTCTTCCCATCGCTGGGGCTCCGCGTAGCGTGGCAGGGCGGTCCCGGCTGCGGAACCGGGCAGATACGGAACCAGCCGGTAGTCGAAGCGGCCGGCGTACACAAGGATCAAGCCCACTTGTGGCTGGATCACTTTCACCTGGATCCGGTGCTTGCCATCTGCCTCGTCCCACCACTGTTCGGCATAGGCGCGGGCGTCGAGTGCTGCCGGCAGCGGGATCCGGAGGGGACCCAGGAAAAGCCTGCTGGCTCTGGACACACCACGCAGCCTTCCTTCAGGGGTTGCGCTGACCTCAAGGTCCGTCACCAGGCGCCGGTAGCGGCCCAGATGGTCCACCAGCCGATGGGGCTGTCCGTGCGGGCCGGGAAGGGCGCTCGTTGTGTCGTGGAAAAGCCTTGTCCCGGAGGGGAAATAGATCTCCCTCCGGGCAGTCAGCGCCGGGCGTCCGAACGGATCCATATGGGCATGGTTTTCTATCCGGAAGGGGATGCCCTCGCCGTATTCGGGAAAGAAAGCCTCCTCGTTGCCCGTGAGGGCCAGCAAAGGGCGCAGCCACTTTTGCCGGCAGCCCACCACATCGAAGACTCCCTGGCCGATGCCGTACATGCCGGAACCGGGGGCAAGGGAAAAGTAGTCGCGAAGCTCCGGCTGCAGGCGGTCGAAGTCGTCGCGCAAAGCCAGTTGGTAGATGGCATCGCCCACGGCGTGCGTTCCTTCCTAGAGGCGTCCGGCAGCCTTGAGCCGGATATACGTATCTGCGAGTTGGGGAGGCAGGTCCAGTGGATCCGCGTCCACCACTTCTGCTCCCACTTGCCGGAGCTGCGCTGTAACTGCTGCCCGCTCCAGCAGCGCCCGTTCGGCGGCTGCAGCACGGAAGACCTGGCTCGCCGTCGAACGTTCTTCCTTCATTGAGGCGAGCACAGGGTCGCGGACTGACGCCACGACAACCACGTGCTGGGTTGCGAGCTGGGCAACCAAAGGGAGCAGGCCCTCTTCGGGGGCGCCGCCGTCGAGCGCAGTCAACAGCACCACCAGCGAGCGGTGGGCAGAGACGGCCCGGACCTGGCCGGGAATCTGTTGCCAGTCGAGTTCGATGAGTTCGGCATCCAGCGGCGCCATCGCCTGGACGAGTTGGCCCAGGAGGTTACCTTTCGACGCCGACTCCACCCGGGCGCGGAGACGTCTGTCGTAAGCGAGGAAATCCACCCTGTCCCCACCGCGTTCAGCAAGGACTGCCAAAAGGAGGGAAGCTTCGATGCCGGTGTCCAGCCGGGTCTCATCCTCGATCCGTGCGGCGGCTGTCCGGGACGTATCCAGGACGATGACCACGCGGCGGTCCCGCTCCGGACGCCACGTGCGGACAACGACGGAGCTGCGCCGGGCCGTGGCGCGCCAGTCGATGGAGCGGACGTCGTCCCCGCGGACGTAGTCGCGGAGGGAGTCGAATTCCGTGCCGGCACCGCGGATCTGAACAGCCGCCCTGCCATCGAGTTCGCGGAGCTTCCGCAGCTTGGAGGGCAGGTGCCGCTTGGCGTGGAAAGGCGGAAGCACCCGGAGATGGCCGGGCAACGGCCGGGTGCGCTGGCGGGCGGCGAGGTGCAGAGGACCGTGGGAACGGATGGTTACGTGTGGCGCCGCAAGGTCACCGCGCCGCCGAGGGACCAAGGTGACGGCCATCCGGCGGCGTTCGCCCGCCGGAACCACCAGGTTCTGGACGGCGTTGAGGGCGCCGGCAGATGGTTGCCATGCGTCACGTACCAAAGCGCGAAGCTTCCGGCGGCCCGGATTGGTGACAACCACCACCGATTCTGTCTTGTTTTCCAGGGTGACGTTGGTCGGCTGGACGCGCTCAAGAACGGTTTTGGCGGGGGAAGCGGCCAGCGCCAAGTCCACAGTGAGCAGCAGCAGAAGTGCGGTTGCGACCATAAGCACCGTTGACCAGGACGGAAACAGGACAACAGGTGCCAACGCAGCGAAGGCCAGAAGGACAAAGCGACCCGTTACGGCCATTCAGCACCCCTTCGCAGGTACCGCAAGGCGATCCACCGAAGCCCCGGCCGGGACCGGATACTGGGTCACCGCGGTACCGGAACGGAAGCCAGGATACTGCCCAGCACGTCGTCAACGTTGATCCCGTCCATCTGTGCCTCGGGTCGCAGGCCAACACGGTGCCGGAGGCACGGCAACGACAAGGCCTTGACGTCGTCTGGAGTCACGAAGGAACGCCCTGACAACCACGCCCACGCCTTCGAGGTGTTGAGCAAAGCGGTGGCTCCGCGAGGGGAAACCCCGAGCTGGAAGGACGGTGCGGATCTCGTGGCGCGGACTACGTCCACGATGTAGGCGAGGACTTCCGGTGCAGCTGAAACTCCGGCAACGGCCTGGCGGGCCTGCGAGAGTTCCGTGGCACCGGCAACCGGCCGCACGCCCGCGGCAGCGAGGTTCCGGGGATCGAAACCGGCGGCGTGGCGGCGAATCACCTCGATCTCTTCGGCCCGGCCGGGCAGCGGCATGGTGAGCTTCAGGAGGAACCGGTCCAACTGGGCCTCGGGCAGCGGATACGTTCCCTCGTACTCAACGGGGTTCTGGGTTGCCGCCACGATGAACGGTTCCGGAAGGGGCCGCGAAACACCGTCCACGGAAACCTGCCGCTCCTCCATCGCTTCGAGCAATGAAGCCTGGGTCTTCGGTGGCGTCCGGTTGATCTCGTCGGCCAGGAGGATATTGGTGAAGACGGGACCTTCCCGGAAGGAGAACTCCGAGGAATGGGCGTCATAGACCAACGAGCCTGTGACGTCGCCGGGCATGAGGTCCGGAGTGAACTGCACGCGCTTGGTATCCAGGCTCAGGGCGGTCGACAGTGCCCGGACCAGCAGGGTCTTGGCGACGCCCGGTACCCCTTCAAGGAGGACATGACCGCCGCACAGCAAAGCGATGAGCATCCCGGTCACCGTGGGGTCCTGGCCGACCACGGCCTTGCCCACCTCGTTCCTGACGTTCAGCAGCGACTGCCGGGCCGGGTCTCCGGCTCCATTGGCCGCCGCTCGTCCATCGTGGTGGGCTGCGGACGTGGTGTCCATTCCGGTGTTGCCGGCTTCCGGCGTCGTAGTGCCGGCGTATCGCTCGGCGCTGTCCGTGTAGCTGCTGGGCTGGTTGCTCATCGGGCTGTCGCCTCCTGTTCGATTCGTTCCATGTGTTGTGCCCACTGCACAAGTTGTCCTTCTGTTTGGGGATCGGAGTCGATCACGGTGAAACGGAGTTCGGGAATGGGTCTTCCAAAGTGTCGCTCCAAGGCGTCGATGATCGCGTCCGGTGTGGCGTCGGCACCAAGGTTGAAGTGCTTGGCCAATCTCCACAGCGTCCCAGCCCGAAGGTTGTCCGCCGCCCGCTGTACTGCCCGGGAATCCTGATAGAGGCGGGCCCGGCCCTCTGCGGTTTCCGCCGCTTTCACCACCACGGGCAGTGGCTCGTTTACCAAGGGACCCAGTCGCCGTCCCCGCCATGCGATGGACAGCACCGCGACGAGGGCAAGCCACGGACCTGCAACGGCCAGCCAGGGTGGCGCCAAATCATTGAGGCTGGGGGTGGACGCGTCCGCCTCGAGATCGGCAACGCCGGGCAAGTACCAGATGACCTGACCGGTGGTGCCCATCGTACGGAGTGCGAGTGCGGCGTTTCCTTCCTCCGCCAAGTGGGCGTTATTGAGCAGATCTGCGCTGCCCAGGACCACCACCTTGCCGGTGGAGGAGGCAGCGTAGAGCCCCGGGCCGCCGGGACGGGTGCTATAGCACGTGACCGGGGCAGTGTAGACAGTGCCCCGCGCAGCAACGTTGCCGGCCGCCGTTGCGTCCGCTTGCCGGCACGAGGGAGCGAGCACGTTGGTCGAATCGGGAACGACTCCGCTGGCCTGGATTTGTGCGTCGAGGCCACGGACCGTTCCAAGCCGTGGTGACACCGCGACCACCCTGGCGGCATCTGAGTCCCGCAGCTCCGCCAACCGCTCCCGGCCCAGGAAGCCCCGTGGGTCATGGATCAGGACCGTGGACTGCGGGTTTTCCTCAAGGGCGTCCAGCGTTCCGGCAAGGGAGTCGGTGCTGGTGACACGGACACCGTGCTGGCGGAGGAGTTCGGCCAAGGCCATGGCGCCGTCCGGCCCTGGGTTGTTGGCCGACAACGGACGCGTGTCCGTCGTGGGCGCCTGCCGCTGGACAACGAGGTAAGTCACCAATGCGGCAAACAAGACAGCAAGCGCCACCCACTTCGCATTTCGCCGGAACCAGTTCAGTTGCTTGGTGCCGGGCTGCGCGTTGGCGGGAGCATCGTCCGTAGGTGTACCGGGGGATGTACCGGTCAGAGTCATCGCGGCACGGCCAATCCGTGTCCGGCAGGTGCAGGGTAGCCGGGGGACATGGCCAGCAGTTCCGCATCCAGTTGCCGAATGGCCTCGAAGTCCGGCCCCTGTGCGGATTGGTCGCCGTACAGGACGGCGTCAAAGACGCCTGCGGCCTCGGCGAGGCGTTGGTGGGCGGGTCCAAAGGCCTGGCCCAGTTGCGCAGCAGCTTCGTCGGCAGTCCTGCCGGCCCGTGACTCGAGAACGTCACGTTCTTCCGCGGAACGCACCAGGGCACGGAATTGTTCGACGACGGCGGCCTGCCAGTTGCCGTCGCCGGCGGCAGTTGCGGCGCGTTGCCTGTATGCTGCCGCCCCCACCACCGGTTCGTCGCCGAAGACCCCTGCGGGAGGTGCCTTGCGGTGTGCGTTCAGGCGAGGTCGGACGAGGACAACGGCCACCACAATAAGCACCACCGCGAGAGTGATGATGAGCGGGACGGCCACACCGTTTCCACCTGAGGTACCATCGCCGCCCAGGGAGTTGAGCCAGTCAAGGAAGTCGCGCCACATCTGGTCCAGCCAACTGGGACGTGCTTCTGCGTACTTGTTCTTGCTGAGCTCCTCGACGGCCCACCGTCTGGCCTCGTCCCGGTCCGGAACCACCGGCGGTTCGCTCGTGACGGCCAGCGTCAACGCTCCTGTCATACCGGAGGCCGTGGCCCGTAGGGCCCGTCCGGGACGGGCGAACCGGGAGCGGGCCAGGAACCGCCATGGGGCGGCCACTGCATGCCGACACCCGGGGCCCGGGGCTCTCCCGGTACGCCGTCGGGGTCGGCGCCCGTCTCCATCAATCGCATCAGTTCCACGTCGAGTCCTTCACGCCGCATCCGGAGATCCACGTAGATGAGCGCAGTGACCGACGTTTGGAAAGCGAAGGTCACCGACCCCACCAGGACGGCGACGATGGTGGAAATGACAGTAGCCAGCAGCAAACCTGAACCGGTGGAGGAGGCGTCGGGGTGTGGAGAGAACACCGTTCCAACGCCTTCGGTGGCCAGGCTCACCGGGATCTGGACCACATTGCCAATGACGCCCACCATGATGGCCACCACAAGGGAGATCCCTAAGATCCGCCACCAACTGTTCCGGGTCAACTGCCAGGAACGCAGCAGGCCGTCATAGACGCCCACCCGTTCCACCACAATGGCGGCGGGAGCGAACATGAGTTTCAGGCCAATCCAGACGAACAGGACGATGGCGCCGATCCACAGCGGAACAGCCAGGCCGATTCCGGCAGGTCCCATGCTCATGATCAGGAGCACGGCGACGCCGACCACCGCAGCGACGGCCAGCAGGCCCACAAAGGTGAGGAGCGCGGCAACGCCAAGAAGTGGCCATATCTGCCTTGCCGCAAGTTTCCACATTTGCCGGAATCCCGTGCGCCGGTTCAGGACTGAACGGGAGACCGGCACAGCGAAGACCCCCTGCAGGACCGAGCCAAGGACCGTGGTGAGGATGACAACGCCAAAAATGGCAGCCAGGAAGCCGACGACCGGGCCCAGGAAGGAATCCAGGTCCGCACGGCGATTGACCGACTGCAGGGATTCCATGGCCGGCAGGACTGCCATGGTCAGGACACCCGTCACGATCCCGCTGACGGCCTGCACAATGAGGGCCGAGCCCACCATGGAAGCCGCATTCCGGCGGATAGTCTGGAATGCGCCGTCCAGGAACTCGCCGAACTGCAACGGCCTGAGGGGGATGATCCCGGGCTTGGGGGGAGCCACGTACATTGGTTGACCGTAAGGCTGGCCATACTGTTGTCCGTAAGGCTGGCCATGGTGTTGTCCGTACGGCTGGGCACCGGGCATCCCGGCTGGTCCCTGGCCCTGCCAGTGCTGCGGTCCGGGAGGTGCCGGCCACGCTGGTTGACCGCCCCATTGCGGTTGGCTTCCCCACCCGCCTTGGCCACCGGCCGGCGGCTGCTGGCCATGCTCTGGTTGTGACACGAGTTCCTCCCCATCAGACCCTGATCGCCGACCATCGACGCCCCCCAAACGGATCTGGACCCCAGCCTATAGTCCCGCTGCCATCCCTCATAGCATTGGCGTGATTCCGCGGAGGCACAGCGGGTTCGGGGCAGTGCAGTACGGTGGAAGTGCTCCTGAAGGACGCCATGCCGTGCGCCCTCGCCAACAGGACAAAGGCTTGTCGATAAGGGAATATATAACTATGAAGGCACGCATTCTGGTAGTAGACGACGACGAAGCGCTCGCAGAAATGATTGGCATCGTCCTGCGTAACGACGGCTTCGAGCCGGTGTTCTGCGCAGACGGCGGCCAGGCCCTCGATGTCTTCCGCTCGTCCAAGCCGGACCTCGTACTCCTCGACCTCATGCTTCCCGGTTCAGACGGAATCGAAGTGTGCCGCCAGATCCGTGGCGAGTCGGATGTTCCAATCGTGATGCTCACCGCGAAGTCGGACACTTCGGACGTGGTCCGTGGATTGGAATCGGGCGCGGACGACTACGTGCCCAAACCCTTTAAGCCCGCTGAACTGGTGGCCCGTGTCCGGGCACGCCTCCGTCCGGGCGAGCAGAAAGCGCCCGAGACGCTGCGGATCGCCGACGTCACCATTGACGTTGCGGGACACCTGGTGACCCGTGGCGGGGAGCGCATCTCGCTGACCCCGCTTGAGTTCGACCTCCTGGTGGCCTTGGCACGGAAACCTTGGCAGGTCTTCACCCGTGAGTTGCTCCTCGAGCAGGTCTGGGGATACCGGCATGCCGCCGACACCAGATTGGTGAATGTCCATGTCCAGCGTTTGCGTTCCAAGATTGAACGCGACCCGGAGGCGCCCGAGGTTGTATTGACGGTGCGTGGTGTCGGATATAAAGCAGGTTCCTGAGTCACCCGCAGGCGAAGCCGGAACGGCCGACGCCAAGCGTGGACAGCAAGCCCCGGAAACCACCGGGGCAGCTTCGGCGAACCCTGTGGAAGCGCCCGGGAAGCCTGCGGGCAAGGACCGCCGCAGCAGTGGGGAAACCGTCAAATGGTTGGCCGGCAGGGCAAGGATCTGGACGCGACGTGGACTGATCCTGGTCCTCCGGGTTTCCCGCCTCGTGGTGATCGGAATACGCCAGATCCGGCCGGGTCTTCGCTTCCTGTGGCGCTCCCTGCTGCGGCGCTGGCGGCGGTCCCTCGAGTTCAGGACCGTCCTCACCACGCTGCTGCTCGCAATCACGTCCTTCGCGATCGTTGGGGCTTACCTTTCCAACCAGATTGCCAACAACCTCTTCCAGGAGCGCCTGGCTCAGGCGGAGTCGGAGTCGCGGTATAACGTCAAGCAGGTCCAAGACACGTTCGACGGCGCGCAGGTCACCGACCAGTCCAGTGTCATCACCCTGGTTTATGACACTCTTACGGCCGTAGAGGGCCGTGGATCCGTTATCCAGCGACGGTACGTTTTCGAAGCCGTTCCGGAGCAAACCAAACCACGCAACCGGTGGGTTGAGTCCCGGGCTTCCGATCAACTGACGGTGCGGGTCATTCCACCCGAATTGAGGAAGGCTGTCCAGGACGGCGGCAAGCAGCAGTTCTGGGCGTCGATGCAGTTTCCGGTGGGAAACGAGGACCGGCCGGGTATTGCCGTGGGAAACAAGGTCACGTTCAACGGGACCATGTATGAGCTCTATTTGATCTATGACCTCAACACAGCCCAGAAGACCTTGGACGAAATCCAGAACGTCCTGTGGGCCGGCGGCGCCGCTTTGGTCCTCATGATTGGTGCGATCGCCTGGTATGTGACTCGAAACGTTGTGAGCCCTGTCAGCCACGCCGCGGTGGTCTCCGAGAAACTGGCGGCAGGCCAACTCCAAGAGCGCATGGTGGTCAAGGGCGAGGACGAAGTGGCAAGGCTGGGCGCCTCGTTCAACCACATGGCCGCAAGCCTGCAGGAGCAGATCACCCAACTTGCCACGCTGTCACAGATGCAGCAACGGTTTGTTTCGGACGTCTCCCACGAGCTCCGGACGCCGCTGACCACCGTCCGTATGGCGGCCGAGGTCCTCTTTGATGCCCGCGAAGAGTTCGACCCCATGAACAAGCGGTCCGCCGAGCTCCTCTACAACCAAGTGGAGAGGTTCCAGTCCCTGCTGTCCGACTTGCTGGAGATTTCCCGCTTCGATGCCGGGGCCGCCATCCTGGACGCAGAGCCGCAAGACATTTTCCAGGTGCTGGCCCACGTTATGGAAGGTGCTGCGCCGGTAGCCGCCGAATATGGCTCCGAAGTCCGCCTGAACGCCCGGGACAAGGCCATCGTGGTGGAAATGGACTCCCGCCGGATCGACCGTATCCTCCGCAACCTCCTGCTCAATGCCTTGGAACACGGAGAGGGCAGGCCGGTCCATATCTCTGTCGCAGCAAACCAGGATGCCGTCGCAGTGGCTGTCCGCGACCACGGAATCGGTATGAGCCAGGCTGAGGCCGCCCGCGTCTTCGACAGGTTCTGGCGCGCGGACCCGGCCCGCGCCCGCACGACCGGGGGCAGCGGTCTCGGCCTTTCGATTGCCGCGGAAGACACCAAACTCCACAACGGCTGGCTGCAGGCCTGGGGACGCAAGGGTGCCGGATCCAATTTCCGGCTCACTCTTCCCCTGCGCCAAGGCGGAACCATTCTCAAATCGCCGCTCCAGCTGGAACCGGCGGACATCGACCTCCCGGACACCGGCATCGAGCACCAGTTGCTGGTCCTGGATACCGGCCCAGGGGCTGCCAAGTCGGGAACCCGCGGTCCCGACCATGCTGATCCTGGACCACCGCCCGGCACTCAGGGAGGAAACCCATGACAACCGCCAAGCCTCTCCGGCGGATAGTCGTCGCCCTGATGGCGGTCCTCGTGCTTTTCCTGGCGTCGTGCGCCCAGATTCCGCGGTCCGGACCCGTGGGCAAGAGCAAGGACGAAAGCGCCGGGAATTCGAACGCCCCGGTGTTTTTCCCGGCAGCGCCCCGGGCCGGCGCCAGCCCGGAGGCCGTCATCGAAGACTTCTACATGGCCGGCAGCGGTTATGAGGACGACTACCCGGTGGCGCGCCAGTACCTGACCCAGGCGCAGTCCGTGACGTGGAAGCCGGACAAACGGGCTTTAGTCTTCCGTGAAGCGCAAGTGGTCAAAACCGCCGTCGAAAATGAGTACGTGTACGAGCTCGACCTCGCCTACTCCGTGGACGCCGACGGCATCGCTACGCAATACCCACCCGGGACAAAGGAATCCATACCCGTTACCCTCGACCAAGTGGAGGGGGAGTGGCGCATCTCCAAGGTACCGGATGGCACTGCCATCCCCGAGGAGACCTTCAAGGTGATCTACGGGGCTTACCCCATCTACTTCTACGACCCGACATTTACCTATGCGGTTCCCGACTACCGGTGGTTCATCAAGAAGAAGACCGTCAAGTCGATGACCAGCGCGCTGCTGGCCGGCCCCGCCCCCTACTTGCGCGGCGCCGTCGTGAGTGCCTTCCCGTCGGGAATCAAACTGGCGAGGGAGTCGGTCCCCGTAGTTTCCGGTGCCGCCCAGGTGGACTTGTCCGCCAAGGAGCTTTTCGATGCCTCCGCCGAAGACCGGCAGCGCATGCAGAACCAGTTGGCGCTGACGTTCAGGAGCCAACCTGACGTTATCAACGTCCAGCTCCGCGCGGACCAGGATTTGGTACGGGTTGACGACGACGGCTCGGTGCTGCCGCCTGTGGTGGACAAGAGTGTTCCCGCCCGGCAAGTAGCCGTGAACAACGGGGACCTTGTCCGCTACGAGAACAACAGGGTCTCGCCCCTTCCGGACATCCAACCGGTGGCGGGGCTGGGACCCCACGCGCCGGCGGAATCGCCCGTCTCGCAAACGGTGGCCTTCCTCAATGGAGACCGGACAACCCTCTACTCGATCGAACCAGGTCAACCAGCCCGCCAGCTAACAACACGGAGTACGCTCACGGGACCATCCTTCAGCCCACACGATTGGGTCTGGACTGCGGGGCCCGGGGCAAACGGAGCCACTGAAATCGTGGCGTTCAAACCGACCGGGGTGGCGCCCGGGATGGCCGTTCCCTCCTCAACAGTGACTCCCGCATGGCTGTCCGGAAGGACCGTCAAGGAGTTCAGGGTCTCGCGCGAGGGTGCCAGGGCGTTGATCATCTCGGTGGCCAACGGCAAGACAGCTGTCCAAGTCTCCGGCATCGTACGGAACCCCGATGGCACGCCCAAGGATCTCACGGCCCCCATCACCCTCTTCACCGGTTCGTCGCCCGACCAAGGGGTATGGGTCAACGGGTCCACTGTGGCTGTCATGACCGCTTCGGCAACCGGGACGGTGGTACCGGAGTTGCTTTCGCTTGCCTCCGGAGACCCCCAGCAACTCGCACCGTGGGACGGACTGACCAGCCTGAGTGCCGGAAACGGTTCAGAGCAGATCTTCGGCCAGTCGGCAGCCGGAGTCTTCCAACGCGTCGGGAACGGATGGGAACTGCAGCTGAAGGGGCCCACGGAGCCGGCATTCCCCGGGTAGGCCCCGGTTTCTCCACATACCCCCCGGCAACGGTGCCCGGGCGTGGCCCACGCGGGCAGGCTTGAACCATGGCTTCCCTGTACCCCCTGCGTCGGCATGCCGACCGTGATGCTCCGAAACGCCGGAAAGCAATCGTAGATCCCGACCTTGGGGGAGTTGGGCCCGTCGTGGCTCCGCGCCGTGGCGAATACGCCAGCCTTGTTGGCAGGATGGGGGAGACGTGCCAGCTGGCCGCTGCCGAGCTGCTGCACCTCCTGGTTCCTGTGGAATGTGTTTGTTGCGGGGTGGAGGACACCGTGCTGTGTGCCATGTGCGCCAAACGGATCCGCTTGCTGTGCAGGCACCCTTTTCGGGCCGAGCAGGAAGCGGCTGTTCTGATGGACTTCGATGGAACCGCCAGGCTCGGCGTGGTCGCGGCGGGGCCTTACCGGGATGAGCTTGCCCAAGCAATCCTGTCCTTCAAGCGTGGTGGGCAGGGGCGACTCGCAGCGGTCTTGGGCCCATGCTTGGCCAAGGCGTTCAAAGCTGCCGTGGGGCCGGAACAGGGGCTGATCCTCATTCCGGTCCCCAGCAGCGGCAAGGCGTTCCGGAAACGTGGATTCAGTCCTGTCCACCTCCTTCTCGCCGCGGTTCGCCGTCGACGCATGCTGGGGGACAGCAGCATGGTGGATGCCCTGCGAAGGAAAGGCGGCCCACTGGGCGAAAGGCCGCTTTGGCAGGCGCTTACCGGCGTATGGGGCACGGTTTTGGGCGCAATCGTTGGGCAGGCGGCGCTGCATGCCACCGGCGGCCAGAAAGGACTCGGACGTGGGGAACGGGCACGGCGGGTTTCGGGCTCCATGGTTGTGAAGCCTGGTTTCCGGTCCAAAATCGGTGGACGCAGATGCCTGATCGTGGACGACGTCCTGACAACCGGGGCCACCCTCGCGGAGGCCAGCAGGGCCTTGGAGGCGGCCGGTATGACAGTTTGCGGTGCCATTGTCCTGGCGGCCACGAGGCCACCAGCCTACGCCTCTTTTACTGCGGAAGACGAGCCCACTGCAGCGAGCAAGACGCAAACAAAAAATAAGTGGCTAAAGGGTGAATAACTCGTGCTGATGAACTAACGTCGGTTGTGGGTACCAAGAACAGATGTACCTGTCGATAGCGGCTCGGAAAGGGGCTCGACTGTCCGTCAGACCCGGCCCCAAACAGCGTCGTTGTCGTGTCACCTGAGTTATTTGGAGGGCACCATGGAGTTCATGATCAGCGGACGAAACCTGACAGTTTCCGATCGCTTTCGCGAATACGCCGGCGAGAAAATCTCAAAGATCGAATCGCTTGGGGACAAGGTCCAGCGGGTAGACGCCAAGGTTTCCAAGGAAACCAATCCGCGCCAGACACCTGGCCAGCTCACCGTTGAAGTGACCGTCCTGGGCCGAGGCCCCGTGATCCGTGCCGAGGCCACAGCCGCTGACAAATTTGCTGCCTTCGATCTCGCGTACAACAAGCTGCTTGAGCGGCTGCGTCGCGCGAAGGACAGGAAGAAGGTGCACCACGGGCGGCACACGCCCAAGGCCGTACGCGAAGCAACAGCATCCCTCGAGCCCGCAAGCGCCAGCGAGCCGATCTACGCCGAAGCGGGCAACCACCAGGATCCCGCACTGCAGGCTGACGAACCGTCACCGTACGACATCGAGAACGACATCCCGGCCGGCGACTCACCCGTCCTCATCCGGCGGAAGGTATTCCCGGCCGCGTCACTGACGCTTGACGACGCAGTGGACAACATGGAGCTCGTGGGACACAACTTCTACCTGTTCCTGGACAAGGAAACCAACGCACCATCCGTGGTTTACCGGCGAAGTGGCTGGACCTATGGTGTGATTACCCTTGACTCGACGTGCGAACCGGGCGAGGACGCCGTTGAGGAAAAGATCCACGCATACCGTTCCGATGACCAGGCGGCCACCGCCAGGTAAGGCACGGTCGTCCCCTACGAAAGGACTTCCATGACTGTTTCGCTGAGCCTCTCCCAGGCACGGCGGACAGCGTTGGCAGCACAGGGATTAGCAAAAGCCCGGCCCACCGGACCCGTCACCAAGCGGGCGGTGGGCCGGACTTTTGCCCAACTGCAACTGGTCCAGATCGACTCGGTCAACGTCCTGGCCAGAAGCCATTACCTGCCTTTCTTCTCAAGGCTGGGGAACTACGACCCCACAATCCTGCAATCCCTGGCGGGGCGGTCACCCCGAAAGATGATGGAGTACTGGGCGCACGAGGCGAGTTTCATCAGGCCGGAGCATTTCCAGGACCTCTTGTTGTGGCAAAAACGCCTTTGGGTGGGCGCGCACCGCATGGATCCGGCCGTCCGTTCGGACATGGAAGACCGGATCATGGCGGCGCTGGCGGGAAGCCGACCGATGACGGCTGCTGAATTGACCGCCAAACTTGGACATGATGAGGACCCGGGACGAGAGAACTGGGGCTGGAATTGGAACGTCGTAAAACGGGTCCTTGAGCATTTGTTCGAGGAAGGCCGGGTCTCGGCAGCATCCAGGACCCCGCAGTTCGAACGGCGCTACACCCTGACATCGAGGGTCTATCCGGGCACACCCTCCGCGTCCACGGACGTGGAGAAATCCATGGACAGACTGATCGAGGCCGCCGGCCGGGCCCACGGGATCGGTACAGTACGCTGTTTTGCCGACTATTTCCGGACGCCGGTGAAAGCCGGTGCTGAGTCGGTCCAGCGCCTGGTGGACGCAGGGCGTCTCGAGAAAGTGTCGGTGCAAGGGTGGGCCCGGGATACCTACCGGCACGTGGAAGCCCGAGTCCCGCGCAAAGCCGAGGGACGGGCGTTGCTGAGTCCTTTCGACTCCCTGGTCTTTGAGCGCCGTCGCCTTGAGGAACTGTTCGGTTTCCATTACCGCATTGAGATCTACACTCCGGCGGCCAAACGGCGTTTTGGCTACTACGTACTGCCGTTCCTGCTGGGGGAAGCAATGGTGGCCAGGGTGGACCTGAAAGCAGACAGGGCCACCGGACGACTCCTGGTGCGTTCGGCATTTGGCGAGCCGGGAGCCCCGGCGGACACCGCCGTCGAGCTTTCCGAAGAGCTCAGGCTCATGGCTGAATGGTTGGGGCTGCAGGAGATAGCAGTGGAACCCGTGGGTGATCTTGCCGCGGACCTTGCCGACGCCATGGCAGTTGGGCCCGCCTGGAAGGACCCGGCGGACAATCCGCTGACAGGGAAAACCGACAGCGTGGCCTTGGTCTCTCCCGTAGACTGAAACAGCCAGAATTCGGCAGCATGAGACTGGGAGCAATTTCACGTGGCATCACTAATCGAAAAACTTCTCCGCACGGGTGATAAAAAAACCCTCAAGCAACTGCGGAACTATGCCGATTCCATCAATGCCCTTGAGGACTCCTTCAAGACGTTCTCCGATGCCGAACTCCGCGAGGAAACCGACCGTCTCCGCTCCCGGCACGAGGACGGCGAAGCCCTGAACGACCTCCTCCCCGAGGCGTTCGCCGCCGTCCGTGAGGCATCCTCGAGAACCCTGGGTATGCGGCACTTCGACGTCCAGCTTATGGGTGGTGCCGCATTGCACCTGGGCAACATTGCCGAAATGAAAACCGGTGAAGGCAAGACACTCGTTGCCACTGCTCCTGCGTACCTGAACGCGCTCACTGGCAAGGGCGTACACGTTGTCACCGTGAACGACTACCTCGCCGAATACCAGTCCGAACTCATGGGACGCGTCTACCGTTTCCTGGGACTCACCAGCGGTTGCATCCTGTCCAACCAGGATCCCGCTGTTCGACGCGAACAGTACGCCGCTGACATCACCTATGGCACCAACAACGAATTCGGCTTCGACTACCTGCGCGACAACATGGCGTGGGATTCAAGCGAACTCGTCCAACGGGGCCACAATTTCGCGATCGTGGACGAAGTGGACTCGATCCTGATCGACGAAGCCCGTACCCCGCTCATCATCTCCGGCCCGGCCCAAGGCGATACCAACCGCTGGTACAGCGAGTTCGCCAAAGTGGTCCTTCGCCTCCAGCCTGAGGTGGACTACGAGGTCGATGAAAAGAAGCGCACCGTTGGTGTCCTGGAAGCGGGCATCGAGAAGGTGGAAGACTACCTTGGCATCCAAAACCTGTACGAATCCGCCAACACTCCGCTGATTGGCTTCCTCAACAATGCCATCAAGGCCAAGGAACTTTTCAAGCGGGACAAGGACTACGTCATCCTCGACGGCGAAGTCCTGATTGTCGACGAACATACGGGACGCATCCTGGCCGGACGCCGGTACAACGAGGGCATGCACCAGGCCATCGAGGCCAAGGAAAACGTCGAGATCAAGGCTGAAAACCAGACCCTCGCCACGGTCACGCTGCAAAACTACTTCCGCATGTATTCGAAGCTTTCCGGTATGACGGGTACGGCTGAGACCGAAGCGGCCGAATTCATGAGCACTTACAAGCTGGGTGTAGTGCCCATTCCCACCAACCGCGACATGCAGCGCATCGACCAGTCGGACCTCGTTTACAAGAATGAAATCGTCAAGTTCGACGCCGTGGTCAAGGACATTGCGGAGCGGCACGAAAACGGACAACCGGTTCTGGTAGGCACCACGAGCGTCGAAAAGAGTGAATACCTCTCCAAGCTCCTGGCCAAGGAAGGCATCCGACACGAAGTCCTCAACGCGAAGAACCACGCGAGGGAAGCTTCCATCGTCGCGCAGGCCGGGCGCAAGGGTGCCGTTACCGTGGCAACCAACATGGCCGGACGTGGAACGGATATCATGCTCGGCGGCAACGCCGAATTCACTGCTATCGCTGAGCTTGCCAAGCGTGGCCTCGATCCGGAAGAAAACTCCGAAGCCTACGAGGCTGCCTGGCCAGAGGCCCTTTCTGCTGCCAAGCAGGCTGTCAAGGACGAGCACGAGGAAGTCCTGGACCTCGGCGGACTCTACGTCCTGGGTACGGAGCGCCACGAGTCCCGGCGCATCGACAACCAGCTTCGCGGACGTTCCGGACGCCAGGGCGACCCCGGCGAGTCCCGCTTCTACCTTTCCCTGACCGACGACCTCATGCGGTTGTTCAACTCCGGTGCCGCCGAACGGCTCATGAACAGCTCGGTTCCGGACGACGTCGCCTTGGAGTCCAAACTGGTGTCCCGCGCCATTGCGTCTGCACAGGGCCAGGTGGAAGCCCGCAATGCTGAGCAGCGCAAGAACGTCCTTAAATACGATGACGTCCTGAACCGTCAGCGTGAAGCCATCTACGGAGACCGCCGCAGGATTCTTGAAGGTGACGATCTCCATGAGAAAGTCCAGTACTTCCTGGAAGACACCATCAATGCCCTTATCGACTCTGCGACAGCAGAGGGAACGGGGGACGATTGGGACTTCAACCAGTTGTGGTCCAACCTCAAGACGCTTTACCCGGCGACGGTGACTGCTCAGGAGATCATTGACGAGGCCGGAGGTAAATCGAAGGTCACGGCTGAGTTCCTTCGTGAAGAAATCCTTTCTGACGCACGGCTGGTCTACCAGGGGCGCGAGGAAGCCATCGGCTCCGAGAGCATGCGGGAGCTTGAACGTCGCGTTGTGCTGTCCGTTTTGGGGCGCAAGTGGCAGGAACATCTCTACGAGATGGATTACCTCAAGGAAGGCATCGGCCTCAGGGCGATGGCACAGCGTGACCCGTTGGTCGAGTACCAGCGTGAGGGCTTCACGATGTTTCAGAGCATGATGGAGGCCATCCGTGAGGAGAGTATCGGATTCCTGTACAACCTCGAGGTTGAGGTCACGCCGGCGGAGGATGTGGTAGTCGCAGACGACACCGCTGCTGGTGCGCACACTGAACACCATGATCCGCAGATCCGGGCAGCTGGTTTGGAGGCTCCCGAAAAGCCGGCCCAGCTGCAGTACACGGCTCCCGGCGAGGATGGGGCAACGCAAACGCGCATCGAAGGCAGGACCTCGGGGCGCTCCGGCAACCCCGCCAAAGCAGCCGCCCAGGAGCAGCGGAAGCCAGCCAAGAAGAAGCGCCGGTAGGCATTCACGCGCTGCTTTGACGCGGCGAAAAGGCCCGGGACCGTTCACGTCGAACGGTCCCGGGCCTTCTTGTTTGGCGGTGTGGCCTCAGCCGATTTCCAATGCCGTGACCCGCCAGGCGCCATCGCAGAGCTCGAGCCTCATGGCTATGGCCCGGCACCGAAGATCCTCTGCCACGACGACGCTGGCCTCGTGGACCTCGTCCGAGATGCGGCAAACGCGGACGGAACGGACCATGGGACTGAGATGGATCCTTTGCGGGGCCCTGGACCGTACAACGAAGTCCCGTGTGAGCCCGGCCCGGTGCTGGAGCGCAACATAGCAGTCTGCTTCGAGAAACCGTGCAAGCTGTTGTACAGGCCGCGTGCCTGCAATGACCTCAACGGCAGCTTGTGCGATGCTTCGTGCCACCAAGCGGATGTCGATGTTCGACGCACCGGCGCCTCGCTTTGCCACTTGTGTCGGTGTCGGGACATCCGCGGGACGGCGTGCCGTGGTAACAGTCATGGTCAATCCTCAGGAATAGGCGTTCACAGCCCGGCGGGGGATGGCCTGGCTCTATTGGCTTTTTCTGGGATTGACTTTGGATGGGTAAACGGTGTCCCTGAGCGGACAGCGTTCAGTTTTTGTTGTTCGTGGTTCAGTCCGGCGGAGGCTGCAGCACTTGACCCGGGCGGAGGACCGAGGGGTCATCCCCGATGGTAGGGCGGTTGCTTGCGTACCACCGTGGCCAGGCCATCGCGATGTCCACGTCGGTGGCCATTGGGCCGGACCAGCGGGCTGCGATGGCCCAGAGTGTATCGCCGTCTTTGACAACGACGCTGGCTTTGCTGGAAGGGGCCAAGGCATTGGTTCTGGCTGCGGAGCGGCCCAGAAGTCCGGGTTCGACGAGTGGCGCCCGTGGCTTCCATTGAGGTGCGAAGTGGGCTTCAGAATGTTGCCATTCGGCGGGCCTATGGGCAGTTGTACTAACGGGCGCGGGTTGCCACCCAGGTTCGGGTGGCGTTTCGGCTTGTGCTGCCGGCCCTCCCCAAAGGTTGACGCTCAGCAAGGCAAACGCCAGGCGAACCATGAACCCGGGACTGTACTTGGCTACCACGTTGGCGCTGGACTTGCGGCCCGTCCTTCGCAGTACGGCGGCCAGGAGGGCAAGGCCGAAGGTCAAGAGCCACCACGCCACAATCGCGAGGCCAAGGACATTGGCCGTGAGGCCAAGCAAGCGGTCGAAACCGAGGGCTTGGGGTCCGGCAGCATGCTCCCGATCCGTCAGCAGTCCCGTGAGAGCAAAGAGCAGGCCCAGCCCGAGGATTATCCCGGCGATGGCAGCGTCGTTCCATCGAAGAGAATTGTCCCGGCCCATTCCGCCCCCATTCAGATCACATGTTTGATGTCATTTGATGCACTTAGCCAATTTTTGACATGCTTTGTTCGGTTTGTCCAATCGATGTACAGGGTGCCGGGTCCGATCTTGGCGCGGGCTTGGTGTAGAGCCTACTCTGGGAAGATGAGGTGGGACTCTCTATTTGACGATTTGGAAGCACAATTTTCCGAGGAGGGCACCCGGGCGCAGGAAGCGGAAATTTCCGAGCGCGCCCGTGTTGAATTGGCGCAGTTAAGCCTGGGGGACAGGTTACGCGGCGTGATAGGCCATGAATTGGTGCTCGTACTTTCGAGTGGGGACCGCCTTGCAGGAGTGCTTGGACGCTTGGGCAAGGATTGGCTGGTTCTTGCCCAAGGCCACCGCCAGTGGCTGGTGCCTTGGGGGTCCGTCTGCTTTATCGAAGGCCTGGGACGGCTGGTCCGCAAAACATCCCCGGGCGGTGGCGGAGGACCCGGGCTGGCCAGCGCACTCAGGGGACTTGCCCGGGGCAGGATGGAGGTCTCCGTGCACGTAGCCTCGACCGGGCAGGCCAGCCGTGTCTTCGTGGGCGTGATTGACAGGGCGGGACAGGACTACGTAGACGTGGCCGTGACAAGGGGCGAAGCGAGGCGGGCCGGGGCTGTGGACTCGGTCATCACGGTGCCCTTTGGTGCATTGGCGGCGGTCTGTTCCACCGCACGACAAGATTTCTAGGGCGGCCCGCGCAACCGCCCTGCAGGCATCGCTGGAGTGGCTAGGCGCTTTTGGTCCTGGACCTTTCGATCATTCGGCTCGCTTCTGCGTAGCGCTCCTCAATGTACTGCTCGAGCATTTTCTCTTCGATGCGCCATTGGCCGCGGCCTCCGACCTGGATGGCCTTCAACTCGCCGCTGCGAACCAGGGCGTAGGCCTGGGGTGAGTTGATCTGCAATTGTTCGGCGACGTCCGCCAGAGTCAGGAAACGGGGCATGGGTATATTTTGCCACTGGTTGGCTGGTTTGGTGCAGTTATCCACAATTTCCGGCACTTTGCATCGGTTGGCTTGGGGGCGCCCGTCCCCTCCGGCAAGAATGGGTAGGCCTGACGACAACCTGCCATAACTGACTGGGGGAGCACCGCGAATGGACCGAGATAACACGAGTGCGGGTGCGAGGCTCAAGAGGCCCTCATGGAGGGACCCCCGCCTCCTCACTGGAATCCTGTTGGTTCTCGCATCTGTATCCTGCGTCATTGCGGTCATCGGGTCGGCCGATAAGACCACGCAGATGTTTGCTGCCCGTGAGCCAATCGCAGTGGGCCAACGGGTCACCCGTGATGATCTCAAGGTGGTCAATGTGCGGCTGGACGAGGTGGAGACAGCCTACTTGGCGGTGGCGGAAGGTGTCACGGAAGGCAAGGTAGCGCTGCAGCGGGTTGAGAAAGATCAGCTGGTGCCGCGTCAGAGTCTTGGCCAGGCGGAGGCGCTCAACCGCAAACCAGTGGCCATCTCTGTGGAAGAACCGCTGCCGGTGCAGGTGGTGGCCGGTGCGCGGGTGGATGTATGGGTGGCATTGCCCGGTTCCAAGCGTGCGTACGACCAGCCAACGCTTTTGTTGCCCGGGGCCGAGATATCACAGGTCACGCCGGGCTCCACGGCCCTCGGCGCGTCCAAGGCCACCGTTGTCCTGGTACTGGTGACCGACCAGCAGATGCCCGCGTTGTTGGGGGCGCAAGCAAACGCTGCCAGGGTGTCAGTGGTGTGGAATCCCTCGGGCACAGGCCGATGAGCATTGCCGTGATTACGTTGGGCCAGGCGACCGAAGCCCTTGTTGGTGGACTCGAACGGTTGCACGGACCAGTCACAGTTGTTCGGCGTTGCTCGGAACTGGCCGAGCTCATGGCTGCCTGCCAAAGTGGTCTGGCCCAGGCCGCTGTTGTATCGGAAGGCTCCAGCGAGCTGACCGCCTCCTTGGTGGACCGGCTGGACATCGTCGGAGTTTCCATTGTGGTCCTGACGGACGATCCGGCCGAGGCCATGCGCCTGGAGTCCATTGGCGCGGCTCCTGCCGCATTGGACATCGGGCCGATTGATTTGGCCGGAAGAATTTCAGAGGTCGTGGACATGCAGCGGGAACGCGGCCGGTCCAAGTCCTCTTTGGATGCGGGATTCGCCGAACTGTCTTTCCAATCGTTGCCGCCGGTGGAGGCGGCTGTTCAAGACGATGTGGGGAATCCAGGGCGCATCATCGCGGTTTGGGGGCCGGCGGGCGCGCCGGGGCGAACCTTGGTGGCGGTCAACATCGCTGCTGAACTCGCCGCGGCAGGGAACTCAGTGATCTTGGTTGACGCCGACAGTTACGGCGCGAGCGCAGCAGCAATGCTTGGCCTCCTGGAGGAATCGGCCGGACTTGCCCAGGCCTGCCGGCTGGCGGACCAAGGCATCCTGGACGGATCGGCTTTCGATCGCGCAGCTACCCACGTCCACACGTCGAAGGGGAGTTTCCGGATCCTCAGCGGCATTACCCGGGCGGACCGCTGGACGGAACTGCGGGCCCCGGCGTTGTCCGTGGTCCTTGAGCGGGCCAAGCAGGCTGCGGATGTGGTGGTGGTTGACGTGGGCTTCTGTCTTGAAGCCGACGAGGAGCTGAGCTTTGACACCTTGGCGCCCCGCCGAAACGGAGCGACACTCCGTTGCCTGGAGTTGGCCGATGAGGTGATAGCTGTTGGTGCGGCCGACGCTGTGGGGGTTCCCAGGCTGGTCCGTGGCATCGCCGAGCTGGAGCTGGCATGCCCGCACGTGTCGCCCAGGGTCGTGCTGAATAAAGTGCGGCCGGCGGCTGCCGGAAGGTCGCCCAGGCGGCAATTGGACGAGGCGTGGGAGCGATTTGGCCCCCGCATGGGCATCGAGGCGTATCTCCCGGCAGACTTTCCGGCCTGTGATGCGGCCTTGCTGTGCGGGACTGTTCTGCTGGAGTCAGCTCCCACTTCACCCCTGCGGTTAGCCATTGCCGGACTGGTCTGTGCGCCCGTCCAGCAAAATCGCAAATCTGCTGGACGAACTACCAGAGCCATGCGCCTCCTTAAGCGCTAGGCTCACCATGTGGGCTGCAGAGTCGCAGCAATCGACAGGTAATGGAGGCGTTTGTAGATGTCGTCAGGGTCCAGCGTGGAGGATCGGTCCGATGCAGCAGTTATCCGGGAAGGGTTCTTTGGTGACTACTACGAGCACCTCGCCGAAGACGACTCCCGGGGTTATGCCCCTGAACTGCTGATTGACCGGGCCAATAAGCACAGGCATGTCGCGGAGTCCCGCAAGCCCGGCAATCCAATTGTCGAGGTTGGCAGCGAGGCCGACCGAAGCGTCGTCTATATCGTGACCGACGATATGCCCTTCCTGGTGGATTCGGTCAACGCCGAATTGGTCCGCCAGAACTGTGCCATCCGCCTTGTCATGCACCCACTTTTCGTGGTGACCCGCGACCGGGTGTCCGGTGCCTTGAGCAAAGTCTCACGTGTCCCGTCAAACATTGGCATCTCCAGCGGCGACACGGCCGCCCTGCCCAGCGTTGCCCACCTGCTTGGCGACGGTGACAATGCCTCCCACATGGAATCCTGGATCGCCGTCGAAGTCGACCGTGTCAGCGAAGATGCACGAGCCGAACTGATTGCCGGGCTGCTGAGGGTGCTCGGCGATGTCAGGGCCGCAGTTGACGATTGGCCCAAGATGCGGAGCAAGGCACTCGAGCTTGCCGAAGCACTGGGGACTGTCTCCCATCCCGAGCAAATTGCCGAACTCCGGCAAGCGCAGGACCTGTTGCGGTGGTTGGACAACGGGAACTTCACGTTCCTCGGCTACCGGGAGTATGACCTCATTGACGACAATGGCGAGGATGTCCTGGAACTTCGCGAAGACAGCGGCCTGGGGCTGCTCCGCGCGGGCGACAACACGCGGCAAATCCAACATCTTACGGACGCCGGCCGTAAACGGGCACGGGAAAAGCGGGCCCTGGTCATCACCAAGGCAAACTCGCGCTCAACCGTCCATCGTCCGGCATACCTTGACTACATCGGCGTCAAGAGCTTCGACTCTGCAGGCAACGTGAACGGCGAACGCCGGTTCATCGGTTTGTTCGCCACCAGCGCCTACACCGGATCCGTCCGAAGCATCCCGATTGTCCGGGACAAGGTGGACGCCGTGCTTCGCAATGCCGGGTTCCCCACCGATTCGCACTCGGGCAAGGACCTGCTGGGCATCCTGGAAACGTACCCTCGCGACGAGCTGTTCCAAATCGAGATCCCCGACCTTTCGGCGACCGCCACGGGAATCCAGCGGCTCCAGGAACGCCGCCGAACCAAGCTCTTCCTCCGGCCCGACATCTACGGTCGGTTCATGTCGGCTGTGGTCTACCTGCCTCGTGACAGGTACACCACCAGTGTTCGGCTCAGGATCGAGCAGGAACTCCGGGAGACCTTCCAGGCCGAAAGCATTGACTATGAGGCGAGGATTACGGAGTCGGCCCTAGCCCGTGTGTTTTTCCGGATCAGGCTGCCCCGGACTGCTGAGCTGGCCGAAGTCAACGTCCAGGAGCTTGAGCACAGGCTGATGCGGGCTTCCCGTTCCTGGAGCGAGGGCATTGCCGAAGTCCTGCGGGAAAACCGAGGCGACGACGCCGAGGTTTTGTCGGCGTTGTGGGCGGAAGCGTTTCCGGCGGGTTACCGGGTTGACTACGAGGTCGAGGACGCGCTTGAGGATATCGAGCGCTTCGAGAAGTACGGAGCCCAGTCGGAACGCACCGGCGAAACGGTCACCGAGATCCGTCCTGGCGTCCATGTGTACCTCCCTGAGGGGGCAGGGGAGTCCTTGGAGGAAGACGCCAGGGTGAAGCTCTACCTCATGGAGCCCAAGAGCCTGAGCCAGATCCTTCCCTACTTCCACAATCTGGGGCTGGAAGTCCTGGACGAGCGTCCGTTCGAAATCGAGACGGCAGACCACCGCGACTTCTTCCTCTATGACCTCGGCCTGAAGTACCCCACGGGCATCGATCCGCTGGCAACAGGCGATCTCTTGGCGGACTCCTTCGGAGCCGCAGTGACCGGTTCCGTTGAATCAGACAATTTTGACCGATTGGTGCTGCGCGAAGGCATGCACTGGCGTCAGGTCACTGTGCTGCGTGCCTATGCCAAGTACATGCGTCAAATGGGCAACACGAACTCCTTCGGATTCATCGCCGATACGCTTCTGGCCAACCCCGACGTCGCCCGCGGGTTGATGGTACTGTTTGCAGCCCGGTTCGATCCGGCCCTCGAAGAAGGGCAGCGTCCGGCCCGCCAGGGCGCCGCCCGGGCTGCGCTCGCACAGGCAATAGACGAAGTGGCCACCCTTGACGCCGACCGCGTGCTTCGCACGTTCGTCAACCTGATCGAGTCGACGCTGCGCACCAATTACTTCCAGAACAAGGATTACCTTAGCTTCAAGCTCGATCCGACAACCATCGATGGGCTTCCCTTCCCGCGTCCTATGTACGAGATCTGGGTCTACTCGCCCCGCGTCGAGGGTGTGCACCTTCGTTTCGGAAAGGTGGCCCGGGGTGGCCTCCGGTGGTCCGACCGCCGGGAGGACTTCCGCACCGAAATCCTGGGCCTCGTCAAGGCACAGACTGTCAAGAACGCAGTGATCGTCCCGACCGGTGCCAAGGGCGGCTTCTTTGCCAAGAAACTGCCGAACCCTGCAGTCGACCGCGCGGCTTGGATGGCTGAGGGGATCGAAAGCTACAAGACGTTCATCCGTGGCCTGCTGGATATCACCGACAACCTCGTGACTTCCCCGGACGGCGAAAGGCTTGTCCCGCCGTCGGACGTTGTCCGTCACGACGGCGATGATTCCTATCTGGTGGTCGCAGCTGACAAGGGAACGGCCACGTTCTCCGACACAGCCAACGGGCTGGCCGCCGAGTACGGCTTCTGGCTCGGTGACGCTTTTGCGTCCGGCGGCTCGGTGGGTTACGACCACAAGGCCATGGGCATCACGGCCCGCGGCGCGTGGGAGTCCGTCAAGCGGCATTTCAGTGAACTGGACCTCGATACCCAGACCGAAGAATTCACCGTGGTGGGCGTAGGCGATATGTCCGGCGACGTCTTTGGCAACGGCATGCTGTTGTCGCGTCACATCCGCCTCGTGGCAGCCTTCGACCACCGGCACATTTTCCTTGATCCAACGCCGGATGCAGCCGCCTCGTTTGCCGAGAGGCAGCGCCTGTTCGAACTGCCGCGCTCGTCTTGGGATGACTACGACCGTTCGCTCATCAGTGAAGGCGGAGGTGTGTACGCGCGGCAGGCCAAGACCATTCCCGTCTCGGAGCAGGTCCGCCAAGCGCTTGGTTTGCCCGAAGGCACCAGCCAACTCAGCCCGCCGGAACTGCTCCGTGCCATCCTCCTGGCACCTGCCGACCTGCTTTACAACGGCGGGATCGGCACCTACGTCAAGGCCAGCACGGAGACGAACGCTGCCGTGGGCGACAAAGCCAACGACGCCATCCGGGTGGACGGCAAGGACCTGCGTGTGAAGGTTGTCGGTGAAGGCGGAAACCTGGGCCTGACCCAGCGCGGACGCATCGAGGCCGCGTTGCAGGGTGTCATCCTTAACACGGACGCCATCGACAACTCTGCAGGCGTGGACTGCTCCGACCACGAGGTCAACATCAAGATCTTCGTGGACCGCATGGTTGCCGCAGGCAAACTGGAGGCGTCCGAACGTGCGGCGTTCCTGGCCGATATGACCGACGAAGTGGGCCGCCTGGTCCTGCGCGACAACATCGATCAGAACATCCTGCTTCTCAATGACCGCACCCGTGTTGCTGAATGGAGTCCGAGTTACGAGCGGCTCATGGACTGGCTTGAGAAGTCCGCGGACCTTAAGCGCGACCTTGAAGCACTGCCGTCCACCGAGACACTGCGGCAGCGGCTCGAACAGGGCCAGGGGCTGACGTCCCCCGAACTTTCCGTTCTGGCGGCCTACGCCAAGATCGAGCTCGGAGCGGCCCTCCGCGACAGCAACCTCGCGGACGACCCGTGGTTCAAGGAGACCATCCGCTCGTACTTCCCCAAGCAGTTGCGCGATAAATTCGATGCCGAACTCGATACCCATCCGCTTCGCCGGGAAATCATCGCCACCGTAGTGGCGAACGACATCATCAATCTGGGCGGAATCACCTTCGCCTTCCGGGCCATCGAGGAGACGTCGGCAAACGAGGTCGCCGTAGCGAAGGCTTTCGTGGCCTTGCGCGAGATCTACGACCTCGACTCGATGATTGACGAACTGAACGCCCTGCCAGCCTCGTTTCCCACTGAGCACTGGAGCGAAGTGCATCTGGACATCCGGCGGCTCCTGGACCGTGCCGTCCGCTGGGTGCTCGGCCAGAGCATCGCTTCGCAGCCGATTGCCGAGGTAGTGGAGTCCTTCAAGCCCATGATGGCGCCGTTGCGGGGTCGACTGCTGGATTACCTGCGCGGTGAGGACAAAGAGCGCATTTCCGGTTGGCTTGACAAGGCACGTGGCTGGGATCTCCCGGATCACCTGGCACACCGGTGGGCGGAATTGTTCGAAAGCTACGCGCTCTTGGACATCGCTCGGATCGCACAGTCGCGCAACACCAGCGTCGAAGACGTGGCGCAGGTCTACTACACCGTCTTCAACCGGTTCCACGCCGACTCGCTGCTGGAACGCATCAGCGCCTTGCCTCGTGACGACCGGTGGCAGGCATTGGCCCGCGCGGCCTTGCGTGACGACCTCTACTCCACGGTGGCGGATATTACGACGTCGGTCCTTGAGTCGAGCGAGCGTGGAACCGCTGCTGAGGATCGCCTCAAGGCCTGGGAGGAACTGAACGCTGAGCAACTGGGACGCGCGAAGACCATGTTCGATGAGGTGAACGCCCTCGAAGCCGACGACATGGCCTCACTGTCGGTAGCATTAAGGCTCTTGAGGTCAATCGTCCGACGCTAGCGTGGTGCCCGCGTCGTAAATGGAGGTGCAGTGGCAATCTTTACGGACCCCATCAGGGAACATGCTGATTTCGGGCCGGGAGATGCCGAATGGCTGCACCTCCTGGTCGGCGACTGGCAAATGGTCGCCGACTTGGCGTTCGCGGACCTCGCTTTGTGGTTCCCCCATCCCGAGCTTGGTTACATAGCTCTCGCCCACGTTCGTCCCTCAACATCCCACACGGTGTTCCACGCGGACTTCGTGGGCGAGGGCATTCGCTCGGACCTGCGTCCGTTGGTGGACAAGGCTTGGAACAGCCGCTCGATCGAGCGCTCCAGTGAGACGAGCTGGAGCAGCGAGATGGCCTTACGTGTTGAGGCAGTTCCCATGGTGCGCAACGGCAGGACCCTCGCGGTGGTGACCTCGCACATGGATCTGTCGAGTTCACGCATGCCGTCGCGGCTTGAGCTCACGTATCGCCAGTGCGCATACGACCTCCTGCGAATGGGAACCCTCGGACTCTGGCCGGATTTCGCGTCGCCCACAGGTTCCCGCCGTGGCGCTCCACGCGTGGGGGACGGGTTGATCCGGCTTGATGCGGACGGGGTAGTGCAGTACGCGAGCCCCAACGGCGTCTCCGCCTTCCGCCGGCTGGGCGAGGTGGAATCGCTTGAGGGCAGGTCGCTGGCCGAGGTCACGGCCGGACTGTTGAAGGACCGTCGAATGGTCGATGAGACCCTGCCCCTGGTGGTCACGGGCCGTATGCCATGGCGCAGCGAAATTGAGTCCCGCGGCGTCAGCCTGTCCCTTAGGGCCATTCCCTTGCGGGATGAACAGCACCGCTTCGGCGCACTGGTCCTGTGCCGCGACGTCTCGGAGCTGCGGCGGCGGGAAATGGAGCTGGTCACCAAGGACGCCACGATCCGGGAAATCCATCACAGGGTAAAGAACAACCTCCAGACGGTGGCGGCCCTGCTCCGTATGCAGTCCCGCCGTATGGTCAGCGACGAAGCGAAGCAGGGCCTGGAGCAAGCGATGCGCCGGGTGGCGACTATTGCTCTGGTTCACGAGACCTTGTCCCAAGGCTTGACCCAGAGTGTGGACTTCGATGAACTCATTGGCCGCCAGTTCCGACTCTCGGCAGAAGTCGCTTCACCGTCGCAACACGTCCGTACCGAGAGGTCCGGCCTGTTTGGTGAACTGCCCAGCGACTTCGCGACACCCCTGGCACTGGTGATCAACGAGTTGGTGACCAATGCCGTCGAACACGGACTGGAAGGACGGACCGGAACTGTTTGGCTGTTGGCCGACCGGGCGGCGGGCGACGGGAACGACGAGTTCCTGACCGTTACTGTTGCCGACGACGGCGTGGGGCTTCCGGACGGCCAGTACGCTGAAGGCCTCGGCCTGCAGATCGTTCGCACCCTCGTGACCAGCGAACTTGGGGGCACCATCCAATGGAGCCCTCGCGACGGCGGGGGTACCGCCGTCGAGATCGTCCTCAACCTGGCCCGCAGCTAGGCCAGGAGCCTGCTCCCGTTCTTAAAGTGCGAGGCCGCGGACCATATGGTCCGCGGCCTCGCACTTTTTGTTTTGTTGGCCTGTTAGGAAGCGCGGCGCGCGCGGGCTGCGCGGCGCTTGAGTGCGCGGCGCTCGTCTTCGCTCATACCGCCCCAGACGCCGGCATCCTGGCCGGACTCGAGTGCCCACTGCAAGCAGGTATCCACCACAGGGCAGCGGCGGCAAACACTCTTGGCTTCTTCTATCTGGAGAAGTGCTGGCCCCGTGTTGCCGACTGGGAAGAAGAGTTCCGGGTCCTTGTCGAGGCAGGCTGCGCGATTACGCCAATCCATGCTGATCAGTCACTCCATTCGTGTGAGAACTAGGTGAGCGGCTCTTGTGAAAACATTCACGAGAGGCTCCAAAGGAAAGGGGCCCGCATGGGCCCCCTTGGTCGTCTGAGTCAAGCGTTTCATGTTAACGCCTTGTAAACAAGGGGTATGAGTCGTTGAAATGCCCGGAATCCGTGAGCGATGCATCACATCAGCTGCCAGTGCCCTCACTGCTCAATGACTATCTCGGGTAGTGTGCCAGTGTGTCAAGACCTCCTGCGAACCCTGCCCAGCCATCCCCAGGCCACGATGGAAACGACGATTCGACCCGCCCGTACACCACGGGTAAGCCTGCCGGATCTGAGCTGGCCCGGAGCAGCCGGCCCGCAGGCATTGTGGTCATCTCCATTGTTGTGGTGCTTGAAGCTGTTGCCCTCTTGGGAGCCGCGGCTTGGTATGCCTTTGAGCTGCTGAGCGGCGCGCCCGTCCTTACCTTCTGGGGGGCGGTCTTCACTCTCGGGCTGCTGCTGGCCTTCTCTGCCTGGTTGTTCGCGGTGGGGCACTTCCTGTTCCGCGGGTACAGGTGGACAAGGGCGGCTGCTCTGGTTGCCCAATTGTTCGTCCTGACGATCGGATTCCCTACGATGTCCGGCGGCTTGATCCTTCCCGGCCTGGCCATGATTGTTCCAGCACTTGCCGCGCTGGTGTTCCTGTTCCAGCGTCCAGTGATTTCCTACGCATCGCGGACCGGTACTTCGCAGGGCGCCATCTAGCTCTCCCGGCTGTGGTCGAAGACTGCTTGGAAGGGCAGCAGCTCTTGTCCGCTGATCCGTACTCCCCGGCCCGGGGAGGCTTGCCCATATATCGGTAAGCGGACGCCGAAAACGTCGGCATCGAGGGGTGTGCGGGGCGCAAGAACCAGCCCCGTGCGGTTGGCTTGAACCTCATCGGTGAGGGGAAGCCTTCGGTGCAAAGCGGGGCTGGTGGTTGCCGTCATGATGATGCCGGCTGTATTTCCCAGGAGACCGGCAAGAGCCTGGCGTGCCTCCGCATCCAGGCTGTCTGCATCATCCACCAACAAGATGCCCGTGGGGTCAAAGCTTCCGGACAAGGATTCCTTGGCTACTCTGGTCCAGAACGGTCCGGTTTGTTCTCCCTTCCTGGGGCGGATCCATTTCACACCGGGGTTGAGAATTTCAAGGGTGGAGAGGATTGATGACTTTCCCGAGCCGGGTGCCCCAAGGACAAGGCTCACGCCCTTCGGCCTGAGCGGCACCGAGACTGGACGTGCTTCGTCGCCACCCAGCCCGATCCATAGGTTCCGCGGATCAGGGTGTGCAGAGCCGGCAACCTCGAGCTCAAACAGCTCTCGATCGAGTTGGCGTGGAAGGGACCTTACCCGGAACGGGGGATCGGATGTTCTGACCGGACTTTGGTATGGCCAGGTGCCGTCGGCCGGGGCGTCCCGGAATTGAGCAACCGCGGGCTCCCCGTCGGCGATATCACCGAAGACCACGGCCCTGCCCGGGACATGCTGTGCAGCCTGGATCCGGGGCCAATGAAAGCGCGACTCTTCAGTGGAGCCGGTTGGGAAGAAGGCGCGGTTCGGAACTGCGGCAAAGAAGCGGCTGCCGACCAGTTCGCGTTCGCCACAGATGAGAACGCTGACACCGAGCGGTGGGCCGTCCCGGACGATGTCGCGGAAAAGATCTTCAGCCCAAGCCCATTGACTGACTCTCAGGGCCGACTGCCAAGTGCACCACCCAGCGACGATCAGGACCAGAGGTGAATGCTGCACGGATCGGGCAGCGCTGCGACGCTCGTCCATCTCCTGCGATATCCGCTCAAGGACCCGCACCGCCAACGGCAGTTGATGAAGCCCTACAGCAGCACCAAAATGGCGTGGCTCATCGGCCACCCCGAGCATCCCCACGGCATCGAGGATGTAGAGATGGGGGTTGCCCGGATGGCTTGCAAGGGCTGCTGACACTGCCCGAAAACTCTCCGGCAAGCCGCTCGATCCGCTGCCGATCATGGCCAGAGGCCCATCTGCCAGGGGAGACCACTGAAGCAAGTGAACGGACTGGCATTCAGGACGGTCCACAACACCGAGCGGAATCATCAGGTTGGATCCATGAGGCAAGGGGTTGTTCGCATGGCCTTCCCGGGCCTCCGGCGCAGCAAGCGAATCCAGGTCCGCGTCCCATGGAATGCGGGATGGCAGGGGCAGCTGTATGGGGCGCCGCGGGGTGCGCGCACCGGTAGTGTTCCACGCAGTCGTTACAGCGGACACCACTGTTGTGAGGCCTGTGTCCTTGGCAATTTCAGGTTCCCGGGCACCTGGCCCGCGAGGCTGCCGTGTCTCCAGGGCCGTGAGCGCCGCCCGAACCAGCGAAGTTTCGCCGGCCATACCGGGGTTGTCGGCGCGGGCGACTCCCAAGCAAGCCG
The DNA here is from genome assembly GCF_042885775.1 of Paenarthrobacter sp. NPDC058040. Taxonomy (NCBI): domain Bacteria; kingdom Bacillati; phylum Actinomycetota; class Actinomycetes; order Micrococcales; family Micrococcaceae; genus Paenarthrobacter; species Paenarthrobacter sp. NPDC058040. The sequence continues at coordinate 55,882 of NZ_JBHVRN010000005.1, forward strand.
ATTGGAACTCCTCCGGGGTGCCCGAAGCCCGGACCAGGAGTGCGCGGCCGGGGTAATGAACTGGTATGGCCGCTGCAGCCTTGGAACTGATGATGTCCATGGACTCAGCGTCAGACTGGACCCGAAGTGCGATGCTGGACGTTACATTTGCGCGGATATCGGAGGTCAAGGCGCCTTGGGGTCTCTGCGTGGCCATCACCAGGTGGATGCCCAAGGACCGGCCGATGGTGGCTATGCGCATGAGCTCACTGAGGGCCGCGGGGGCTTCGTCCACCAACATGCGGAACTCGTCGACAATCACCATCAGATGCGGGATTGGCGACGCAGCGCCAAGCTGGGAGCGCTGATACGCGAAGATGTCGGCAGTTCCGGCCGCCGACAGGCGCTCCTCGCGATACCTGATTTCACCGCGCAGGGAAGCCAACGCCCGGTCCAGTTCATGGCTGGCAAGGTCCGTGAACATCCCCGCACAGTGTGGCAGCGACGTCAATGGGCCAAGTCCGGAGCCTCCCTTGAAGTCGATGAAAACAAAAACTACATGCTCGGGGGAGTACTTCAGCGCCAACGTCGCCACCAAGGTGCGCAGCAATTCCGATTTACCGGAGCCCGTTGTGCCGGCAACCAGCAGGTGGGGACCATCCACGTGGAAATCGAACGTCACTGGATGGCTCGCGTCCCTGCCGAGGATGGCCTCAAGGCTCTTGCTCCGAGGCGCCGAGGCCCAGCGCCGGGTTACGCTCCGGGTCCTCGTTGAAATGAGTTCTTCCAGCGAACACCGCGCAGGGATGATGTGGTGGTGCCCGTTGCCTTCCCGGGGACCCTTGCCGGCGAGATGCCGGCACATCCGGTCGAAAGTGGGTTCCGAAACCACATCCGGAACGAACATCAACGGCAGTCCGTTGACATGCAGCCTGGCCGACACGCCGGAGGTGTCCAATTCGATGGTGTTGTCGGGTTTGCCGTCACTATGACGGCCATGGATGATGACCTGCCAAGAGGCACCCTTTGCCGCGGCGGCGAGGACGTCGTAATCTTCAGCCGCCGTGAAGCAGTGGTCCAGGATTATGAGCCTTCCAGCGCGTCCGGCGTCCAGCCGTCGCATGGCTTCCAAAGCCGATGTGTTGTCTGTGGCAAGAGTAAAACCATCCAGGAACCGGGCGGGCAATGGAAGGCGGTCGGCCTTGCCGAGCAGGACTACGGGGATGTCCGATGCCAGCGGAAAGCTGGCCAATTGCACGATCAGGAAGCGGACAAGACCGTCAACGTGGCGGCGCGGTCCGAGCATCGTCACGGTCGGCAATGATGGATCCAACGTCACGGGAGCGGATTCGAGTGCGGGCGGACGGAAGAGGGTGTCCTCGGGCAACACCCGGACGTTGGATTCGACCCTTCCCGTGCCCAGCCGGAGCCAAACTGGCATTACACCGGTGGTCCGGGAAGGGTCCGCTGGATCCTCGCCAGCAGCGCAGAAGGACACGGAACCCGGCGCAGGTGCGGACATCGATCCGGAGCCATCGCTACCGGGACGGGCAGCGACACCGATCTCGGCCGCAGACGGTGCGCACCGCCGTCGGCGCCGCTCGTCTTCGCGCACGGCCCGGTCCAGGGCTATCCGGAATTGCTTGTGGTCTTTCCTGCCGGAGATCGCCGGAACCAAGAGACTCGCGCCGGAGATAGCCGTGAAGCCGAGGAACATCCACATCCCGGTTGCCACCGCGAGCCCCACCCCGGCAAACAACGGCAGCAACGCACCGATGGCGGTGGCCCAACGGTTGCGGTGGGAAGCCTTTCGGCGGACATCGAGCGGGTCCAGCACCGACCGGCCGGCCTCGGGCGGGAGTCCCGGACTGCCCCCGGCCGAGGCATGGATCGAAAATCCAGAGTTGCCGCAGTGCACGATCGATGATGACGTAAGCGTGGTGCGGCGGGCACGTTTACCGTCCACGTGGACCACGCCGGACGTCTCAGTCAACCGCAGCGCCGTGGCGGAGACTTCCAACAGGGCATGTTCGCGTGACATGCCGGGGTCGGGAAGGGAAAGGTCGCCTGTTGCCCGGCCGATGGAATAGCGTCCTCGTTCCAAAGGAAAAACAGCTCCGGCGTCGGGGCCTGAGTGGGTCAGCAGCATCAAACCTACGGAAGGTCCGGTACCTCCGTGTGCACCTGCCCGACCATTGCTGACGCCGCCGTCAACGAGGATGGCGCCATTCACCAGGGGAGGTCTTCCCACGGTCAAGGACGCCACATCCAGTCCTGAAACCGAGAGTGTGCCGGCGTCGCGCGTCACCGCCAGCAGCTTCTGAAGTCTTTCACCCGGGGTACCGTCGGCGACGTCCACGGATATCTCCTCCGGTTCCGAATGAACCGCAGCCGCGGGGCCGCGGACAAGCGTGCATTCAAGTGGCATCGGCAGCTCCTTTCGATACTTCAGGTGTGGGCGCGGACTCCTGTGCCAGACGCTACTCAAGCCATGCCTGGGTTTCCTTCGCATGGAGCGGCTATGTGGACAACTTTGCGGTGTTTTGTCGGGCAAAGCCGCCTTGACGCGGGTCCATGGCGACTCGGCTAAGATGAAACTCGTTGTCGCGTGTGCTCAATGAGGAAGGACCTTCACCGGTGATAGTGGTTGCAGAGAGCGCCGATGTTTCAGACGAGGCCGTAATTGGTGAGGGATCCAAGATCTGGCACCTCGCACAAGTCCGCGAAAAGGCCGAATTGGGCGCTAATTGCATTGTCGGACGCGGTGCTTATATCGGCACCGGCGTAAAAATGGGAGACAACTGCAAGGTCCAGAATTACGCGCTCGTTTATGAGCCCGCTGAGCTTGAAGCCGGCGTCTTCATTGGTCCCGCGGTGGTCTTGACGAACGATACCTACCCCCGTGCTGTTGGCCCGGACGGGAGCCTGAAGAGTGCCCACGATTGGGAACCTGTCGGGGTGACCATCCGTGAAGGTGCATCAATTGGAGCCCGCGCTGTCTGCGTGGCGCCGGTGACCATCGGCCGATGGGCCACCGTGGCCGCCGGAGCCGTCGTGGCCAAGGACGTACCCGACTTCGCCTTGATGGTTGGCGTTCCCGCGAAGCGGCATGGTTGGGTTGGCAAGGCCGGTTTCCCGTTGAAGCGCAGTGGTGAACACTGGGTATGTCCCGAAACGGGCGCCACATATGTTGAACAGAACGAGACCCTTCGAGAGGTAGAGGCATGAGCCCCGAATTCATTCCCCCCGCCAAGCCCATCATCGGTGACGACGAGGCCAAGGCCGTGACGGCTGTCATGGCTACAGGGCAGCTCGCCCAGGGCACCGAGGTTGCGGCCTTCGAGCAGGAGTTTTCCCAGGTTCTCCTGGACGGCCGTGCAGCAGTCGCAGTCAACTCGGGCACGTCGGGACTCCACCTTGGGCTGCTTGCCGCCGGGATCGGTCCTGGCGATGAAGTGATCGTTCCGTCCTTTACGTTCGCCGCCACGGCGAACTCCGTCGCGCTTACCGGCGCCACGCCGGTTTTCGCGGACGTCGATCCCGACTACTACACGCTTGACGCTGCCTCGGTCGAGTCCCGGATCACGGACCGCACGGCGGCCATCATGCCTGTTCACCTTTATGGGCACCCGTTTAACGTCGACGCGATTGGGGCGTTGGCCGCAAAGCACGGCGTCAAGGTCTTCGAGGATGCCGCGCAGGCCCATGGTGCGGCGGTCAACGGCCGCAAGGTCGGCACGTTCGGTGACTTCGCCATGTTCAGCCTCTACCCGACCAAGAACATGACCTCCGGTGAAGGTGGCATGGTCAGCACTGGTTTGGCCGACGTTGAACGGCGCCTGCGCCTTCTCCGGAACCAAGGCATGGAGCGTCAGTACGAGAACGAACTGGTTGGCTTCAACTGCCGCATGACCAACATCCACGCCGCAATCGGACGTGTCCAGCTGACCAAGGTGGAAGCCTGGACCAAGACCCGCCAGGAAAACGCAGCGTTCTTCGACGCCAACATCGAAGGTGTTGTTACCCCGAAGGTCGCTGAAGGCTACGAACACGTGTACCACCAGTACACCATCCGCATTGGTGACGACCGCGACGGCTTCGCCAAGGCGCTTCGCGAGGAATACCAGGTGGGCTGCGGTGTCTACTACCCGATCCCCAACCACCAACTCGCGCCGTTCCAGACTTCGGATGACCTTCCAGTCACCGAGGAAGCCGCTACCCACGTACTGTCCATCCCGGTCCACCCGTCGTTGAGCCAGGATGACCTTGAGCGCATCGTTGCTGCGGTCAATGCTGTTGCGAAGGCAGGTAGCTAGTGGCGAACCTCCGCGCAGGGCTCATCGGGCTGGGCATGATGGGCCGCCATCACGCCCGCGTTATTCGTGAGCTTGAAGGCGTTGATCTTGTTGCCGTAGCGGATTCGTTTGGTGATCCGCACAATGTTGCCGATGGCTTGACCGTCCACAACACGGTCGAGGAGCTGATCGCGCAGGGGATCGACATGGCAGTCGCTGCCGTTCCCACTATCCTTCACGAGGAAGTGGCACTGCAGCTGGCTGAAGCAGGCATCCACTGCCTCGTCGAGAAGCCCATTGCCAATGACTCCGAATCGGGGCGGCGCATTGCCGAGGCCTTCGAGTCCAAGGGCCTCATTGGTGCAGTCGGTCACATTGAACGCTTCAACCCGTCGCTTCAGAGCCTTCGCGACAGGCTGGCCAACGGCGACCTCGGCGAGGTTTACCAGATCAGCACCCGTCGCCAGGGACCGTTCCCTGCCCGGATTGCGGACGTTGGCGTGGTCAAGGACCTTGCCACGCACGATATCGACCTCACGGCTTGGCTCGCCCAGAGCAACTTTGTCAACGTCGTGGCCCATACGACGTCGCGGAGCGGCCGTGAGCACGAAGACATGGTTACCGCCATTGGCCACCTCAAGAGTGGCGTTGTGACCAACCACATCGTGAACTGGTTGTCCCCGATGAAGGAACGCACCACGGTGGTCCTCGGTGAGCGTGGAGCTTTCATTGCGGACACCATCTCCGCCGACCTCACCTTCGTCGAGAACGGGACGTTCCAAACTGATTGGGACTCCATCGCGGCATTCCGTGGTGTCTCCGAGGGATCATCGACGCGGTTCGCCCTGGCAAAGCGGGAACCTCTCAAGATGGAGCACGAGGCATTCCGTGACGCCGTTCTCGGCAAGTCGCTGAACATCGTCACCATGGCGGAAGGTCTGGAAACCCTGCGGGTTGCCGAGGCCGTCCTGGCCTCGGCAAAGTCGGGTTCTGTCATCGCTCTTTGAGTTACCGACCCGGCTGCGGGTTGCGGGGGAGGCTGGCTTTTGCCAGCCTCCCTTCGCCGTTCAGGGACTTCCCAGGTCCCTGCCCGGCAGCGCCCCGGATACGGGGAACCCGCGTCACGTCGGGTAGCCTTGACCAGTAGACGTGGGCACTTCTGTGCCCGCACGCCAATACACAGGAGAGTTTGTGAACGCTGATCTCGTCGTCGTCGGCTCGGGTTTCTTTGGCCTGACCATTGCGGAACGCGCCGCTACCGAGTTGGGGCTGAAGGTCGCGGTGCTTGATCGCCGCCACCATATTGGAGGAAACGCCTACAGCGAGAATGAAGAGAAGACGGGAATCGAGGTCCACCGTTACGGTGCGCACCTCTTCCACACGTCCAACGAGCGTGTTTGGGACTACGTGAACAACTTCACCAAGTTCACCAGCTACCAGCACAAGGTGTACACCAGCCACAAGGGTGAGGTGTACCCCATGCCCATCAACCTGGGCACCATCAACCAGTTCTTCCGTTCGGCGATGAGCCCCGCGGAGGCCCGCGCCTTGATCAACGAGCAAGCAGGCGAGCTTGCCGGCACGGACCCGCAGAACCTCAACGACAAAGGCATCCAGCTCATTGGCCGCCCCCTGTACGAGGCCTTCATCAAGCACTACACGGGCAAGCAGTGGCAGACGGATCCCAAGGACCTTCCCGCGGAGATCATCTCCCGGCTCCCCGTCCGCTACAACTACGACAACAGGTACTTCAACGACACCTACGAGGGCCTTCCTGTTGATGGCTACACGGCATGGATCGAACGGATGGCGGACCACCCGAACATCGAGGTCATCCTGAACACCGACTTCTTCGACGACGGTGAATTCGGCCGCTCGGCAGTCCTTGGCCAGGTTCCGGTCATCTACACGGGCCCGGTTGACCGCTACTTTGACTACGCAGAGGGCGATTTGTCCTGGCGCACCATTGACCTGGAAGAAGAGGTCCTTCCGATTGAGGACTTCCAGGGTTGCGCCGTCATGAACTACCCCGACGCCGATGCCGCCTTCACGCGCATCCACGAGTTCCGCCACTTCCACCCCGAACGGGACTACACGAAGGACGCAACGGTCATCATGCGGGAGTTCTCCCGCTTTGCGGAGAAGGGCGACGAACCTTACTACCCCGTGAACACTTCTGATGACCGCAGCAAGCTCCTTGCGTACCGCGACCTGGCGCGCGGCGAGAAGTCCGTTCTGTTCGGTGGCCGCCTCGGAACCTACAAGTACCTGGACATGCACATGGCCATTGGCTCCGCGCTGTCCATGTTCGACAACAAGATCAAGCCGCACTTCACGGGCGGCGCCAAGCTGGAAAGCGGTGGAGTGGACGCATGACCGCCACGACTAACGAAAGCCAGGAGACTTCCATGACGGCCAACAAAGCCGAGGCCGCACCCCAGGCCGGCGACCAGGACCTTCGGATTGTCCAGCGCGTGGTCTTCCCCGCGAACCGGGATCTCGACACCTTGCCGCTGTACGTAGACCCTGACACGAACAAGGTCCGAAAGCAGGAAGAGAACGGCACGGCCGTTATCCAGGCCGTGGGCATGGCCCGCAAGCTTCACCCGGAAGACATCCTGGACCGTGGCTCTGTGCAGGTCCGGAGGGGTGAGCGCCTCTCCTTCGGCTCGTACTTCAATGCTTTCCCGGCCAGCTACTGGCGCAAGTGGACCATTGCCACCAAGACCGTCCTGCACATCGAAACCGAAGGCGAAGGCACGGTAATCGTCTATCGCTCGAACGCCAGGGGAGCGTCACAGCGGGTGGACTCCATCCTGGTTGAGGGTGAAGCATCCAACGATGTGGAACTGACCCTCGCGCCCTTCGGCGACGGCGGCTGGTACTGGTTCGACTTGATCGCCGGTGGTGACGGAATGACGCTGAAAAAGGCACATTGGGCGGTTCCGTCCGAAGGCCGGCCGCAGGGCAAAGTGACACTCGGTGTCACTACGTTCAACCGTGCGGACTACTGCCTTGAGACCATCAAGTCCATCGACGCCGATGCGGGCCTCCGTCAGGTGCTGGCTGAGTTGATCATCGTGGACCAAGGCAACAAGAAAGTTGCCGACGAGGATGGCTTTGATGCCGTCGCCGCTTCCATGGGTGACCAGCTGCGCATCATCAACCAGGGAAACCTGGGCGGTTCCGGCGGTTTCGCCAGGAACATGTACGAGACCCTTGTCACCGACAAGAGCGACTACGTCATGCTCCTCGACGACGACATCGAACTGGAAACCGAAGGCGTGCTCCGGGCCGTGGCCTTCGCCGACTTGTGCCGCAAGCCGACCATCGTTGGCGGCCACATGTTCGACATGTACAACAAGTCGGTGCTTCACGCCTACGCAGAAGTAGTGAACTTCTACCGCTTCCTCTGGGGGCCGGTCGAAGGCCTTGGCAACCACGACTTCTCGGCCGAGGGACTGCGTTCCACGCCGCTCCTGCACCGCCGTTGGGACGCCGACTACAACGGTTGGTGGATGTGCCTGATTCCGAAAACGGTCATCGAAAAGATCGGCCTTTCGCTCCCTGTCTTCATCAAGTGGGATGACGCGGAATACTCCTTGCGTGCCCGTGGGGCCGGTTTTCCGACCGTCACACTTCCCGGTGCAGCCGTTTGGCACGTGTCCTGGGCCGACAAGGACGACTCCGTGGACTGGCAGGCCTACTACCACGAGCGCAACCGCCTCATCGCGACGCTCCTGCACTCCCCGTTCCCCAAAGGTGGCCGGATCTTCCGTGAAAGCATGAACACCGACATCAAGCACTTGGTGTCGATGCAGTACTACCCCGAGCAGGCACGCATCATGGCCCTCAGGGATGTACTTGAGGGACCGGGCAAACTCCACGAGCAATTGCCCACCACCATGCCCAAACTCCGGGCCATGCGCGAAGACTTCGTCGACTCGCAGGTAAAGACTGACCCGGGCGCGTTCCCGGAGGTTTACCGGAAGCGTCCACCGAAGAAGCCGCAGACCTACAAGCAGCCGGGCGCCCTCGGTTTGCTCCCGTGGGCAGTGAAGACGGTTCTGAAGCAGACCATTGCGCCAGTGCGCGAATCCGCAGGCACCAATCCCGAAGCCCACGTTGCGCACCAGGACGGCAAGTGGTGGAGCCTGGCGCACCTTGACAGCGCCGTAGTTTCGAACGCCGATGGTACGGGTGCGTCCTGGTACCGGCGTGACCCGAAGCTCGTCCGCCGCATGCTCGTGGAATCCGCTCAACTCCACGCCCAGCTCTTCTCGAACTGGGAGACCCTGCGCGCCGAGTACCGCGACGCCCTGGGGGAAATCACCTCGATGGATTCATGGCGCGAAACGTTCGAAGCTTCGGAGCCCAAACACTAGCGATGGCCGAGTCGACTGATACATATGCTGTTCCCGGGGTAGGTGCCGGGCTGCTGGATGTTTTCCGGCGCCGGTACCTCCTCAAATTGATAGTCCGCAAGGAACTGCGGGTCCGCTACAGGGGATCCGTACTTGGGCTGGCTTGGTCCTACGTCAAACCCCTTGTCCAATACGTGGTTCTGTTCCTGGCCTTGGGCATCGTCCTTCGCGTGGGGGACCAGATCCCCAATTACGCCTTGTACATGTTCTCCGGCGTCATCGTGGTGAACTTCTTCACCGAAGCTTTCTCCAACGCCACGCGCTCCATTGTGTGGAATGCGGCCTTGGTGAAGAAGATCTACCTTCCCCGGGAATTGTTTCCCGTGGCTTCGGTGTGGGTTGCTGCGGTCCACTTCCTGCCCCAACTGGTGGTCCTGCTGGCGGCAGCACTGCTCAACGGATGGCATCCCGATGCCATGCAGCTTTTCGGAGCTTTGCTTGGCTTCATCATTGTTGCCGTCACGGCCACGGGCCTGGGGCTGCTCGCTGGTGCCATCAACGTGTTTTTCCGCGATGCCGAGAACATTGTGGACATGCTCATGATGGTTGTGACGTGGACATCGCCGGTCCTCTATGACTGGACCATGGTCCGGCGTCTGGCTCCTGACTGGGCGCTGACGATCTACCAGCTCAACCCGGTGACGGTTGCAGTGGAATTGTTCCACTGGGCCTTCTGGTATCCCACCGTCACCAAGCCGGTTGAATTGCCCCCGCACCTTCTCATGACTGGCTTCGCCGGCCTGGGGATGGCCGCGGTGTTCCTTATCATTGGCCAGCTGGTGTTCCGCCGGCTCGAGGGCCACTTTGCGCAGGAGGTCTGAGTGGGCGCCGCAATCATCGTCAAGAACCTGAAGAAGACCTTCAACCTCCGCCATTCACACTCCTTGAAGGAGACCCTGGTATGGCTGGTCAAGGGACGCAAGGGGGAGCTGACCAAGAAATTCGATGCACTGCATGACGTGAGCTTCGAAATCCAGCCGGGCGAAACAGTTGCGTTGCTGGGATTCAACGGCTCGGGAAAGTCAACGCTGCTGAAGCTGATCTCCGGTGTGATCCTTCCGGACAAGGGTACGGTCCGCACGAAGGGCCGGGTAGCCGGCCTCATTGAAGTTGGTGCGGGGTTCCACCCGGACCTCTCGGGACGTGAGAACGTCTTCCTGAATGCTGCGATCCTCGGCATGACCGAGGAAGAAATCAACGCGAAATTTGACGAGATCGTCGCTTTCTCGGAGATCGAACAGTTTATCGATACCGAAGTGAAGTTCTACTCGTCGGGCATGTTCCTCCGCCTCGCGTTCGCCGTGGCGGTGCACACCCAACCCGATATCTTCCTCGTGGACGAAATCCTCGCGGTAGGTGACGAACCGTTCCAGCGCAAGTGCCTGGCGAAGATCAAGCAGTTGTCCGACGAGGGTCGCACCCTCGTGGTAGTCAGCCATGACCTGGACATGATCGCGCGCATTTGTGACAGGGGAGTGGTCCTCGCATCCGGCACCGTCCAATTCGAAGGCCCAGCAGACCAGGCCGTGGCTTGGTTGAGGGAACTCAACTAGTCCGGCCTCCAACCGCATAAAGTCGTCTGTCATCGGATGGCTGGTGGAAGCATCTAAGAAAGGCGACCGTAGGAATGGGTATCGGCCCTCTGCTGTTGTGTGTACTCCTGATCGTTGTGCTGTGGTGGGGGCCCGGCTGGCTGCTCGGGGAGGCGCTGGGTGTCCGCCGGACCATCTTGCCGGTGGTGGCACCCCTGTTGGGTATGGGCGCATTGACCGTGATCGGTGTCATGGGCCATTCGCTGGGCCTTAGCTGGGAACTGCTGCCGGTCGCGGCTGTGCTCCTGGTCCTGGCAGGCGTTCTCTTCGCGTTGAGGTCGTTCCTGCAGCGGAGGTTCCCGGGAACCTTTGGATTGCCGGTAAGGACAGATCCTGGCGTCTTCGGCAAGCACCACATTTCCGGCGCATGGTGGATCCTGCTCGCCGGGCTCGTTGCCGGCGGAGCCGTGGCGGCGGTGTCCTGGACTGTTGGTACCGAGGGGCTCCTTGGCATCAACCAGGACTGGGACATTCCGTGGCACGCCAACATGATCCGGTTGATCTCGGTCAACCATGAGTGGGATCCAGGCATTGCCGGCAACTTCGCCTATTACGACACGTCCATTGCCGACGCGCCCATTAGAAGCTACCCCATAGCATTCCACGCGCTGCTGTCCTTGGTCTGGCCGCTGACCGGGGTGAGCATCCCCGTTTTCCTGAACGTTTTCGTCCTGGTGATGATGGCGGTCCAGCTTCCGCTGAGCACCATGGCCCTGACCATGGTGGTGACCCGCCGGCCGATCGCAGTCGCTGCGGCCGGGGCCGTTTCCGGGTGGTTCACGGTCTATCCTTACGACCTGCTGTGGCGTGGCCCCCTGATCCCGTTCTTCGCCGGCATGCTGCTGGTGGGTCCCTTCGCGTTTCTGGCCATCAAAGGGGCCTTGGAGCAAAGGAAGTTCTGGATTCCGGGCATCGCCTTTGGCGCCGTAGGCCTGATCGCCGTCCACCCTTCCCTTGCCTTCGTTGTCCTCCCGTTGTTGGTCTTCTGGTTCCTTTCTGCCGCGATCCGTCGGAAGGGACGCATCCTGGGCATCACCGTCTATCTGGCAGTTGCCGGGATTCTCGCGGTGGTGCTTGGCCTGCCGATCATCCAGCAGATGCTCAAGGAGTCCGAGCGCGTCTCCAAGATGATGTGGGCCCCGGACACCGACCGCAATGGAGCCATCCAGAACATCATCTTCCTCCACCACGGATCCATCGCGATGCCGATCCTCACCGTCCTGGTGGCATTGGGCTGTCTGGCCGTGGTGTTGCGCATCCGCATGTGGTGGTATTTTGGGCCGGTTCTCGCGTTCGCCTTCCTCTCGGTTTACACCATGGGCAGCGACAGCCCCCGCTTCCTGAACCTCACGGCTCCCTTCTACGATGATCAGTGGCGGATCTTCGGTATCCTCGTGATGCTGCTGGTGCCGTTGGCGGGCTTGGGCGTTGCCCAGGCCGCCGAGGCGGTCGAGTGGTTGGCCGGCAGAATCCGCGCGCGGCGGTCCTCGCCGTCGAAAGACGGGAATGACGCACGACGGCGGCCGAGTCGCCTTGTGACTGTAACGGCGGCCGTCGTTGTCCTGCTGGCAGCTGGTATCGGGGCCACACCGTACTTCAAGCAGAATGCCGAGCGGATCAACATCAATACCAAGGTGGACGGTGCCACCTTGAGTGCGTCGGAAGTGGACCTCCTCAGCAAGATGGACCAGTACGTCCCACAGGACGCCACCGTGCTTAACGACTCGTGTGATGGTTCCGTGTGGATGTACGCCCTGGGCAACCGTATGCCCATGATCCGGCACTTCGAGGTACTTCCAACGAACAGGCAGCTTCTGGTCCTGCAGAAACTTCCGGAACTGGCCACCGACGCAGAAGCGCGCGCAGCCGCGTCCGAACTTGGCATCGAGTGGGTTTACATCGCCGATGGACGTATCCGTGCCTGGGACGAACCGAAACCCGGGCTGACACAGCCGGATTCCATCCCTTACCTGAAACTGGTGACGCGGGAAGGAAACGCCGCCCTTTACCGGATCGATTGGTCCCTGTTGCCGGGCGGCAAGGAAGCTTTCGACGCCGACGCCAAGGACCGGGTCCAGCTTGACGGTGTCCCGGGCATCCTTGAAAACCGGAACCCTGACGGTATTGCCCCGCTCGGAAGGATTTGCTGACCATGAAGGCATTCATCGCTAAGTTCCTGGCGTCGAGCCTTTTCAGGTTCCTCCTGATCGGCGGCTTGAGTTTCCTGGTTGACCTGGGACTCCTCGCTTTGTGTTTCCAAGTCTTTGGCTGGCCGTTGTGGCTGGCGACAGGCGCCGGCTTCTGGGGGAGTTTCTTTTTCAACTACTTCCTGCAGAGGCATTTCGCTTTCGGTGGCGGGGGCACGGCCATTGGCGGTGTGCTTCGCTACTCGGGGCTCCTGGCCTTCAACACCCTGGCAGTCATGGGAATCGTGGAACTCTTCCAGTTCCTTGGGGCGGGCTACGTTGCCGGTAAAGTGGTGGCGACCGTCGTGACCATGGGCTGGAACTACTTCATTTACAAGCACTGGGTCTTTCCACAGAAGAAGCACCCGAAAGATTCCGGTCACAAGACCGATGGCGTGTCTGACACGGATGCGCCACCACAGAACCTCACACCAAAGAGCAGCGAAGGATAAGCGATGTATCGAGGCGTTCGAATTGCCGCGGTAGTACCGGCCTATAAAGAAGAGAACCATATCGCGCAGGTCATCCAGACGATGCCCGATTTCGTCGACCACATCGTCATCGTCGATGACTGCAGCCCCGACGACACCTCCGGTGCCGCCAAGCGCGCCGACGACGGCAGGGTCACCCTCATCCGGCACGAGGTCAACCAAGGGGTCGGCGGCGCTGTGCTGACCGCACACAAGGCCGCCATGGAGCTCGGGGCCGACATCAACGTGGTCATGGCCGGTGACGCCCAGATGGACCCGGAATACCTACCCCAGTTGCTGGATCCCGTGGTGGATGGCTACGGATTCGCCAAGGCAAACCGCTTCTTCTCGGGAGAGTCCTTCGCCGGTATGCCCGGATACCGGATTTTCGGCAATATCGTGCTGTCCTTCATGACCAAGCTTGCCTCCGGTTACTGGCACATCTTCGATCCCCAGAACGGCTACACTGCCATCCGGACAGAGGTCCTTCGCCGACTGCCGATGAACAAGGTCGCGGCCCGGTACAGCTTCGAGAACGACCTCCTGATCCACCTGAACATCCTCGATGTGCCGATCGTCGACGTTCCGATTCCGGCTGTCTACGGAAACGAAGTATCCAGCATCAAGCTGCGCAAGGTCATTCCCGAGCTGCTGGCCATGTTGTTCGGTGGCTTCTGGCGCCGCGTCTGGTGGAAGTACATGGTGTGGTCCTTCTCGGCGGTAGCCCTGTTGCTGATCGCAGGACTCGTCCTGATCGTCATGGGCCTCGGCGTTGGCGCTTGGGTGCTCGCTGCAAGTGTCGGATCGCCGACGGCGGGGTCGGTGATGCTGGCTGTGGTGCCCTTTGTGCTGGGCGTCCAAATGTTGCTGGTCTCGCTCCAGCTGGACATCCAGGCCAGCCCGGACCGGCCAACCATGCATCCCATGAAGGAACGTGCCTGACACATCAAAAAACGGCCCGGACGCTTGACTGCGTCCGGGCCGTTTTCTTATTGAACATAGGGCAGGTAGCCCCGTCCTGCCCTATGTGGCTTCCGATCAGGGGAGCGAGGTGAATCCTCCCCATCCCCAACCGACCTGGCTGCGGGGCAGCCAGCCGGATGTTCCATTACCGGGGTAGAGGAACAGGTTTCCGCCGGCGTCGCGGGCCAGGACATCGTTCTTCCCGTCGCCATTGAAGTCGCCCGGTCCCAGGATGGCGGTCATCGAAGACCAGCCACTGCCCACCTGGACCCGGCTGAGCCAACCGCCTGTGCCGTTGCCCGGGTAGAGCCAGAGGATTCCTGATGTATCCCTGGCCAGCACATCGGACTTCCCGTCCCCGTTGAAGTCGCCGGTGCTGACGATTGCCGTCATGGCGTTCCAGCCTGTACCTACCTGCGTCGCGGTGCCGAAGCCGCCTGTCCCGTTGCCCCGGTAAAGCCAGAGGGCGCCGGCGGAGTCCCTGGCGAGGACATCTGCCTTGCCGTCGCCGCTGAAGTCGCCCGGTGCAAGGATGAGCGTCATACCGTTCCATCCTGCACCGGCCTGGACACGGGTTTGGAGCCCGCCGGCACCGTTTCCGGGGTACAGCCACAAGACGCCGCTGGTGTCCCGTGCCAGGACGTCGCTGCGGCCATCGCCGTTGAAGTCCTTGGTGGGAACGATCGCTGTGAGCGAGTTCCACCCTGTACCGAGGGACTTCTGGGTCAACCAGCCGCCCGTTCCATTACCCGGGTACAGCCAGAGTGTTCCACCGTTATCGCGGGCAATCACATCGTTCTTGGCATCGCCGGTGTAGTCCTTCCAGGTGGCGGCTGGTGGGGCGGCCACTGTATAGGCCTGGGTGACGATTGCCGAACTGTTGTTGGCTGGATCCACGGCAAAGTACTTCAGCGTCAGGGCCGCAGTCAGCGTGATGGGCGCGGAGTACTTGTTGCCGGCCGTGGCCGTCGGGTTGGTCCCGTTGGTGGTGAAGTAGATGCTGGACCCAGCCTCGTTGGCCGTCAGCGTGATCTGCTGATTCGCTGGATAGCTGCCGGCGGCCGGATTGGCGGTGACAACTGGTGGCGTTGTGTCCAGGACCGTATAGGCCGTGGAGGTGACCGCCGAGGCGTTGCCGTAAGCATCCACGGCAAGGGACTTCACAGTGGTGTTACCCGTCAAAGCGAAGGGAGCCGAGTACGCCTTGGTGCTGCCTGCGGCAGCAGTACCTGGCGTGGTGCCGTCCGTTGTGTAGAAGATGCTGCCGGCTTCGCTGGAGGTCATTGTCACCAGTTGTCCCGAGGGGTAGCCACCGGCTGCGGGGGACACGGTCAGAACAGGCGGGGTGTTGTCCACTGCATAGCTCTGTGTGCCGACGGCCGAAGAGTTGCCGGCTGTGTCCTTGGCAAAGTACTTCAGCGTCATGGACTGCAGTGGCAGGGGTGCCGTGTACACGGAACTGGAGACAGTGGGGGTGCTTCCGTCCGTGGTGTAGTAGATGGTTGCGGCCTCGTTGACGGACAAAGCGACCGTCTTGTTGGGACCGTACGTGCCGCCAGCGGGGTTGACGGAAACAACCGGGGCCGTGTTGTCCGGAGCGGACACCGTGACAGTCCGGGTGGCCGTGGACGTATTTCCTGCTGCGTCCCTGGCCTCGACGGTGAACGTCGCCGTTCCATTCGCCAGGTTGGTGTAAGCCTTGGGCGACGTGCATTCGGTGAAGGCGTTGTTGCCGAGCTTGCACCTGTAGCCGGCGATGTCGCTTGAGGTCGACGTGAAGACGAACGACGGCGAGACGCCGACTGTTGCTCCCTCGGCAGGTGATGTGATGCTCACCTGCGGTGCGGTCAGGTCCGCCGTCACCGTCACCGAGGCGACAGTGCTGACGTTGCCGGCCATGTCGGCAGCCCGGACCCGGATCACGTGCTGACCCGCCGTGGCCAGGGCTAGTGTCTGCGCGTTGGCGCAGGCCGTAAACGCAGTGGTGGAATCGATCGAGCAGGAGAGCACGGAGTCGGAATCCGAGGTCACCCCCAGAACCGGGGAGCCGTTGACCGTCGACCCGGCGGCGGGTGCGGTAATCACCGGTGCATTCGGGGCCGTCAGGTCGACGGTGAACGAACGGGAAACCGGAACGCCGGATGGTGCGGCCCTCACAGAGAAGGTGTAGGCGCCGGCGGCCAAAGCCGTCCCCGGAGTGAAGCTTCCGTTGGTGCAACTCGTCCAGACCGGTGCAGCCGTGCTCAGCTGCAGGCTGCAGTCCAGGGCGCCGCCAGGAGGCGTCGACGCCACAGTGAATGTGGGCGTGGAATCGTTGGTGAACGCGGGGTTCGCCGCCTGGGAACCGTTTGCCGCCGTCGGACCGCTGACGATTGACGGGACGACGCCGCCGAGGCTCTGCAGCCGGCCCTGTCCGTTTGGCTTGGCTGGATCCAGTTGACCGGGATCGTCCATGACCAGGACCTTGCCGTCCCGCATGGTGATTCCGCCGATCTTGCTGAACCCAAGTGCCCACTGGTTGTCCACTGAGTCGTTGCTGAGGTCTATCCGGGAGATCGTGTCCTTGCCAGCGTCAGCAATGCCGGTTCCGCCGCCGGTTCCGGTGTACAGCACCAGTGGTGTCTGCCAGTCGTAGTAGATCGCCGTTGGCTTGCCGACGTTGTACAGCGCCGTAGGAACGTAATTGGTCAAAACGCCGTCGTCCGGTGCCGTGAAGACGGTCAGGCCCGAAGTTTCAGCGACGTACACCACGACGTTGCCAGCGCTGTTGCGGTGCGTCGCCGCGATTCCGAGAGCGCTGGAGCTGACCGAGGCAATGGACTCGATGCTGGGGTGGAGGGCCGTGGGATCGGCGATCTTGATGATCGACCTGGCATTGGCAAAGGACAAATAGATGTTGCCGTCGGGGCCGTCGCTGACGGCGTTCGGGCGCAGGTCGCCGTCGAAGATGGTCAACTGGCTCTTGTAGTTGAAGAGGCTGGTTCCCGCGTTCCACACGGCTCGGTAAACCTCGGAGCTTCCGACGGCGGCATCCGGAATGAACGCAATTTCGTCGCCGCTGCCGGGGTTGCCGGGCGTGGGATCAATGATGGCCGGGGTGCCCGCAAGGGCCGGCCCGGTCTTGTGCCCGGCCAGGGTTCCACCGAGGCATGTGCTGGTTTCGAGGCCGCCGGTGGTGGCACCGGATGTCTCGGTCACACGGCAAAACCCTGCCCGGGAATCGGAAACCCAGATCCGGCCTTTCGGGTCCACCAGGGCCCCGGCGGCCTTGGTCAGTCCAACGGCTACGGTTTGGCGGGCCTGGTCGGCGACGGAGGGTCCCGCCGCCAGCATTCCCGTCAGTGCGGCCGTGGCAAGGCTTGCCGTGGCGATGACGGCTGTGGCTTTGCGGCGACGGAATGGCGCATTCTTGGCGCCCAAGACGGTATGCCGGGAGGTTTGATGAGAGGTTCTTGAGCGACCGGAGAGGGCAAGGCATGCCAAACCAAGCTGAAGAACACTGCGATTGCGCGTGTCCACCGAGGGATCCCCACTTCATTCGGATGCTCCCCAGCTCCGCATGCATTGGTTATTCGCCCCACGCCGTTTCCGGCTGCGTCTTAGTACATCTTCCCCCAATTTTCACATTTGTCACTAGTGGACTTTCCCGGGACTGCTCCAGCACTGCAGCGAGGCCATCGTCTTGACCGCCGATTGCCCGCCACGCACGATTGAAGTGGAGGTAGCGATGCGCAGAATTATTCCTTTGGCCGTGTTCCTGGCGATGCTCCTGGGCGGATGCGTAGCCCCGTCGCCGCAGCCCTCCGGAAGCCCGACCCCATCAGGCGCCACGGGCGGCACCGTGACCTCGGCGCCCGGCCCTTCGCCGTCGTCCGCCCCGTTAAGCGACCCACCCGGCCCGGGCGACGCCGGACCTGGTGACGACGAACCTGGCCGGTACTCCTTCCGCTGCACCAGCCTGGACGCCTCCCCGGAAGTCCAGTTGTCGAGCCTCGCGGAGGTCTGGGCTGCAACCAATTACACCCGGATGGGTTCCTGTGAAGTCGCTTACGAAGGCGAGCAGCCATTCCAGGCCACACCCCGTGAAGCCGAGGCGGTGTCCGCTGCCGGCACACAGGCCGGCGATGACGGGGGATTGGGCGTCATGCTGGATATCCTGCGGCTGTGCACCCGGATCAGTGATGAAACGGGGCCCGACGGATTCGCCGGAACCGCCAAAGCGGTCCTCGTTGCCGCTGCCCAGTATTGCCCCGACGCCCCGCAGGGCAAGATCATTGCAGGCTGGGCCGAGGGGACACGCGTGGGCGATGGCAGCCACGTGGTGGGGGACCAGATGGAACCGGGTAGCTACCAAGTGGTCAAGCAGGCCGCATCCGCCGACGCATGCACGTGGTCGGTGTCGGCAGCGGGCGGAAGTATCGTGGCCAGCGGCGGACCCGCAGAAGCCGGTAAAAACGTGGACCTGGTGGCCGGCCAAAACTTCACTAGTGACAAATGCGGAATTTGGGGGAAGATGTACTAAGACGCAGCCGGAAACGGCGTGGGGCGAATAACCAATGCATGCGGAGCTGGGGAGCATCCGAATGAAGTGGGGATCCCTCGGTGGACATGCGCAGGCGCAGTGTTCTTCAGCTTGGTGTGGCAACAATTGCCCTGGCCGGTTGCTCAGGAACCAAAGTAGAAACTTCCCAAACCTCCGCCCTTGAGGTGGCGCCCGCCGTCGCCAAAGACGACCAGGTGGCCAGGGAAAAACCCGAGCCCCTGGTGAGGTACCAATTCACATGCCTTGCCGCGGACGGCAGCCTCATTGGCAAGTTCTCAAGTCTCGAGGAGGTTTGGGCTTCGACCCGGTACATGCACATCACAGACTGCCAAGTGGCCTACGTCGGCTCAGGACCGCATGCCCTTACACCCGAAGAGACGGCTGCGGTCAATGCCGCCGTGGCTGCTGGTGCACCGGGCGGACAGGCGTCCGAACTGTGCCTCCGGATCATCCGTGCCTGCACCCGGACCGATCCGCGAAACCTGGCGGCCGCATTGGCTGCCTATGGGGTCCCGGTGGTGAAAGGGGCCTTGGCCCTCGCGCCTTTGGCGCCGCAGGCAGCCATTTTCACGAGGTGGTTGAAGACGGCCGTCGTGTCCTAGCAATAAAGTGCATTGCGCAAACAATAGCGCGGACCCTTTCGGGGTCCGCGCTATTACCGCTGGTCGGATTCTATGCCAGGAGGGAATTCATGGCATTGATCAACGTGGTTTCCACCCCATTTGTTCCCGCCTTGAAATGGGCAATATGGCCGTAGACGGTCATCGAACCGCCGGCAATTCCCGGATAATCAGGCTCCCAGCCGCCCTCGTAGCTGCCGAGGGGCATTGATGGCGGAAAGAATTCATTGCTGGGAATATAGCAGCAGGACTCGTTGGCATATCCACCTACGATGATTCCGTTGGTGCCGCCGTTCCTGTTGCGGAAGTAGGCCGCATATCCGCTGACAAGCTCGCCGCCGATCATGGCGATCTTCAATTCGGGACTCCCGCCGAACTTCCAGACCTGGAAGGGCGAAGGCACGGATGTTGCGTAGCTGTTGCTGTCGATCCGGCCGATCATTACCTGGGCGTGCCTTTGATACCACTGCGGCTGCCCGTTCGGATTTGGAAGGCGCGAGACGTAGGCGGCTCGCACCGCCGCGAGGTTTGCCGCGGTCGGGGTGATGTCCAACGGCAGTTGGACCTCCTGGTACCTGGTGACCATGGGGCTGCCCAGGGCACGTCCCGCGGACTGCATGTTGTTGTTTACCGTGGCGCCCAAGGCGTCGCCGTGCTGGTCCCTCAATTCCCAACTGCGGACGCCACCGGGGTCCTGGTCGCCAGCGGGGCCTTGGATGAACATTGCGAAGCAATTCGGGTTGCGGTTTTCGATGTAGTTGCAGGCGCCAGCAGCGAAGTCCCCATCGAAAAGCGTGCGCAATCCGGCGCTGATGGGGTGGCAGCCATAGCTGAAAATGACGGCGGCCGGCGTGCCATTACCCCGCCTTGCCACGAGGATGGGTACTGCCGTCTCGGTATATGGCAGGCCTACGCGGTTCGCCGAGAAATTCTGGGTGGAGACCTTGTAGTCGAAGGTGACAGCTGTTTCGTTGGCGTCGAGGGCCTGCTGTGCAAGGTCCACAATCGTGTCCTCAAGGTCTGCGCTGTAGGACCGGACCAAGCCCAGGTCCGAAAGCCCGTAGGCCATGAAGGGGTGCAGCGTGTCTATCAAGGCCGGGCCATTGTGGGTGTGCGTTGCCTGGATGAGGATATCGCTGGTGGACCAGTCCGCGAGATCCAGGATGCGATCCCTGATGCGTTGGTGCATGGCACGCGGCAAGGCAAGCACATCAAGGCTGATGATGATGTGGGGGTGGGTATCTTCCCAGATGAGGATTGCCCGGGCGTATAGGGGCTCGAACGGCGAACTGCTGGTGGCCTCGCGTCCGCCGTCGGTGGTCCCATATCCAGCCATATACGGATTGGTGCTCAGGGACGGCGTAATGTCAGCGATGGCAGTTCCAACTCTAAACGCCATAAAAGATCACTCCTTGATTGCGCGCTGCGGGTTGATCTTCGTTTGCCCCCAAACAAAGTCCGTTTCCCGAATGCGCTGAACAGCCAATACGTGAGACCACCTTCATTAGAACATGTGATCCTGCAATTTAGTCCGGTTCAGGCCGGATTAATATTGCGCCCGGTCGCCGTCCCTTGCGGCAATCGCAGAAGGGCCTGTCCACCCTGGAATTCAGGTGGACGGGCCCTTGATAGCCGGGTGCCGGTGGCTACCTGGCGGCGGGGGCGAGGATCGTCAGGCCGTTCCAGCCCGACCCGATCCTTGACGGTGTGCCCCAGGTGCTGTTGGCACCAATCGGGTAATAGCGGAGCTCGCCGCTTGTGGTGCGGCCGATGATTCCGCTGCTTCCGGAGCCGGCAAAGCTGCGGATCGCGCCGAAACTGGAGATAATGTCCCAGCCCGTGCCTACGACGCGCGGAGTTTCGGCGATGAAATTGCCTGTTCCGTTGGTTCGGTACAGTTTGAGGTCGCCGGTAGAGGTCTTGGCGATAAGATCGGCGTTCGAATCCTTATCGAAATCGACTTGCGCGATGTCCAGGCCGGCCCAGCCCATGCCGATGGATACCCCGGTGGAGACCGTCTTGCCGCTGGGGTTGGCGAAGTAGTAAAGCCGGCCGTTCGCGTCGTAACCGACAATTGCCGGATTGGCATCCGCCTTTTTCCACGTGCCTACCGTCAACGTCCAGTTCTTCCAGTTGCTGCCAAGGGAAATCGGTGCGCCGAAACCACTGCCTTTCCTGCCCGGGTAGACATTGAGCCGTCCGTCGGACCACTGCGCCACGATGTCCAGGGCGCCGTCGCCGTTCCAGTCGGTCACGAAGCCTGCCTCCAATCCGTCCCAACCGGTCCCGATGAGGTCCTGTGGAAGCAGTGCAGTTGTTCCCGTTCCGGGGTACCGGTAAAGGTTGGCATCCGGACGGACGGCCAGGATGTCCTCCTCATCGATGCCCAGTGTGCTCTCCACATCCAAGGGCGCCCCGCTGATGAGTGTGGCGTCGTTCCAGCCAAGGCCGATGAGGCTGCGGTTGCCCCAGGAGCCGGACTGTGCGGGGTAGTAGTAGAGGTCGCCGTTGGCTGCCCGGGCCTGGAGGCCTTGGGACGCCGCACCACTGAAGTTGATGGCGGAGCTGACCGCGCTCATGCCGGACCAACCGGTACCGATGGTCCTCGCTGGCTCGTTGATGAAGCTGCCCACACCGTTTGATCTGTAGAGGCGGAGGGTGCCGTCCGCGGTTCGCGTGACCATGTCCTGGTTGCCGTCGCCGTCGAAGTCGATCTGGTTCAGCTGGTGCCCGCTGAACCCGGTTCCGATCCGCACACCGCCGCCAAGTCCTCCGCCGCCGGAATTCGGGTAGCGGTAGAGGTTGCCAAGGTAGTCCTGCCCGATCACGCCGGGATAGGGGTCCTTGAAGTTCCACCAACCCACGGTCAGCGACATTTCCTGCCAGCCGGAACCCACCTGGATGGGGGCGTAGAAGCCTCCGCCCGGGGCGCCCCTGAACACTTTCAAGGTGCCGTCGGACCATTGCGAAAGGATGTCCTGGACGCCGTCCTGGTTCCAGTCGACCACGTAGATCGCCTTTGCGCCGGACCAGCCCGAACCTATGGTGACGGGGCCTGTGATCCTGCCGCTGCCGTCCGCCGGGAAATTGTCGAGCCTGCCCGAGGCAGTTGTGGTGAGCACATCGGCGCCGGACTTTATGGACGGATTCGACGGGTCGGAAACGCCCCGGGCAAACGTCCGCAGTTGGTCGTAGCTGCCGTTGAAGATGTTGGAGTCACCCTCGAACGGACCAGTGCTGCTGTACTGCCACATGGTGTAGTTGCCCCAGCTCGCCGGCATGTTGCCGGGGGAGTTGGTGGGGTTGGACCAGTAGGACGCGATCCACAGTGGGTAACTGCCGAAGGTTGAATTGCCGACGCAAGTATTCCACCAGTCCGTGGTGCTGTAGATGACGGGGAAACGACCGGTCAAGGCTTTGACGGTATTGCCGAAGTCGGCAGCCCACTGTCCCAGTTGGGCCTTGGACATGTCGTAGCACGTATTGCCGAAGTAGAAGCCGTTGATGGTCCGGCCGGCGTAGGGGTTGTATTCGATATCCAGGACCGGCGGCAGCGTGTAGCCGTCGGCAGTCCATCCGCCGCCGTTCGCGACGAAATACCGCGCCTGGTCAGCGCCCGAGGACCAATTGGGGATGGCGAAGTGGTAGGCGCCGCGGACCATGCCAACGTTGCGGGAACCGTTGTATTGCTGCGTGTAGTTTTCGTTGACGTAGTAGTTCCCCTCCGAGGCCTTGACGTATGCCCAGCGGGAGCCTTGGTTCCATTGGCTTTGCCAGTCGACGTTGCCTTGGTGGGCGCTGACATCCTGGCCCGCGACGCCGATGGTGGGTTGCCAGTGTCCCGGATCGGGGGCCATGGGGACTACGCTGCCAACACCGCGCGACCCTGCGGGGCCCGCGGTTCCGGCCTCTTGTTTCGTGGAGGCTACACGGGGAGAGCGTTGGCCCATCTCGGCGCCGCCAGCCGGAATGGCCGCCCTCATGGCGGCCTTCATGGCCTCGGCGTCCGGAGCATTGCCCGGCTTGGCGCGCTCGGCTGACGCCGGACTTTCAGCGGCTGAAGGTTCGACGGCGGTATTCGCGGCCGGCGTGTTTCCCACCGGCGTCTTCACCGACTGCGGTGGTTGCTTGGTCGGGGACGAACCGACGGGCGGATACTCCGCCTTCGGAGCTGCCTGTTCCCCGGTCACGGAAGGCGGAACCGGGCGTGGCCCGGAATCGTCCGCCCTCGCCGGGTTCACCAGCAAAGTACCGGCGACGAGAGCAAGTGAAAGGGCGAATCCCGCTTTGGCCATGGGCAGGCGGCGGATCGACCGTACTGGGTTGCTTGTCATATCCCTATTTCCGGCCCTGTGCCGCGGCTCAGCGGCGCATGGTGTATGGCTTGCTGACAAGCTCCGGGGCGGGCGCCTGCGCATGAGACCAAAGGCCAGCTCCTAACGGGCATTACCCTAACACCTTCGAAACTGGAGTGACTAGTGGTGCTGGAGCTACCTGAGAGGTAAATGAGACGGACTTATCCACAGGCGCCGCCAGACTGCTTGGAACGGATGCCAGGCACGCTTAGCGTGGATAACTCGAGATGCGCCTCTCGTTTACTTGTCAATGGGTCATTTGGGGGATTGATGGAAGCACTACGGATCGTCGAGGGAGAGGTCCGCGAGTTGATCAGGCGACGCGGACTTGATCCCGCGGAAGAGGTGGCGGATGTACGGCAACTGATCGATGCGGCCGTTCGCGACTACGACGACCGGGCACTCCTTGGGTCATTGCCCCCGATCGGCCACTTGGAGGATGCGCGCAGGCATGTTTTCGATGCGGTCGCTGGATTCGGCCCGCTGCAGGCGATGCTTGACGATCCCGGCATAGAGGAAATCTGGATCAATGCACCCAGCCAGGTTTTCGTGGCCCGTAACGGAGAGTCGGAACTAACCGCCATCACTTTGAACGGCCAACAGATCCGCGATCTCGTGGAGCGCATGCTGAAGACCTCCGGACGCCGCTTGGACTTGTCCACGCCGTTTGTGGACGCTTCCTTGCCCGACGGATCGCGCCTGCACGTCGCCATCCCGGACGTGACCAGAAAGCACTGGGCCGTCAACATTCGAAAGTTCATTGCCCGGGCCAGCAAGTTGGACCATCTCGTGGAGCTGGGAAGCCTGACGCCACAATCGGCGAGGTTCCTGTCCGCGGCGGTGGCCAGCGGCCTCAACATCCTGGTCTCCGGGGCAACCCAGGCAGGAAAGACCACGCTCTTGAACTGCCTGGCCGCGGCCATCGGTTCCCGGGAGCGCGTGATCACCGTTGAAGAGATTTTCGAACTGCAGTTGCCGCTAAGGGATGTGGTGGGGCTGCAGTGCCGGCAGCCGAACCTGGAAGGGGAGGGTGAGATACCCATGAGGCGGCTGGTCAAGGAGGCTCTCCGCATGCGGCCGGACCGGCTGGTGGTGGGAGAAGTCCGGGAAGCTGAAAGCCTGGACATGCTGATTGCCTTGAACTCGGGCCTTCCCGGCATGTGCACGGTGCATGCCAACTCTGCGCACGATGCTGTGACCAAGATCTGTACACTGCCGCTTTTGGCTGGAGCAAACATTTCCAACGCTTTTGTGGTCCCTACTGTCGCTTCCTGCATCGACCTCGTGGTGCATTGCAGCCGCCATTCCACCGGGCGGAGGCAGGTTACTGAAATTCTGGCCCTTGGTCGCCGGGTGGAGAACGGGGTCATCGAGTCGTCGCCGGTGTTCCAGATGGCGGACGGCCAGCTGGTGCCCAATGGCAACTCGATGCCCGCCATCGACAAGTTCGCCCGTTCGGGCTTCGATGTCGCTGCTTTGTTGGAACTGAACTGATGGGTCCTCTATTGGGCGCCGTGGGTGGCGTGGGGATTTTTCTGGTCTGGTGGTCCACCTGGGAATCCACTGCGGGCCCGCGCCGAAAAGCAGGTCCGCGGAGATTGGAAGTTCTTCTGCGCTCCGCGGGAATCGAAAAGGTCTCCAGCGCCGGGCTGCTGCTTTGCTGCGCCGGCGCCGGTTTGGTGGCGTTCCTGCTCCTCTTCGCCGTCACGGGTTCGCTGCCGGTTTCCGCCTGCTTCTGTGTGTTTGGTGCGTGGCTGCCGTTTGCCACTGTTCGGAGGCGGGCGCGCAGGCGCCGTGCAGTGCTCCGGCAATTGTGGCCGGACGTCGTGGACCACTTGCGTTCGGGCATTCGCGCCGGCCTTTCCCTCCCGGATGCCTTGGTCCAGCTCGGGTCCAAAGGCCCGGAAGAGCTGCGTCACCTGTTCCGGGACTTCGGGTCCGATTACAGATCCGGAGGCCGGTTCGATCCGTCACTGACCAACTTGAAAGAACGATTGGCGGATCCCGTGGCAGACCGCATCATCGAAGCGCTGCGCATGACCCGTGAGGTTGGCGGATCAGATCTCGGCCGCATGTTGGGAACCCTCGCCGCCTTCCTGCGGGAAAGCGCGCGGACCCGCAACGAGCTGGAAGCAAGGCAGTCCTGGACTGTCAACGGTGCGCGGCTCGCTGTGGCCGCGCCGTGGATCGTTTTGGTGGTCATGGCCGGCAGGCCGGAAGCCATGCTGGCGTACAACACGTCGACGGGGGCCTTGGTCCTGTTGGGCGGGCTGGTGGTTTCGGCAGTCTCCTACACCGTCATGCTGCGTATTGGTGCCCTTCCCGAAGACGAAAGGGTCCTGGGATGAACGCCTCCACAACCACCGGACTTCTCCTTGGCCTGCTCTTGGGAGCAGGTGCATGGCTGGTCTTTGCCCGATTGCCCTTCATGCGCCGCCTGACTTTTTCGGACAGGGTGGAATCGCAGCTTAAAGCGCAGAACCTCGAATCGAGGTTGTTGACGGCACCGGCCACTGTGACCCCGTTTGGTCCCCTGGAATGGATTCTTCGCCCTGTGGTCCGCGATGGACTGGCCTTCGTCAGCCGTTTCAACCCCGGCGGGGCCGCCATGGCCAAGCGGCTGGCCCGGGCGGGGTCGGCCAAATCGGTGGTGGATTTCAGGGCCGAACAGTTGCTGTGGGCGGCTGCGGGCTTCGTCCTAGCCCTGGTCGGGGTCGCCACGGGTGCCGCGTCCGGCCGATTTAACCCAGTGGTTGCCCTCGCCCTCGTGTCGGGGGCTGCGCTGCTCGGCTACTTGCTTCGGGACTACCTGCTGGGTCAAACCATCAAGCGGCGCGAAGCGGCCTTGCTGTCCCAGTTTCCCAGCCTTGCCGAACTCATGGCGCTCGCAGTTGCCGCGGGGGAGAGCGCCGTTGGTGCGATGAACAGGATCTGCCGCACGTCCCGTGGCGCCCTGGCTGCCGAGTTTGCCGTGGTGTTGGCCGATACCCGTGCGGGCAAACCGCTGGCCGAGGCACTCCAAGGGCTTTCTGACAGGACGGACCTGCCTCCACTGGTCAGGTTCGTGGATGGTTTGGTGGTGGCGGTTGAGCGCGGCACGCCATTGGCGGACGTACTCAGGGCGCAGGCGGCCGATGTCAGGGACGCTGCAAAACGCGAACTCATGGAATCAGCGGGCCGCAAGGAAATCGGAATGATGGTTCCGCTTGTCTTCGGGGTCCTGCCGCTGACCGTGATCTTTGCCGCGTTCCCGGCCATAACGGCCTTGGACTTGAGCTTCTAAGGACCACCCGCCACGAGCGGCAGACAGGTTTTCGCTAGCAACTACGACGAATTGGGGACAGAATGGCCAACCACGCAGAGACCCGCGCAGCAGCATCCACGTCCGTTTCGAGGCTCAAAGCCGGGGTGATGGCGGTTGCCCTGCGGGCGACCGTCCCGAAGAACGAATCGGAGCGGGGCGATGTGCCCGGTTGGGTGATGATCACCCTCATGTCGGCGATCCTGGTGGCCGGTCTCCTCGCCATTGCGTCGCCGGCCCTGGAAAACCTCTTTAACCAGGCGATGTCCAAGGTGGGCAACTGATGCCGCAAGGTTGCGTGACGGCCGGGGCGGGAGTCCACCGTCGAGGAAGGCCTGCCGTGCGGGGACCCGGTTCCCGCCGTCGCTCCGATGAGCGTGGAGCGGCAGTGGTGGACTTCGTCCTGGTGGGTTCGGTTATGACGCTCCTGTTTGTTTCCGTCATCCAGTTGATGCTGGTACTCCATGTCCGCAATACGCTGATTGATGCAGCCGCTTCCGGTGCAAGATACGGGGCCATGGCAGACCGCACGCCAGCTGATGCCGAGGCGAGGACCGCCGAACTGATCACCGGTGCCCTCAACTCCGCGTTCGCGGGGGACATCTCGACGGCGGTTGTTGACGTGGGGGGCATCCGCACGTTGGAGGTGAGGGTCGATGCCCCCATGCCCCTTGTCGGACTGCTTGGTCCTGGAGGTACGTTGAAAGTGACGGGGCATGCCGTGGCCCGCTGAACCCGGGGAACCTCAACGAGGAAGCGCCTCCGTGGAGTTCATTCTCCTTGGCCTCTTGCTCATGGTGCCGCTGATCTACTTCGTGGTGACGATCGGCCAGATCCAAGGGGGCATGTTTGCCGTCGTTGGTGCAGCCGACCAGGCGGCGAAGGCCTACGTAACGCAAAGTGAAGCCGGGGCTGCCCGCGCCGCGGCTGAGGAGGCCGTCGTCCTTGCGATGAGGGACTACGGATTCACGCCTGGTGCGGTCACCATGGACGTCTCGTGCGATCGCCAGTATTGCTTGTCTTCCGGTGCCGCCGTCACGGTGTCCATACAACTGACCGTTCCGTTGCCCATGGCGCCCTTTGGCGAAGCGCTGCATCTCGATGTCGCCCGGCTTCATGCGTCAGCGACCCAAAAAGCACGGCGTTTCCATTGACAGCCGGAACAATGGGCAAAGCCGCCGAGAGTGCTCCCGGAGGGCCTCCCACCCCAGGGCTTCGCTGGTGCAAGGAGGGCAAAGCGCACGAAGCAGGACAAATCACGGTTTTGACGATCGGCTTCATCCTGTTGGCCCTGGTCCTGGCGAGCGTCGTCATGGCCATCTCCACGGTGTACGTAGAGCACAAGAAGCTGCTCTCGTTGGCAGATGGTGCGGCGCTTGCCGCCGCCGACTCCTTTATGGTGGCAGACATCGGTACCGGAGACGTGCCGGGCATGTCCCTGGTGGACGAACGCGTGGTGGCTGTCGCCGGGTTGTACCTGACTGACACCGACGCCTATTCCAGCCACGACCGGCTGGCCGTGGCGCCGGGAACCGGCAGCTCTTCCAGTGGCACCGCGGTGGTGGTGCTCACCGCCGTCGCGCATCCACCGGTGGTCAGCTTCCTTTTGCCGGACGGGATCCCTGTTGAGGCGCGGTCAACATCGAGGTCGCACCTGACGCAATAGAGACGCCAGCAGGGGGAGCGGCGCTGATAGCGTACGCTGGAAAGATCATGGCTGAGATTGACTTTCCCGCAGAAATCCGCGCGCTTCGCGCTACCTACAGTTCCATCGAGAACGTCAGTGATATCGATGCCTTGAAGGCCGAGATCGCCGAATTGAGTGAACAGGCCGGAGCGCCGGACCTGTGGGACGACCCCGCCTCCGCGCAGGTAGTCACCTCGCGGTTGTCGCACCGGCAGTCGGAACTTGAACGCCTCACCAAGCTCTCCGCTCGAATTGACGACTTGGAGGTGCTGGTCGAACTGGGCCAGGACGAAGGTGACGAAGCCTCGTTGGCTGAAGCCGAAAAGGAACTGGCCTCCATCGGCAAGGCGCTCGCCGATCTCGAGGTGGTCACCCTGCTCTCCGGCGAGTACGACGAACGTGAAGCCGTAGTGACCATCCGCGCCGGCGCGGGCGGTGTGGATGCCGCAGACTTCGCGGAAATGCTCCTTCGCATGTACCTTCGGTGGGCTGAACGCCACGGGTATCCCACCACGGTGATGGATACCTCCTACGCCGAAGAAGCCGGCCTGAAGTCCGCCACCTTCGAAGTCAAAGCACCGTACGCCTTCGGTACGCTCAGCGTCGAGGCGGGCACCCACCGCCTGGTCAGGATCAGCCCCTTTGACAACCAAGGCCGCCGTCAGACGTCGTTCGCGGCTGTTGAAGTCATTCCCCTGATTGAGCAGACCGATTCCATTGACATCCCGGACAACGAGATCCGCGTCGACGTCTTCAGGTCCTCCGGGCCTGGCGGCCAGTCCGTCAACACCACCGACTCCGCCGTCCGCCTGACGCACATTCCCTCCGGGATCGTGGTGTCGATGCAGAACGAAAAGTCGCAGCTGCAGAACCGCGCAGCCGCGCTCCGTGTCCTTCAGTCCCGGCTCCTGTTGCTGAAGAAGGAACAGGAGGACGCCGAAAAGAAGGCGCTCGCAGGCGACGTCAAGGCATCGTGGGGCGACCAGATGCGCTCCTACGTGCTCAACCCGTACCAGATGGTCAAAGACCTGCGCACGGAGCACGAAGTAGGCAACACCTCGGCTGTGCTCGATGGCGACATCGACGACTTCATCGACGCGGGAATCCGCTGGCGAACCAGCAACCGTAACGCAGCAGGCTAGGCCTGGGTTACGGCTCCGGAGCCGTCATGGTTCGGCGGGCTGTCCGGGCGCCGTAGGCCCGGGTGGGCTGGTTTTGGCGACACGCCTCCGAAACCACGGAAATCACCGTGGGGTCATGCGTATAGTCGAGAGGCCGGTGCTCTCACTTCCCCCACCGAAAGCCCGCGCTCCGGCTGTTGGACTGGGCCAATCAGTCATGTCCGGCGGGGTCAAAAGGGCCATGATCAGATTTGAGAATGTCACCAAGGTCTATGAGCAGAATGCCCGACCGGCGCTCGACTCTGTAAGCCTTGAGATAAACCGCGGCGAGTTCACCTTCCTGGTGGGAGCGTCGGGATCGGGTAAATCCACTTTCCTTCGGCTGATCCTCAAGGAGGACAAGGCCTCCTCCGGCTCCGTCTATGTGGCCGGCCAGAACGTGGCCAACATCTCCAGCTGGCGGGTGCCCAAGCTGCGGCGCGGCATCGGCGTGGTTTTCCAGGACTTCCGCCTGCTGCCGCAGAAGAATGTCTTCGCGAACGTGGCGTTTGCCATGCAGGTGATCGGCAAGAGCAGGTCCATCATCAGGGAAACCGTTCCCGAGGTCCTGAAGACCGTGGGCCTGGAGGGCAAGGAACGCCGCATGCCCCATGAACTGTCAGGTGGTGAACAGCAGCGCGTGGCGATCGCCCGCGCGGTGGTCAACCGTCCGGGAATCCTCCTGGCGGACGAGCCGACAGGAAACCTGGACCCGATCACCTCCATGGGCATCATGGGCGTCCTGGACAAGATCAACCAGAACGGAACAACGGTGGTGATGGCAACCCACGACGACGACATCGTGAACGAGATGCGTCGTCGCGTTGTGGAACTCAAGAACGGCAAAGTGATCCGCGACGAAGCCAAGGCACTCTACACCTCCATGATTCCCGTGGTGGGCGAATCGCGACGACTGCGCGATGCCAGCGACGAGGAAATTACCCGCGCGCAGGGGGCACAGCTGTGAGGTTCCTTTTTATCCTGGGGGAAATCGGCAGCGGCCTGCGCCGGAACCTGTCCATGGTGATTTCCGTGGTGCTGGTGACGTTCGTATCCCTGACGTTCGTTGGTGCCGCCGGCATGCTGCAGATGCAGATCAACCAGATGAAGGGTTACTGGTACGACAAGGTCCAGGTGGCGGTCTTCCTCTGCAACGATGGCTCCACCACCGTGGGCTGCGCATCGGGCCCGGCTACGAAGGAACAGCAAGCCAACATCCAGGCCATGCTGGACTCGCCGGCAGTCAAGCAGTATATCAACGACTTCCAATTCGAGTCGCAGGCCGAGGCCTACAAACACTTCAAAGAGCAGTTCTCCAATTCGCCCATTGTCGATTCGGTATCCGAGGACCAATTGCCTGCGTCCTTCCGGATCAACATGAAGAACCCGGAGAAGTACCAGATCATCAGCGAGACGTTTTCCTCGCAGCCTGGGGTGGAAACGGTGAGCGACCAGCGCCAGGTCCTTGAAAGGATCTTCTCCTGGATGAACGGGGCCTCAGTAGTGGCCGTGGGCATAGCGGCCGTGATGATCTTCTGCGCGGTCCTGCTGATTACCACCACTATCAGGCTGTCGGCGTTCAGCCGCAGGCGGGAGACGGGCATCATGCGGCTGGTCGGGGCGTCGAAGGCCGTCATCCAACTGCCGTTCATCCTTGAGGGCGTCATCGCCGCCGTGGTGGGTGCGCTGCTGGCCTCTCTGACGCTGTGGCTCATGGCCCATTTCTGGCTCAACGGCGATCTGTCCCGGCAGTTCCTCAATACACCCTTTATCTCTTCCACCCAGGTCCTGGTGATCGCACCCGTCCTTATCGCACTGGGCGGCGGCTTGGCCGGGATATCCTCGTTGTTAACCCTCCGGCGCTACTTGAAGGTTTAGTATGGCCAACGGACGGAACAGCACAGACGATGCCGGCGAATGCAGAGGATTCATAATGACCACGTTGGACCGGATTTCCCTTCGCCGCCGCCTGGCAGGTGGGCAAGCGCGGATTCTGGGCGCAGTCCTTGCCGTGGGTTTGGCTGCCAGCATCCTTTCCGGTGCTCCTGCAGCCCAGGCTGACAACCTGGACGACCAGCAGGCAGCACTCGAGGCGGAGGCAGCGCGGGTCCAGGCGTCCTTGGAATTTGTGGACGCCAAGATCGCCAAGGCCGCCGCCGACCTCGTCGTGTACCAGGGGCGGCTTCCCGGTGCCCAGCAGGCCCTGCTGGAGGCACAGGGCCGGGTGGCCAGCGCCGTGAAGGAAGTGGAAGCCCTGGCTGCCCGGGTGGAATTGGCCCAGCAGAACAAGGCGAAGATCACCGAGCAGCTGGAGAGCGACAAGCAGAAGATTACGGACACCAAAAAACTGATCGGCCAGATCGCGTCCCAGGCATACAAATCGGGCGGCGTCCCCACGAACATCGCACTGCTGTTCGGCTCGAATGAGTCCGGCAACCTCACGGAGTCCATGGACCTCGCCGACCAGGCCATGCGCAGCCAAAACGCCGCGATGACCAAGTTGACGCAGCAGAACGCTACCAACGTGAACTCCCAGGCCCGTCTCGCGGCTGTCGAGGCGGAGATCCAGGACCTCAAGGCGAAGGCTGACGAGGCCCTGAACCGGGAGAAGGCCGCCCGCGACGAAGCTGCCAGCAAAAAGGCCGAGGTGGACAAGCTCATCGAGGACACCACGCGTTTGAACGGCCAGCTCCAAGCGGCCAAGCCCGGGATTGAAGCCGACCTGGCGCGCGTGAAATCGGAGCAGGATTCCGTGGCCGCGGAGATTGCCGAACGCGACCGCAAACTCAGGGAAGCCTGGGAAGCCGAACAGCGCAGGCTCGCCGCTGAGGCGGCGGCCGCCGCGGCCGCTGCTGCAGCCGCGCAAGGCAAGCCGGCACCGCCGGAGGCGCCGTTCGTCCCGCCGGTTGGGTCGCCGTCGGCCTTTGGTTTGCGGCACCCCTTCGCCAGTTACGTTCCTATTACG
The DNA here is from genome assembly GCF_042885775.1 of Paenarthrobacter sp. NPDC058040. Lineage (NCBI taxonomy): Bacteria > Bacillati > Actinomycetota > Actinomycetes > Micrococcales > Micrococcaceae > Paenarthrobacter > Paenarthrobacter sp. NPDC058040. Next base: position 88,422 of record NZ_JBHVRN010000005.1, read on the forward strand.
TCCGGCTTCGGATGGCGTGCGACGCCGCCCGGCACCATCGACTTCTACGGCACCGGCGGTTACATGCACACGGGGATCGACTTCGGGGCGGCCTGTGGAACTCCGGTGTACGCTGCGGCGGCAGGCGAAGTGTTCAACTCGGGATGGAATTCCGCCGATGGCGGTGGGTGGCGCGTCAAGCTTTCGCATGGCGTGGTGCAGGGCAACTCGCTGACCACCATCTACTACCACAACAGCAGCATCGTGGTGGCGAATGGACAGCGGGTCTCGCAGGGCCAGCTCATTGCCTACTCGGGAAGTACAGGCAACTCCACCGGTTGCCACGCGCACTTCGAGACCTGGCTCAACGGGGTTGCAGTGGATCCCATGACCTTGCTGTAACGGCTTTCCCCGTCAGCGAAACTGCTTCCACCATGGCGCGGGGCCGCACCGGCCCTGGCGTACACTGGTTGGAATCCGCATCAAACAAGGAGTTCTACCGTGCCCAAGGAAAGTGGCCGTAAGGTAGTGGCCACCAATCGGAAGGCCCGGCATGACTACCATGTCCTCGACACCTATGAGGCCGGCATCGCCCTCATGGGTACCGAGGTTAAGTCCCTCCGGGAGGGGCATGCCTCGATGGTGGACGGGTTCTGCACCTTCTACAACGATGAGTTGTGGATGGAAGGCATCCACATCCCCGAGTACAACCAAGGGAGCTGGACCAACCACGCCGCGCGCCGCCGTCGTAAGCTTTTGCTCCACCGCGAGGAACTGAACAAAATCTCGCACAAAATCCGCGAGTCCGGATTCACCGTGGTGCCCTTGCAGCTGTATTTCCTGGACGGCCGCGCGAAGGTGGAAATCGCCATTGCCCGCGGTAAGAAGGACTACGACAAGCGACAGACGCTGCGTGAGCAGCAGGACAAGCGTGAGTCGTTGCGGGAACTCCGCGAGCGCAACAGGCGCTAGCGGTTCACGGCGTGTCCCGGGAATGTTCGTTCCGGAAGATGCGTTATGATTGATAGTCCGGCGGCGCTTGGTATGGCTGCCGGTTTGGTAACAAAATACGGGGATGATCGGTTTCGACGATGTTAGTCGCGGCAGGTGAAGCGGGCCGAGGATGCAGAATTATCTCGTAAACGCTGTCTGCAAACCAATAAGTGCCGAATCTAAGCGCACTGACTTCGCTCTCGCTGCCTAAGCAGTAAGACAGTCCGTCAGCCCGGGGTTGCTATCGCCCCGGTTCCTGGCGTCATTTAGATAGCCACTGCTGTTTGCCTTCGTCATTGGGGTAAACGGGACTTTTAGATGACTGGGCCCGGATCAGCCACCTGTTTGCAGGATGGCTGGGGCCGAGAAAATCCGACGCAAACTGCGCCCGGAGAAGCCCTGGCAACACAACATCGGACGGGGGTTCAATTCCCCCCATCTCCACCCACGAAGGCCCTCGGACAATGTCCGGGGGCTTTCTGTTTGTCCCGTTCCAGACGTCGGGGTGGCGTTCACCCACGGCGTAGGCAAACGTGGACTAGGAACCCGGCCACCGTGGTTGTAGTGGATATGCACGGTGGGTGGCAGGAGGCATGTGATGAGCACCGAGCCGGAAGAAGTCTTTGCAGACGAACAGCGGGACAGTGACAGGGCGCTTGATGCCTATTCGGAGACGGTGATCCGGGTAGCGGACTCAGTGACGCCCCACGTTGCCGCAATTGAGATGACCAGCGCGCGCCGGAACGGCCGCCTGCGCGTGGGCAGCGGCTCGGCCGTGGTTTTCACGGGCGACGGGTACATGCTGACCAACGCCCACGTGGTGGCCGGCATCCAATCGGGCAGGGCCGTCTTCGCCAACGGGAAGCACAGCGATGTTGAACTGGTGGGGGCCGATCCGCTGTCCGACCTCGCCGTGGTGCGTGGACTGAAGACCACCCCGCCCCCGGCCGTCCTCGGCAACGCAGATTCCTTGAGGGTGGGCCAGTTGGTGATCGCCGTTGGAAACCCCTTGGGCCTTGCGGGCTCCGTGACAGCGGGAGTGGTGAGCGGCCTCGGCCGGTCCATCCCCGTCCGGGCGGGAGAGCACCGGCGCGTCATCGAGGACGTGATCCAGACCGACGCTGCCTTGAACCCCGGAAATTCGGGCGGCGCACTGGCGGACACCAAGGGGCGCATCGTGGGGATCAACACTGCCGTGGCCGGTCTGGGCCTTGGACTGGCCGTACCAATCAACGCCACAACCCAGCGCATCATCGCGTCCCTGCTCAAGGACGGACGCGTACGGCGGGCCTATCTCGGGCTGGTGAGTACGCCAATTCCGCTCGATGCCAGTGCGGTAGTGCGCACAGGCCAAAAGGAAGGCCTCCGCGTGGTGGAGGTCATGGCCGGATCGCCCGCCGAACAGTCTGGACTGGAGCCCGGTGACTTGGTGCTCCAAGCGCAAGGACGGGCGGTGTCGAGCGCTGAGAGCCTCCAGAAACTGCTCTTCGCCGATGCCATTGGCCAGCCCTTCCCGCTGACCGTGCTGCGCGATGGCAGGATCGTGCAGCTGCTCGCCGTCCCGTCCGAGATGGGGGAGTTGGGCTAGCGTTCCTCGCGGACATCCACGACGCCGACGAAGCGGCTGCCGATGCCCTCGTACTCGCTCCGGACATCGCCCAGGAACAATTCCGGAAGCTCAGAGTTCCTGTGGTGACCGCAGTACACGAAGGAGAAGTCGGGCCACCACTTCTTGGGACGGGCAGCCTCGGAAAAGCCGCAGACGGCGCACGTGAGTTGCACCCAGACAGGACGCTTCCCGGTTCGGTTGGCTCGTGACTGAACCAGCCAGGCCGGCGGGTTGTCCTGGAGGTCGCGCAGGCCGGCTTCGGGCAAGCGCGGAGGGATGCCGTGGCGCTGGGCCATTTCCATGGAGATATCGAGGGCCACGGCCACGTCACGTCTGCTGATCACCACTCAACGATACGGCAAGCGTAGGCTGTGCTCATGACTGAAGCGGAGGCCGTACAGCCGAGCACGCCACTGCAGAAGAAGGTGCTGGTGGTGGCCATCGTGGCCTCCTTCATCGCCATTCTCGATGGTTTTGTGGTCAACCTCGCCCTGCCGGCGATTGGCCGCGAATTGGGCGGTGGGCTGGTCATCCAACAGTGGGTGGTGGATGCCTACCTCTTGACCTTGGGCGCCCTCATCCTTGTGGCTGGCTCCCTGTCCGACCATTTTGGCCGCGCACGCATACTCCAGTGGGGCTTGGCTGGTTTCGCACTGACTTCCGTGATGTGTGGCCTCGCCTGGAACGGTGAAATCCTGGTGGTTTCACGGGCGCTTCAGGGCATAGCGGGCGCATTGCTGGTGCCCAGCTCCCTTGCCATGATCGTCACCTCCTTCTCAGGACCCGCGCAATCCAAGGCAATCGGCCAGTGGTCCGGTTGGACCAGCGCCGCAGCGATCGTCGCTCCGTTGATCGGTGGCGTGTCCGTGGACCTGTTGTCCTGGCGCGTGATCTTTTTCATCAACGTTGTTCCGGCCGCCGCGATCTGGCCCATGCTTGCCGGCCTCCGGGCCTCCGATGCGGCCCGGGACAAGAGCCAGCGCATCGACTACGCGGGAGCTTTGCTGGCCATGATCGGTCTGGGCGGCCCCGTGTTCGCGTTCATCGAACAGGGCCGGCTGGGATGGGCGAGCCCCTTCGTCTGGGCTCCGTTGCTGCTGGGTGCCGTTGCTTTGGCATTCTTTCTCTTCCATGAGGGCAGGACGACCGATCCGATGCTCCCGCTAAGGCTTTTTGCGATCAGGAACTTTGGCTGGGGTAACCTCGCCACGTTGACCATTTACGGCGGCATCTCACTGGGCTTTTTTGTCCTGGGCATCTATTTGCAGCAGGTGGGCGGAATGGGCGCCACGCTGGCGGGAATCGCGCTGCTGCCCGGGACGGTGATCCTGATGCTGACGGCCTCCTACTTTGGTGGCCTGGCGGGAAAGTATGGTCCGCGGTGGTTCATGACGGCGGGACCGCTGTTGTGCGCCGTCGGGTTCCTGATGTCCCTCTCCGTCCAAGAGCCGCTGGATTACTGGACGCAGGTCTTTCCGGGCCAAGTGGTATTTGGCTTGGGGCTGGCCACACTCGTGGCCCCGCTCACGGCCGCCATCCTCGGTGCGGTTCCTCCCGAAGAGGCCGGGATCGGCTCCGCGGTCAACAACGCAGTGGCCCGCATTGCCGGACTGATCTGCATCGCCTTCGCCGGCCTTATTGTGGGCCCGGTCTTTACCCGCGACGGCTTGTACAACGCCCTCCTGGTCACGGCGGGACTGTTCGTGCTCGGGGCGGTGGCTTCCGCCGTCGGGATCCGCAACCCGGTTCGCGACACGGCGGGTGCCGCTGCGGGGACGCCAGCGGACGCGAACGACGACGGCGATCCGGTCGGTCCGCTTGACTGACCTGGGTGCCTGGCCGGGTCAGCCGCCGGCGAGGACGCAGCCTTCGTGGACATCGGTGCTCTGGACCCACAGCGCCGAGGTAATTTCGTCAGCGAGATCGAATTCACGGCGCTGTGCACCGCTGCCGATCCGGACCACCAAGGCGCCGCCGAAGGGCTTCCGGCCCACAACCTCGATGCGCGCGTCCAAGGTAATGTCCTCGGCGGCCAAATAGCGCAGCAGGTCCGGGTTTTCATCGCTGATCCGGGTGATGCGGCCAGCATGTCCCTGGTCCAGCTCGATCATGCGGTAGGCATGCGGCAGGTCCACGGATCCATCTGCTGACGGGATGGGGTCGCCGTGCGGGTCCCGGACAGGGTGGCCCAACTTGGCGGACATGCGTTCAATGAAGGTATCCGATACTGCGTGTTCCAACATTTCCGCTTCGTCGTGGACTTCGTCCCACCGGTAACCAAGTTCTTCAACGAGGTACGTCTCGATGAGACGGTGCCGCCGGACCATGGCCAAGGCCAAGCGCATGCCGTCCGGCGTGAGGCGGATGGCGCTGTAAGGCTGGTGGTCAACCAGCCCTTGGTCCTTGAGTTTCCGCACCATTTCGGAGACGGAGGAATTGGCCACTCCGAGCCGTTGGGCCAGTTGGGAGGACGTAATGGGCTTGTCCTGCCACTCCGTGAAGGAGTAGATGACCTTGACGTAGTCCTCGATCGAGGAGGAGGGCGTACTGGTCTTCACACCTCAAGCCTACCGTGGGACGGCAGGACAGGCCTTGCGGGCCCGCCACGTCTGCGTCACGTACGGCAGGGCCACTGTTTGGCCAGGTGCGTGGCCAAGGTGCTCGTAGAGGTACCAGTCAAGGTTGCCCATGACTTTAGCGCGGGTTGCCTGGTTGGCCCGGAGGTAATAGCTGCGCGATTTGGTCAGCTCCATGATGTCCTCGGGGGACATCGGGTCTTCCCAGTGCGTGACGTGGCTTTCCAGGTCGGTGAACTCCGGACCGATGGCCGGTCGGAACCCCGGTTTGTGCACGTCGCCGGCATGCATGATGCGTGAAAGGCGGTGCACCCATGGGACGGACGTATCCAACTGGTTCCAGATCAGGCCGAGGACGCCATGGGGACGGAGCACCCGGGCGATTTCCGTGCTGGCTTTGAGGGGATCGCACCAATGCCAGGCCTGGGCGACACTGACGACGTCGAAAGCTGAGTCCGCCAGTCCGCTCGCCTCCGCCGTACCCTCCAGGGCGACTGCCTGGGGGCAGGACAGGCGCAGTTGCGCCAGCATGTCCGTGGAAGGGTCGACGGCGGCCACATCAAGCCCGCGGTCCACGAGCAGGGCGGTGAATTTTCCGGTGCCCGCACCAATGTCGGCAGCGGACCGTGCGCCCGGGGGAAGCAACCAATCCACGGAGTCTGCAGGGTAGCCGGGGCGCACCAAGTGGTAGTGCTCTCCGCCGTCCTTGAAGCTCTGCCCCAGTTCCTTTCGCCGCACCGCGTGCAGCTTGGGTCCGCCGGGTAGGTGCGAACCGTTGGAGGTACTTTGGGAAGGCATGGCTATGCACAGACTCCTTTACCGCGAACGCCGGAAATACCCTACGAATTTACCGTAAGGCAAGGCCGGTGCGTTTCCGGAAAGCCGCGATCAGTCCACAGTGCAGGGGGCGGCGCCTGCGGTGCCGGGCGTGTTGGGGGCCCATTCGGGGTAGCTGCGGTGGTCGTTGGCAGGTACCCAGCGGCCCTCGTCAACCACGTAGTCCCAGCCGAGACCGGTGCCTTTGAGCTCCTGGATGCCCTTGAGCAGCCGGGCGGCGTCCTCCAGCCGTGATCCCACACCGAAACTGGCACGCAGGGATCCAGATGGCAGGCCGAGGCGCTTGAGGAGCGGGTGGGCGCAGAAGCGACCATCGCGGAGGCCCACGCCGTGTTCCGCGGAAAGGTACGCGGCGACCAGGCCGGCGTCGAATCCCTCCACCGAGAAATTGACCACGCCGATGGTGTCGGTGGAATCGCTGAAGATCTGGTGGACGGTAACGCCGTCGATCGCCTGCAGCCCTTCCACGAGGTAGGAGCGGATGGCGGCCTCGTGGTCGTGCCAGGCCTGCTGGTCAAGGCTGGCCAGGACCTGTGTGGCACGGGCCAGTGTTGCTGCGCCGAGGACGTTGGGGGAGCCGCCTTCATGGCGCGCGGGTCCGGTTGCCCAGCTGACCGAATCAAGGCGGGCTTCGCGGACTGCGCCGCCGCCGGCCAGGTGCGGGGTTCCGGCGTCGAGCCAATCGGGGCGACCTACAACCACGCCGGCACCGAAGGGTGCATAGAGCTTGTGGCCTGAGAAGACCACATAGTCCACGTCCGCCTCGGCAATGTTGATCCGCCGGTGGGGGGCGAGCTGTGCTGCGTCGACCACAATGCGAGCACCGAATTCGTGGGCCAGGGCAGCCAGCTCGGCGATGGGAAGGATCTCGCCTGTGACGTTGGAAGCACCTGTAACAGCGAGCAGCGATACACCGCCCTGGGTCAGTTCGTGGCGCAGGTTGGTGATGGTGGCGGCCAGCGTGGAAGCCGCGACCACGCTGCGGTGCGGCACACCCTGCCATGGGAGCAGGTTGGCGTGGTGCTCGATGTCGAGGTACAGGACCTCGCCGGTGGGAGTGCCGTCGACCTGCGGAAGGCATCCAGCCAACAGGTTCAACGAGTCGGTGGTGTTGCGTGTGAAGATCACGGAGTCGTCGGGGCGGCCGCCAACGAAGTCCCGCACGATGTCCCGGGAGTTTTCGTACACCGACGTACTGATCTGGGAGGCGAATCCGGCGCCGCGGTGCACGCTCGCGTAGTAAGGCAGGACCTCGTTCAGGTACGCGGACACAATGGTCAGCGCCGGCGCGGAAGCTCCGTAGTCGAGGTTGGCGTAGCGGACGTGGCCACCCTGGATCAGGGGCGCCTGCAGTTCGGCGCCGGTCACGGCAGCAAGGGGCCTCGCGGCCGCGGCTTCCTGCGTGAGAGTGGGAACGACGGTGGATTCGAACGTAACAGTGCTCATGGGACCTCATTCAAGAGGGACCCCCTCGGGGGATCCGCGCTTGCCGAATCCGTTCCGGACCGGCCTGGTCGTCACCCGGGGCACCCCACCGCGAATGGAGGGTTGCCGGCCAGCAAACCGGGGTTTAGCGCTGGCACTCGTGACCTGTAAAAGACAATAAAGGCACCCGCACGTCGGGTACAAAGCCGTCCAGTTTGTTAAGCGGATTGTTACGCCGGATAAGGAAATGGTCGATTCGGCGAATAAAGTGCGGCGGACACCGCCCAATGATGGTGTCCGCCGTCGATTATTCAGAGAAGGTCGTCGATGCCCGGGTTGAGCCTTTTCAGGACTTCCGAGTGCAGGATCGAGTTGGTGGCCAGTGCATTTCCGCCAAAAGGTCCGTCCTCGCCCTCGAGGGAGGTGAAGCGTCCTCCGGCTTCGGTGACGATCGGAACGAGAGCCGCCATGTCGTAGAGGTTCAATTCGGGTTCGCAGGCGATGTCAACGGCACCTTCAGCCACCAGGCAGTAGGACCAGAAGTCGCCGTACGCGCGGGTGCGCCAGATGTCCTCGGTGAGGCCAAGGAACTCGTCGAGGTTGCCGCGTTCCTTCCAGCCGGACAGGCTTGAGTAGGACATCGATGCGTCGGCCAGGTTCGAGACGTTGGAAACCTTGAGCCTGGTGGCCGAGGCCAACGAACGGCCCATGTAGGCACCCATGTCCTTCGCTGCCCACCAGCGCTTGCCGAGGGCGGGTGCGCTGACCACGCCCACGACGGGCTCACCTTCGTCGATCAGGGCAATGAGGGTGGCCCACACGGGAACGCCCCTGACGAAGTTCTTGGTGCCGTCAATGGGGTCGATGACCCAACGCCGGGAACCGTGGCCACTGCTCCCGAACTCTTCACCGAGGACGGCATCGCGGGGGCGTGAACGCGACAACTGCCCACGGATGGCTTCCTCGGCGGCCTTGTCCGCATCCGTGACCGGCGTCAGGTCGGGCTTGGTTTCGATCTGCAGGTCCAGGGCCTTGAACCGGTCCATGGTCTGGGCGTCCACGGAATCGGCCAGGACGTGGGCCAATCGCAAGTCATCGTTATAGCTGGAAACGGATTGGGTCATGCCACCAAACTTATCGTGAATCGTTCCCGCACCGGTGGAGGTGTTGCTCCGACCCTCAGTTGACCGTCCCCAATTCCTTGGTTTCCTTGGCTTCGAGGCGCGGGTCGGCACCGAGGAGCCGCCTGAGCGAAGCCAGCCGGGCCACGCCGGACGGCCCGGCATGGCCGTCGTTGACCCATTCGTCCAGTCCGCAGTTCACCGCGTTGGCGTCATGCTTGCAGCCACGGTCGCAGGCCTCCGTGCCAGGCTCCAGGTCGGGGAAGGAGTGCAGGATGCGGTCAGGGTCCACGTGGGCAAGGCCGAACGAGCGGATGCCCGGAGTGTCAATGATCCAACTGCCCGGCGGTGCGTCCGCCAGTTTGAGGGCCAAAGCGGAGGATGAGGTGTGCCTGCCGCGTCCCGTCACGGCGTTCACCCCGCCGGTTGCCCGCTCGGCACCTGTCAGGGCATTGACCATGGTGGACTTGCCCACGCCGGAATGCCCCAACATGACGGTCACCTTGCCGTCGAGGTGGGAACGCAGGCGGGAGACGGCCTGGCTGTCCAGGCGGGCGGAGAGACCGTCATCGGAACGGGCATCGATACCGGAGGCCTGTGAATCGGCCGTGCGGCTGATGATGACCGGAAAATCGAGGCTGAGGTAGTTGGCCAGCAATTCCGCAGGATCCTTGACGTCCGCCTTGGTGACCAGGAGCAGCGGCTCGATGCCGGCGTCGTAAGCTGCCACCAGTGCGCGGTCTATGAAACCTGTGCGCGGTTCGGGATTGGCCGCGGCCACCACCACAACCAGTTGGTCCGCATTGGCTACCACGACGCGCTCAATGGGGTCGGTGTCGTCCGCGCTGCGGCGCAGCAGGGTCCGGCGTTCTTCAACGCGGACCAGCCTGGCGAGGGTGTCGGGGCCACCGGAAACATCGCCCACGAGCGCCACGAAATCGCCGGGGACCACGGGACTCCGGCGCAGTTCACGGGCACGCGCTGCGATGACCACGCGCTCATTGTCCGTGTCCTCGCCAACAACGGCGGTGTAGCGTCCGCGGTCCACGGTGATGATCCTGCCGATCACGGCGTCGTCGTGGCTGGGGCGGTCCTTGGTGCGGGGGCGTGAACCCTTCTTGTTGGGCCGGATCCGTACGTCCGATTCGTCCCAGGAGCGTGCGTCACGGCCCATGGTCAGTTCGTGGTCCCGCCTGCGGGCGCCTGCGCCGCGGCCTGCCCCAGCATGGCTGCCCATATGTCCGGGAACTCCGGCATGGTCTTCGACGTGGTGGCGATGTCCTCCACCTGAACGCCTTGCACCGCGAGCCCCAGGATCGCGCCTGCCGTGGCCATACGGTGGTCGGCATAGCTGTGCACCACCGCGCCGTGAAGGGCGGCAGGGCGGATGATGAGGCCGTCGGCGGTTTCTTCGGCGTCCCCGCCAAGGCGGTTGATTTCGGCGACGAGGGCCGCGAGACGGTCCGTTTCGTGACCCCTGAGGTGGGCAATGCCGGTAAGGCGGGAAGGTCCTGTGGCCAGCGCGCAGAGTGCCGCGACTGTGGGTGCGAGTTCGCTGGTCTCGTCGAAATCGGCGCCCAGGATCTCCGGTCCGCCCGTAACAGTCAAGGTCCCGTCCTTGAGGCTGACGTCGGCTCCCATCGATGAGAGGATGCTGCGCCACAGGTCGCCCACCTGGGTGGTTTCGATGGGCCAGTTGGGAATCCGGACGGTTCCGCGCGTGGCAAGGGCCGCGGCGAGGAAAGGACCTGCGTTGGAAAGGTCCTGCTCGATGCGCTGGTCGAACGCGCGGATGGGGCCGGGAGCCACACGCCAGTGGTTGGGCACCGAGTCGTCCACCCGGACTCCGACGCTGCGCAGGACGGCGACTGTCATGTTGATGTGGTCAAGGCTGGGCACCGGTTTGCCGACGTGCTCCAGGTGCAGCCCTTCGGTGAAGCGGGCGCCAACGAGCAGCAGGGCCGAGACGAACTGCGAGGAGGCGCTGGCGTCAATGACCAGGTGCCCGCCGCGGACCTCGCCTGAGCCCTCCACCGCGAACGGAAGGGCCGACGGCGTCCTGCCGCCTTCGTTGCGGACCGGCACGCCGAGGGCAACCAGAGCCTCGATGATGGTTCCCATGGGACGCTTTCGGGCGTGGGGGTCGCCGTCAAACACCGTGACGCCGTTGCGGAGCGCGGCAAGCGGCGGAACGAAACGCATGACGGTTCCGGCCAGTCCGCAGTCGATGGCCGTTTCATTGCCGGCAGCGGACCAGCCCATGGGGGTGATCTCAAGGTCCGGCCCGTAATCGCCGTCACCGGGTACCTCGGTGACCTTCGCGCCGAGCTGGCGCAGTGCCTGGATCATCAGTACGGAGTCCCGGGAGTGAAGCGGTGCCCGCAGGCGCGACGGTCCATCAGCCAGCGCAGCCAGGACCAGGAATCGGTTGGTCAGCGATTTGGATCCCGGTACCGTCACCGTGGCATCCACCGGTCCTGTGGCATAGGGAGCGGGCCACAAGGGGAGGGATGTGCCGTGCTTCGGGTCGGTGTTTGCTGCGGTGGTACCAGTCATGCTTCCTTATGCTCCAACTGCGTTATCTACGGCCTTGCGAACTGCTTTGTCTGCGCGCTTGATCTGCTTGCCCGTGGCTTTCCGGGCGTCCGTGGCGAGGTGTTCGGCACGCCATGCCAAGCTGGGACGTCCCTCGGTGTCGACCGATGCCAGCAGCACCCCGCCCGTGAGGGAGATGTTCTTAAGGAGCTGTGCCCGGCGCGCGCTGCGGCCCTCCTTGGTGCTGATGTCCGCGGACCGCCACTCAACATACGTGTTCAGGGCTGACGTCACGGCCAGCACGGTCGCCGCGAAACGCGACAGTTTGCCGAGTCCGAGCAGGGCGCCGGCGCCAAGCTGGGCACCGCCGATCACGCGTGCCAGGACCTTTTCATCGGCAGGGAACGGCAGGGACTCGGAGGCCCGGCGCAGGACCGGCGAGAGTTGCCGGGCAGTATCGTCCGCATTCTTGAGCTTGTCCAAACCTGCGATGACAAAGCTGGACGCGAGCATGGGCCGCGCGAGAAAACGGATTACTGACATGTCTTGCCTCCTGGATGGCTTGCCACAATAGTCACTGAGCGTTGTGTTCAAGGGGTGCAGTCTGCTCTAGTCTTGCACCTTTGCGGAATAATTACCCACCGGGACCCGTTGTGAACATCAGGCGCGGTGAAGACCGCGCTGCGGCATTGCGTTTGCCGCTTCGCGAACGGAGTTGGTTTTTTGACCCTGGTTGAGGACCGCCTGGATTTACTGGGGGCCCGGGTACCGGCGCAGCCGGATTCCCTGAAGCTGACAGTAGACTTGGCTTCGATGAGCACCATTGAACCGGCCGCAGCGGCCATGGACCAGGCAGCCGGCGCGTTGGACGACGCAGCGGTGGCAGCCGACGTCGATCTTTCCAAGGAGACACCCGAACAGCGGCGGGAGCGCTTCGAGCGCGACGCCATGCGATACGTGGACCAGTTGTACTCGGCAGCGATGCGCATGGCGCGGAATCCGTCAGATGCCGAAGACCTGGTTCAAGAGGCCTATACCAAGGCGTTCTCGGCCTTTCACCAGTACAAGCCGGGTACCAACCTCAAGGCGTGGCTGTACCGGATCCTGACGAACACCTATATCAACCTTTACCGGAAGCGCCAACGCGAGCCGCTGCAGTCCAATTCGGACACGATCGAGGATTGGCAGTTGGCGAAGGCGGAGTCGCATACCTCGGCCGGACTCCGCTCCGCGGAAGCCGAAGCGCTGGACCATCTCCCTGACTCGGACGTGAAGAACGCTTTGCAGGCCATCCCGGAGGAATTCCGCTTGGCCGTGTACTTCGCGGATGTCGAGGGGTACGCCTACAAACAAATATCGGAAATCATGAATACCCCGATCGGCACGGTCATGTCGCGCCTGCACCGCGGCCGGAAGATGCTGCGGGACATGCTGGCGGACTACGCCGCCGAACGGGGCTTCAAGGCCCAGACAGAAGACCAGGCCACGGCCGGGAGCAACAATCAGGAGAAAGAGAAATGAGCGACTGCCAGGGATTGGGCGATTGCGACGATACGCGAATGCAGCGTATTTACGAGTACCTCGACGGCGCCTTGACCCGCGAGGACCTCGGCGAGATCAAGCAGCACTTGGACGGTTGCGAGGAATGCTCCGAGCAGTACGACCTCGAGTGCCTTATCCGCACCATGGTCAAGCGCTCCTGCACCGAGTCTGCGCCGGAAAACCTCAAGAACTCCATTCTTGACAGGATTCATTCCATCAAGCCGGTGGACGCCTGAGATTTGCCCGCTGATGCGGTTGTAGCTTTGAATACCAAAGGCCCCGGAAACCTGCTGGTTTCCAGGGCCTTTGCGGTTAAGCCTTGACGCTAAGCCTGTGCTTAGGTGTTGGGGCGCTTGCCGTGGTTCGCGCCGCCGCGCTTACGGTCACGACGCTTACGTGCACGCTTGCTCATAGCTGGCCTCCTTCAATGATTGATACTCAATAAAGCTGCCCTCCAGTCTCGCACATCCGGGCATGGGCTCGCGAACCGGAGCGTTGTGGATCAGCTTCGCAACGAGTTCCGGATCGAGATGCGGGCCTGGTCCAGAACGGTACGCACTGTTTCCAGCGTCACGGGGGAGAGCGGATGCGCGGCACCGTGTTTCCTGAGCTCCACACGGATATCGTCCCGGAAGGATTGCACCATGAGTTCGGCTTCCTTGAGGATGCGCTGGCCCTCGGGCGAGTATCCGGATGTCAGGCCTGGTGTGGCGGTGGCAGTCCTGGCGCTGGTACGCGCAGCTTCCGCCGTCGCGGCAAGGTCGGCCCTGAGGCCCTGCATGTTGCTGCGGATATCTGCCCGCAGATCGTCGGCGAGGCGCCTGACCGAGGCGGAGATGTTGTCCTCCACGCCTGCCAGTTCTTCGCGCCTGCGGTCGAGTTCGGCGCGGCCGGCTTCGGTGATCAGGTACTTGGTGCGCCGTCCTTCGGTTTCGGTGGCCACCAGGCCTTCCTCCTCGAGCTTGGCCAGCCGCGGGTAGATGGTCCCGGCACTTGGCGAGTATGTGCCGCCGAAGCGGTCGCCCAGGGCCTTGATGAGTTCGTACCCATGCTTTGGTTCGGCTTCAAGCAGTGCAAGCAGGTACAGGCGGAGTGCCCCGTGGGCGAAGACCGGAGGCATCACAGCCCCGCTTCGCCGGGGAACTGGTGATCGGCCTCCGTCGCGGGCGCGGTGGCGTGCATGATGAAGGTCTTGCCGGAAACCGTGTTGGTCCGCAAGAGCATGAGTTTCTCGTCCGGGCCCACGATCGTATGGACGTTGCTGCCTGGCTGGGCATAGAGCTGATCGTCGATGACTACCGATCCGCTGGCTGATTTGGCCACGACATCCAGGCCAACGTCATGCGGCAGGCGGATGGTGAGGTCGCCGGAGACCGAATTGGCGCCGAAGTCGCTTGTGTAGTCCTGCAGGTCGAAGCTGAGGTCGCCGCTGACGGTCGTCGCCCGCACGTTTGAAAACTTGCCTGAAGCGGTGACTTCACCCGAGACGCTCTTGGCGGTCAGGACGCCGTCGTGGTTACGGGCGATGACCTCACCGCTGACCGTGTTGACATGCAGTTCTCCGCTGGTGCCGTCGGCCATGACCGAACCTGAAACGGTGTTCAGCCGCACCCGGCCGCTGATGCCGGAGGCCAAGCCGTCGCCGCTCACCGTTCCGGCCTCGACATCGACTCCGGGCGGAAGGGCGATCCCGACAATCACCGAGTTGGTGCTGGTGTTGTTGACCGTCCCCATGAGGTTGCGAAACCATCCCTGCGGACCCTGCAGCTGATGCCGTACCTCGAGGCGGCCGTTGACCAACGTGACCGTCAGTGGGTCGCCGCTGATTTCGCTGACCTCAATGCGAACGAAGGACTCGTCATGGGTCACTACGTCGAAGCGGCCCTTCACGATTCCCAGTTTGAGTGAACGGACATCGTCCACGTCGATGGTTTGCGGGCCCGTCACGGTCCATAGTTCGTCAGACATGATCCCTCCAAAGATGCGATATATCGCGTTGATAGAAACACGATATATCGCGTATGGCTGGATGGCAACAGTCTGCGGTTGTCAGGCGGCTGGTTTGTAGACCTTTCCAATCAGGGACCGGGCGATGGTGGTGGCTGGATCGCGGCCATCCGCGGCCGGGGCAAGGTTGGTCCCCACGACCAGGGTCACCTGGTTGGCGGGATCGCTGCCCATGAAGGTATTGAAACCCGGAAGCTCGCCCGTGTGGCCGTAGAGATTGCCAAACTTGCCGATGCCCCAGCCGTAGAGGGCGCCCCCGGGAGTGTTGGGATCGGTGGCCTGAACGGAGTCGAGCCGCTGCTGCTGGATCTTGGCGTCAAGCAACTTTCCGTTGACCAGGCCCTCGCCAAGGGTCACCAGGTCATTCGCCGTGGAGACTCCCGAACCCGCGGCCCAGGCCCAGGACGGGTTGTTGTTGGTGACGTCATGAGGCTCCAGCGTCCCGGCAGTGGCTTGCTGCTGCATGTCGTCCGGCAGCGCTGGCTTGGTCATGGTCAAGACGTTGTCGCCATAGAAGTAGCCATTGGGGTGCGGCTCCGGAACGGTGTTGGCCGCGCCTTCAGGGAAAACCGTTCCCTTGAGCCCAAGGGGGTCGAAAATCCGCTCCTTGAACACCTCGCCCAACTGCTTGCCGTCGATCTTTTCGGCGATGAGGCCCAGCAGGACGGTGTTCGTATTCGAGTAGTGGAAGCCTTCGCCGGGCGCAAAATATGGTGGATGCGCGTACGCCAACGCCAGGAGTTGGTCCGGCGTCCACACTTTCTGCGGTTCCTTGTCCATGGCCGTATTCAGTTCCAGGGTCTCGGTGTAATTGAAGAGCCCGCTGCGCATGGTCATCAGCTGCTCAAGGGTGATCTTGTCACCGCCCGGGACATCAGGCCTGTATTTCGAGACAGGATCGTTGAGCGCCAGTTTGCCTTCCTGGACCAACTGGAGGATCACGGTGGTTGTCCAGGTCTTCGTCACGGAACCAACCCTGACGTGGTCGTCCACCGTCACGGGGCGGTCGCTGCCCCGGACGCCTGTTCCGTAGGATGCCGTCAGTGTCCCCTCCGGAGTGCGCAAGACCACCACCGCGCCAGGCACGAGCAGTTCCTTGGCGTTGCGCTCGAAGTCGGCCCGGAGGGCCGCAGCGTCGAAGGGCCGCAACGCCGCTGAGGCTGTTGCCGCAGGCGTGACGCTGACGGCCGCCGACGACGAAGTCGTGGACGGTGCCGGCGGACCCGAACTGCAGGAAACTGTGGCGGCCAAGGCGCCAACGATGGCCGCTGTGAATACTGCTCTGACAGAATCCTGCATGTTCGGCGTCATGGCTACTCCGGTTGAGCGATGTTAAGCCATTGGAACCAGCCACGATGAAGTACCAGCCACGCAATCAACCCGTAGCCGGCCTGTCCCGGTGTGCCCCCATTGGCTGCGAGGTCTGTCCTCCACTGCTCATGGTTTAGCAACGGCGAGAAAGTGTCAACGTAATGGTGGTTCCGCCGGGTCGTGACATCGGCAAAGGCAGTATTGAGCTCGGCAAGCCGCTTGTTGCGGGAAGGATCCAGGGTGGGAGGCGGTCCCACGACGAAAACTTCGACACCGCTGTGCGATGCCCCATCGAGGATGTTCGCAAGGTTCAGCCTGCTTCGGGCGGTTGACAGTCCGAACTCCAGGTCGCGGCCGGACAGGCCTATGACCAAGCGGTTCTCGTGTGTCTCGCTGAAACGCCTGCCTGCTTCATCCTGCCAGCGCGCGGCCAGGCCCTCGGTGCCTTCCATGGGGCAGGGGAGCGAAAAGCATTCGGCCGTAACGGCCTCCTGCGGCGTGCGGGCCAGCACCCGGCCCAACCAGCCCAGCGCCCGGGGATCGCCCAGCCCGGCCAGCAGTTCATCTCCTACAGCCGCGATACGCAGCTTCCTGTCTTCCACGGTTACCTCTTCACACTCGTTACGGTCCATGCACGGCTTTGTGGGTCAGCGCCGGTTAGCGAACCGGGTATCTGTCCCATTAAACAGAAAATGCCCGGCCCGTGGCGCATGACAGCGCCCCGGGCCGGGCAAATTTCCTTACTTGTGGTCGAAGGCCTGCTTGATCAGGGTGTCCTGCTCAGCGGCGTGGCGCTTCATGGATCCTGCCGCCGTGGAAGCCGAAGCCGGGCGCGACACGAGCCGCACCTTGCGGTCCAGCTGCGGCGCAAGGTTGAGGCCCATGAACGGCCATGGGCCCTGGTTGGCGGGCTCGTCCTGCGCCCAAACGATGTCAGCGTTCGGGTACTTGGCAAGCTCTGCGTCGATCTCGGCCTTGGGCAGCGGGTACAGCTGCTCAACGCGGACGATCGCCGTGGACGTGTCGCCGGACTTCTGGCGGTTGGACAAGAGGTCGTAGTACAGACGGCCGGAGACCAGGATGACACGCTCAACATTGGCAGGCTGCACTTCGTGCTCGCCGATCACCGGCTTGAAGCCGCCCGTGGTGAAATCCTCGACGGCGGAAGCGGCACCCTTGAGGCGGAGCAGCTGCTTCGGAGTGAAGATGATCAACGGCTTGCGCGGGCGGCTGTAGGCCTGGCGGCGCAGCAGGTGGAAGTGCGAGGCCGCAGTCGTCGGGTTCGCGACGATCATGTTGTCCTCTGCGCACAGCTGCAGGAAGCGCTCGATGCGGGCAGACGAGTGGTCCGGACCTTGGCCTTCGTAGCCATGCGGCAGCATCAGGACCAGCGAGGAGCGCTGGCCCCACTTCTGCTCAGCCGAGGAGATGAACTCGTCGATGATGGTCTGTGCACCGTTGACGAAGTCGCCGAACTGGGCTTCCCAGAGCACCAAGGCATCCGGACGCTCCACGGAGTACCCGTACTCGAAGCCCATGGCCGCGTATTCGGACAGCAGGGAGTCGTAGATCCAGAGCTTGGCCTGGTTGTCCGAGAGGTTGCCCAGCGGGAGCCACTCGTTGCCATTGGCGCGGTCGTGGAAGACCGCGTGGCGCTGGACGAACGTACCGCGGCGCGAGTCCTGGCCGGCGAGGCGGACGGGCACTCCCTCCATGATGAGCGAGCCAAAGGCGGCGATTTCGCCGAAGCCCCAGTCGATGCCGCCTTCGCGGGACATCTGCTCGCGCTTCTCCAGGAGTTGCTTGAGCTTGGAGTGGACCGTGAAGCCGTCCGGGATTTCCAGGTGCGCCTTGCCGATGCGGGCCAGCGTGTCGGTGGAAATCGCAGTGGAAGCCGGCGAGTTGGTACCGAAGTCGGCCTGCTGGGCGATGGGGCGTTCGATGTCCGATACCGCCGCGGAATCTGCGGTGATGATCGGGATCGGGGAGGTCTGTGCGGCATGCGTCTCGGCGAACACGCGTTCCAGGCGCTCCTGGTAGTCGCGGAGCAGCTGCTCTGCTTCTTCCTCGGTGATGTCGCCACGGCCGATGAGCGATTCGGTGTACAGCTTGCGGACGGAGCGCTTGGCTTCGATCAGGTTGTACATCAGCGGCTGCGTCATCGAGGGGTCGTCGCCCTCGTTGTGGCCACGGCGGCGGTAGCACACCATGTCGATCACGACGTCCTTGTGGAAGCGCTGGCGGAACTGGTAGGCCAGCTGCGCCACGCGGACTACGGCCTCGGGATCGTCGCCGTTCACGTGGAACACCGGTGCCTGGATCATCTTGGCGACGTCCGTGGAGTACGTGGACGAGCGCGAAGAGGACGGAGCCGTCGTGAAGCCAACCTGGTTGTTGACGATGACGTGGATGGTGCCGCCAGTGCGGTATCCACGCAGCTGGGAGAGGTTCAGGGTCTCGGCCACCACGCCCTGGCCGGCGAAGGCTGCGTCGCCGTGAACCATGATGGGCAGCACGGGGAACGATTCGCCCTGGTCCAGGCGGTCCTGCTTGGCGCGCACGATGCCCTCAAGGACCGAGTCGACGGCTTCCAGGTGGGACGGGTTGGCGGCGAGGTAGACCTTGGTCTGCTTGCCGTTGTCCGAGGTGAACGTGCCTTCGGTACCCAGGTGGTACTTGACGTCGCCCGAGCCCTGCACGGAGCGCGGGTCCTGGGTGCCTTCGAATTCACGGAACACCTGGGCATACGTCTTGCCCGCGATGTTGGTCAGGACGTTGAGGCGGCCACGGTGTGCCATGCCAATGGCGACTTCGTCGAGTCCGTCGTCGGCTGCGTCCGAGATCACGGCGTCGAGCAGCGGAATCAGCGACTCGCCACCCTCAAGGGAGAAGCGCTTCTGGCCAACGAACTTGGTCTGCAGGAAGGTCTCGAAAGCTTCGGCGGCATTGAGCTTGGACACGATGCGCAGCTGCTCTTCGCGGCTGGGCTTGGAGTAGGGGTGTTCCAGCTCGTCCTGGAACCACTTGCGCTCCGCAGGTTCCTGGATGTGCATGTACTCGATGCCCGTGGTGCGGCAGTATGCGTCGCGGAGGACGCCGAGGATGTCGCGGAACTTCAGCTGCGGCTTGCCGCCGAAACCGCCCGTGGGCCACTCGCGGTCGAGGTCCCACAGTGTCAGTCCGTAGGTCAGGACATCGAGGTCGGGGTGCTTGCGCTGCACATACTCCAAGGGGTCGGTGTCTGCCATCAAGTGGCCGCGCACGCGGTAGGAGTGGATGAGCTGCTGGATGCGGGCAACCTTGTTGATCTCGTCCGCCGGGTCCACCTGGAGGTCGGGGCTCCAGCGCACGGGCTCGTAAGGAATACGCAGGGCTTCGAAGATCTCGTCGTAGAAGTTCTGCGCGCCCAGGAGCAACTGGTGTACGAGCTTCAGGAACTCGCCGCTGCCGGCACCCTGGATGACGCGGTGGTCGTAAGTGGACGTCAGCGTCAGGATCTTGCTGATGGCGTTCTGGGCGATGATCTTTTCGCTCGCGCCCTGGAACTCAGCCGGGTAGTCGAGGGCGCCGACGCCGATGATGGCGGCCTGCCCCTTGGACAGACGCGGCACCGAGTGGACAGTGCCGATGCCACCCGGGTTGGTCAGTGACACCGTGGTGCCGGCGTGGTCGTCGGCCGTCAGCTTGCCGTTGCGGGCGCGCTTGATGAGGTCCTCGTAGGTGTGCCAGAACTCCGCGAAGTCCATGGTCTCGGCCTTCTTGATGTTGGGAACCATCAGGAGGCGTGTGCCATCGGGCTTGGGCATGTCGATCGCGATGCCGAAGTTGACGTGGGCGGGCTGGACGGCACTGGGCTTGCCGTCGATCTCGTCGTAGTAGACGTTCATGGACGGGAACTGG
Source organism: Paenarthrobacter sp. NPDC058040 (assembly GCF_042885775.1). Taxonomy (NCBI): domain Bacteria; kingdom Bacillati; phylum Actinomycetota; class Actinomycetes; order Micrococcales; family Micrococcaceae; genus Paenarthrobacter; species Paenarthrobacter sp. NPDC058040. The sequence continues at coordinate 108,257 of NZ_JBHVRN010000005.1, forward strand.
GAGAGCGCCCGGACTACGGCGTAACCGATGAGGTGCGTAAAGGAGACCTTGCCGCCGCGGGCGCGGGCCAGGTTGGAGTTGATGACCACACGGTTGTCGATCAGCAACTTGGCAGGAACGGCGCGCACGCTGGTAGCGGTAGGCACCTCGAGGCTGGTGACCATGTTGGTGGCAATGGCCTTGGCCGGACCGCGAAGGACGGAAACGACGTCTTCCTCGGGTGCAGTAGGCGCCTTGGTGCTCTTGGGAAGCTGGGCCGGGATAGGCTGTGCCGCATTGCCGCCGGAGGGCTTCTTTGCCCCGTCGCGGGCAACCGTGGCAGGTTCTTTCTTTGCCGGTGCAGGAGCAGCGGCCGGGGTGGCGGCGGGCGCAGCCGGGGGAGCGGCCGGCGCCGGTGCCGGAGCCGCTGCAGCCGGGGCTACAACCGGAAGTACTTGGGTGGGGGGATTGGCAGCCGACGGGGCTGCGGAGGTTCCGTTGGAAGAAGTGCCGTCACCGGTGTCAAAGGATTCGAAGAGCGGCCACCACTTGGCGTCGACCGAATTCTTGTCCTGCTGATACCGCTCGTACAGTTCGTCAACGAGCCACTCGTTTCCGCCAAATTCCTCTGGTAGACGGTGGCTGGGCTGCTCTGGCACTTGAAATACGCCTCTTCCATGAGTGTTGATTTCCCGCTGGCCACGTTGCTTTTCCGCAACAATGTGCCAGGGTCCGGGTCCCGCGAACTCAGACCCCTGCCAGTCTAGTTACGATCGTTGGTTAACTGCCAATAGTGGTGACCTAAATCATGTTGCGGTCTCCGATGGGCGTTTTCAGGCCGTCATCAACGTCGAACGTGCGTAGGGCGCGGCCGACGCGGCCTGTAAACTGAAATTCTTATGGACAGTAAATCCAGGTGCCGGCCTGGGTACTGCTGGGGGAGCCTGAAGGGCAACTCTCCACAGCGTGCCCCGCACGCCGGCAACACCCGTTCACATGCCCATCATGCACCGGCCATCCACGCCGGTGGTCCGCCAGGCGATAGGCCTGCCGGACCCGATCAGCCTCCGCCGGCCCTTCGCCGCCGACGCCGGGCCGACTCCCTGTTCCACGCGCCGGCCCTTGGGGGGATGCGCTAAGTGGAATGGCTCCTCCTCCTAGCCGGCTTTGCACTGATCCTGGGCACCGGTTTCTTCGTTGCCGTTGAATTTTCGTTGGTCGCATTGGACCAGGCGAGCGTCCAACGCGCGGTGGACAACGGCGACCTGGCGGCTGCACCGTTGCTCAGGTGCCTCAAATCCCTGTCCACACAACTTTCCAGCTGCCAACTGGGTATCACCCTGACCACGCTCCTGACGGGTTTTGTGATGGAACCCTCCGTTGGCCAGCTTCTGTCCGGACCGCTGGGCCTGCTGGGATTGGCTCCCGAGGTTGCCCGCTCCGTGGCCTTGGTAGTGGCCATGATGCTGGCAACACTGCTGTCCATGCTTTTGGGCGAGCTTGTGCCAAAGAACATGGCCATCGCCCTTGCCTTTCCGCTGGGCAAGCGACTTGCCCGCCCCCAATTGGTTTTTACTGCCGTCTTCAAGCCGGCGATCGTGCTCCTCAACGGGTTCTCCAACAAGGTCCTGAACCTCTTTGGCCTTGAAGCCAAGGAAGAGATCTCCGGAGCCCGCACGCCGGCGGAGCTGGCGTCCCTGGTGCGGCGTTCGGCCGAATTGGGAACGTTGGACGCCGGAACGGCCAACTTCGTGGCCCGGACGTTGAACTTTTCAGGCCGGACGGCGGCCGATGTGATGACCCCGCGCATCCGGATGGAAACCATCGATGCCGACCAGCCGGTTGCCGATATCCTCGATGCCGCCCGCCGTACCGGATACTCGCGGTTTCCCGTGATCGGCGATTCCGCGGATGACATTCGGGGCGTGGTCCATGTGAAGAAGGCGGTTGCCGTACCGTCCGACCGCCGTCGCAAGCTGCAGGCTGGCGCGATCATGACCGACGTCCTTCGAGTGCCCGAGACCATCCACCTGGATTCCCTCCTGGCGGAACTGCGGGAGGGCAACCTGCAACTGGCCGTCGTCCTGGATGAATACGGCGGGACTGCCGGTATTGCCACGCTCGAAGACCTCGTGGAAGAGATCGTGGGCGAGGTGTCCGATGAGCACGACAAGGTCCGTCCGGGACTGCTCCAGAGCGCTTCCGGGGATTGGTATTTTCCGGGCCTCCTGAGGCCGGACGAGGTTTCGGAACAAATTCCCGGGCTGAAGGTCCCGGACGAGGCGGCCTACGAAACTGTGGGCGGCTATGTCATGAGCAAGCTGGGCCGGATCGCCAAAGTAGGTGATGTTGTGGACGCCGTAGGGGGGACGCTCACAGTTACCAGGATGGATGGACGCAGGATCGACCGGATCTGCTTCCACCACATCGAGGAACTTGAAGAGACTTCCGATGACGGCCAAGGCAACACGCACGAGGCGGGAACCCGATGAGCGACTGGGCAGGCCTGGTGTGGCTGGTGGTACTCCTGCTGGGGAATGCGTTTTTTGTTGGCGCCGAGTTCGCCGTGATGTCCGCACGGCGCAGCCAGATAGAACCCTTGGCGGAGGCCGGTTCGAAGCGCGCGCAAACCACCCTTGTTGCCATGGAAAATGTGTCCCTGATGCTCGCCTGCGCGCAGTTGGGCATCACCGTGTGTTCGCTCCTGATCCTTCAGGTGGCAGAACCGGCAATCCACCATTTGCTGGCGGAACCACTTGAGCTGGTGGGTGTCCCGGTGGAGTTGGCCGACGTGATCGCCTTTGCCATCGCCCTCTTGTTCGTGACGTTCCTCCACGTGACGTTTGGTGAGATGGTTCCCAAAAACATCTCGGTATCCGTGGCCGACAAGGCGGCGTTGTTGTTGGCACCGCCGCTGGTGTTCATTGCCCGTGTGGTCAAGCCGATCATCTGGACGCTGAACTGGCTGGCCAACCACATTCTGCGGCTCATGAGGATCGAGCCCAAGGATGAGGTTTCGTCGTCCTTCACGTTGGAGGAAGTTCAGTCGATCGTGCAGGAGTCCACGAGGCATGGCCTGGTGGATGACGAGGCCGGGTTGCTGACAGGTGCTTTGGAGTTCTCCGAGCACACGGCCTCGCACATCATGGTTCCGCTCGACAAACTGGTGGTGCTCAAGACAGCATCCACTCCTGTTGAGTTGGAGAAAGCTGTCAGCCGTACCGGCTTCTCGCGGTTTCCGATGGTGGACGACGACGGCGAACTCGCCGGATACCTGCACGTCAAGGACATCCTGTCCATCCCCGAAGAGGGACGCCGGCACCCGATCGCGGAGGGGCGGATCCGTTCATTGGCGAACCTCTCACCGGAGGACGAGATTGAGCGGGCCATGTCAGTAATGCAGCGGACGGGCTCGCATCTGGCCCGCGTAGTGGGACCCGGTGGGAATACCCAGGGCGTGCTCTTCCTTGAAGATGTCATTGAGCAGCTTGTGGGCGAGATCAGGGATGCTACGCAGGCCACCGGGATCCGCCGCCTGGGCGGCGGAACACAGCAGTCCTAGCGCGCGGCGCACTGGGCGCTGTTCCAGGGAAGTGGCGTCGACCGTAGCCCTAAATAGGAATGATTCCCATTTAGGGCTACACTGAACCCATCCACTTGTTGTGTTTGATTCTCATTTTGAGTAGATCCGAGGTTTTCGTGCGTCGTAACGCCGCCCGCCTGTCCATGGTCGCTGTGGCCGCAGCTGCCGCCCTGTCCGTTTCTTCCTGCGCCGGCAACGCGGGGGCGGGTTCGCCGTCGTCGTCCGGAACGATCCAAGTGGTGACGTCCACCAATGTCTACGGCGACATCGTCAAGGCGATCGGCGGGGACAAGGTCAACGTCAGTGCCATCATCACCAAGACCAGCCAGGATCCGCACTCCTACGAGGCAAATGCCCAGGACAAGCTGGTGATCTCCAAGGCCAAGCTCGTGGTGGAGAACGGCGGCGGATACGACGGGTTCCTGCACAAGCTCGCCGATGACACCAACGTGGGCCACGACAACATGATCAGCGCGGTGGAGGTATCCGGCCTGGCCCCGGAGGAGGCCGGCCACAGCGAGGACGCACATTCTGACGAGGCCCACAGCCACAGCCATGGGGAGTTCAACGAACACGTCTGGTACAGCCTGGACTCCATGGGCAAGTTGGCCGACGCCGTGGCAGCAAAGCTTGGAACGCTGGACAGCGGATCTGCGGCCACGTTCAAAGGCAACGCAGAGACCTTCAAAGGCAAATTGGCCGAACTGACCAAGAAGCTGGCCGCGCTCAAGTCAAGCAACCAGGATGCCCCGGTGGCCATCACCGAACCGGTTCCCCTGTATCTCCTCGAGGCCGCGGGACTTTCAAACAAGACGCCGGAAGCCTACAGTGCCGCCGTCGAGGAAGGCACGGATGTCCCCGCTTCCGTGCTGAAGGAAACCACCGACCTCATTTCAGGCGTCAGGCTGCTCGCTTACAACGAGCAAACCGAGGGGCCGCAGACCGAGGCCGTCAAGAAGGCAGCGGAGAGTGCCGGCGTGCCGGTGGTGAACTTCACTGAGACCCTGCCCGACGGCAAGGACTATGTGCAGTGGATGGCCGGCAATGTCGACGCCATCTCGGCTGCGTTGAACAAGTAGTACCGCCTTGCCGCAGTGGGCCCCGCAAGCGTCCTAAGATATTCAGGATGGCTGCGGGGCCTGCGCTTGCCACCACCGACGCGCGCAGCCCTGCGTGCACCAACAACCGCGGCGTCCGGCCGCGCACGGATCGAGGACAACTTTTGACACCGGTAGTGAGCCTCCGCGGAGCGAGCCTGCAGTTCGGCAAGAGGACACTCTGGAAGGACCTTGACCTCGACATCAGTCCCGGGGAATTCTTCGCAGTCCTTGGCCCAAACGGGAGCGGCAAGACCAGTTTCCTGAAGGTCCTCCTGGGGCTCCAGGAACTCCAGTCCGGAACGGTGACCCTCGGAGGCAATCCGGTGGAACGCGGAAGCCGGAGCATCGGGTACATCCCCCAACAGAAATCGTTCGCACCTGATACCCCGCTCCGGGCCAGGGACCTTGTAGGGCTGGGGATCGACGGGCACCGTTGGGGCCTCAGGCTCGCCCCGCGGGCAGTCAACAAGCGGGTGGATGAACTGCTTGAAGTAGTCGGAGCCTCGGACTATGCCAAGGTTCCCGTGGGGCAACTCTCCGGCGGCGAACAGCAAAGGCTCCGCGTGGCCCAGGCTCTGGCCACCGAGCCGCAGGTCCTGCTCTGCGACGAGCCCCTGCTTTCGCTGGACCTCCACCACCAGCAAGCCGTCAGTTCGCTCATCAACGAGCAATGCCATTCCCGCAACAGCGCCGTGGTGTTCGTGACCCACGAGATCAATCCGGTCATCGATTACGTGGACCGCGTGCTCTACCTCGCCGGTGGCCGCTTCATGGTGGGAACCCCGCAGGAGGTCATGACCACCGAAGTCCTTTCGGATCTGTACAACAGCCACGTGGAAGTCATCCACACCAACGGAAGGATCGTCGTCGTCGGCCTTCCCGACGCAACCACGCACTTCCATGACGATGCCCACGCAGTTACCGGAGAGGAGTTCTGATGGACTGGGGGAGCGTCCTGCAGACAATCTTCAATTTCGAGAACTACAGCGAGCTGTTGGTCCTGGTGCAGAACTCCATCTGGGCCGGCGCGGTCCTGGGGCTGCTGGGCGGTCTGGTGGGCACGTTCGTCATGAAGCGGGATCTAGCCTTTGCCGTCCACGGCATCTCCGAGTTGTCCTTCGCCGGTGCGGCCTTCGCGCTGTTGATAGGCGCCGACATCATCTTCGGTTCGCTGATCGGCTCCGTCGCGGCAGCCGTCCTTCTGGGATTCATGGGAGTGAGGGCACGGGACAAGAACTCGATCATCGGCGTCATCATGCCCTTTGGCCTTGGCTTGGGCATTCTGTTCCTGGCGCTTTACGAGGGACGTGCGGCCAACAAGTTCGGCCTCCTGACCGGCCAGATCGTTTCCGTCGACACTGTCCAACTCCAGGTCCTTGCCGGAACTGCCGTAGTGGTAATGCTTGCCTTGGCAGCGATCTGGCGTCCGCTCAGCTTTGCCAGCGTGGACCCCGACATGGCCGAGGCCCGGGGAGTCCCGGTCCGTGGGCTGGCGATTGGCTTCATGGTGCTGCTCGGGGTGAGCGTGGCTTTGTCCATCCAGATTGTGGGGGCGCTGTTGGTCCTGGCGCTGCTGATTACCCCCGCCGCGGCAGCCTTGAGGGTGACCACTTCGCCCCGGCTGGTGGTGTTGCTGAGTGTCGCGTTCGCCATCACGGCAACCGTGGGCGGAATATTGCTCGCGCTCGGCAGCCGGATCCCCATCAGCCCCTACGTCACCACGTTGTCATTCCTTATCTACGTGGTGTGCCGCGTGATCGGCCGCGTCCGCGCCAACCGCGGGCTCAACGGGCGGGTCACCAGGGACCAGCCTGCGCGGGCCCTCTAGAGTTTTCCAGCCGCCTTCTTGGCGGTGCATTCCGGGCAGAGCCCGAAGATCTCCACGGTGTGGGCCACTTCGGTGAAGCCATGCTCGGCTGCCGTGCGTGCGGCCCAGGTTTCGACGGCGGGCGCTTCGACTTCCACGGCCTTGCCGCAGTTGCGGCACAGCAGGTGGTGATGGTGTCCGGTGACGGCGCAGCGCCGGTAGACGGCCTCGCCGTCACCATTGCGCAGGACGTCGATCAGGCCGTCATCGGCCAAAGACTGGAGAATGCGGTACGCAGTTGCCAGGGATACGGAGATGCCCTTGTTCTGCAGGAGACGGTACAGCTCCTGGGTGCTCACGAAGTCATCCAATTCGTCCAGCGCCGCGCTGACCGCCAGGCGTTGCTTGGTGACGCGCTGTTCCTTCACGCCGCTTGGTGCGGTTGCGGATGTGCCACTCGTGGCGGACTGGGTGCCGTGTGGCATTGTGGACTGCTCCGTTTCGTGGGCTGCTGGCGAATCCCAATTTTACCAGCCGGCCTCCTTGGACACCCCTTCCGGCGGCCCCTAGGCTGTGACAATGAAGCTCACCAAGTACACGCATGCCTGTGTCCGCCTGGAGAAAGACAACCACATCCTGGTCATCGATCCCGGAACATTCTCCGAATCCGCTGAGGCCCTGAAGGGCGCGCAGGTTGTCCTTGTCACCCATGAGCACGCCGACCACATTGACCAGCCGGCGGTACTCGAGGCCTTGAAGGCCAATGAGGCACTGGAGTTGTATGCTCCGGCGGGAGTCGCGAGCGCCGTGAAGAAAGCCGCCGGCGAGGATCAAACGGGCGTCGTCGCTGCCCGGATACACGCTGTGGACCCTGGATCTGCCTTCGACGTCGCCGGTTTCCACGTTCAGACATTTGGGGGCCAGCACGCCCTCATCCACTCCCAGATACCCGTGGTGGCGAACATCGGGTACCTGGTGGACGGGAACGTGTTCCACCCGGGGGATTCCTTTGTGGTACCTGACGGCATCGACGTCAAGACGCTCCTGGTGCCCATCCACGCGCCGTGGTCCAAGGTTGGCGAAGTGGTGGACTTTGTCATCGCCGTCCGCGCACCGAAGGCTTTCCCCGTTCACGATGCGTTGCTCAATGACCTGGGCCGCGGCCTGGTGGAAGGCCACGTGACCCGCATCGGCGCCCGCTATGGAACCACTTACAAGTCCTTGGCTGCCCGCGAAAGCGTAGAGGTCTAGGCCCCGGTGTTCCAGGCCCCGGTCTCGTGGAAACTGTCCAGGGCAGTTTCGAACGGGGCCGGGTCCAGTCCCTTGCCGGCCAGCCACCCGGCGTCGTAATAGCTGCCGGCATAGCGGTCGCCGGCGTCGCACATCAAGGACACGATGCTGCCTGTCCTGCCCTCGGTCACCATGTCCGCGACGAGTTGCCAGACGCCCCACAGATTGGTGCCCGTGGAGGGTCCCGCGTGCAGGCCCGTGAGCTTCTTCAAGTGGCGCATGGCTGCAACGGAGGCAGAGTCCGGAACCTGGATCATGTGGTCGATGACCGCCGGCACGAAGCTTGGTTCGGCACGCGGGCGGCCGATCCCTTCAATGCGGGACGGCAGGCCTGTGGCGGTGCCGGCATTGCCGTCGCGCCAGGCCGGGTAGAACGCGGAGTTCTCCGGATCCACCACCGCCAGTCGGGTGCTGTGCCGGTTGTACCTCAAGTACCGGCCGATGGTGGCGCTGGTTCCGCCTGTTCCGGCGCCGACGACGATCCACTCAGGGACCGGATGCCGTTCCAAGGACAACTGTTCAAAGATCGACTCGGCGATGTTGTTGTTGCCGCGCCAGTCCGTGGCCCGTTCCGCGAAGGTGAATTGGTCCATGTAATAGCCGCCGGACGTCCTGGCCGTCTCTTCGGCCACGGCGTACACCTCTGAGGCATGGTCCACCAGGAGGCATGCACCCCCGAAGTCCTCGATGAGGGCGATCTTTTCCGGGCTGGTGCTTTTGGTCATGACGGCGATGAACGGCAGGCCGATCAGGCGGGCGAAATAGGCCTCCGAGACTGCAGTGCTGCCGCTGGATGCCTCCACGATGGTGGTGCCTTCGGTGATCCAGCCGTTGACCAGTCCGTAGAGGAAGAGGGAGCGCGCCAGCCGGTGCTTGAGGCTGCCCGAGCGGTGGGTTGATTCGTCCTTGAGGTACAGGTCCACGCCCCAGTGTTCCGGCAAGGGAACCGCGTAGAGATGAGTGTCCGCCGAGCGGTTGTTTTCGGCCTCGATCTTTCGGATGGCCTCGTGGGCCCACGCCCGGTCCTGGATGCACGAATTGCTCACCGGACAAGCCTACCGGCGGCACGGAGCAGTTCTGCCGGACTAGGCTGGAACAGGACACCCTGCGGGCAATTGCATTTTGAAGGAGCATGATGACGATCCTGATCGACGCTGACCGGCTGCACCAACGCCTCGATGCGGGGGAGCGCATTGTGCTCCTGGATGTGCGGTGGGTCCTGGGGAGGACCGACGGGCACAGCGAATACCTGGCCGGGCACCTGCCTGGCGCAGTGTTCGTGGATCTTCCCACCGAACTCGCGGACCACGCCCAGCCCTCCCTGGGAAGGCACCCGTTGCCTTCCCTTGCCCGTTTCCAGGAAGCGGCCCGCCGCTGGGGCATCAACGATGGCGACACCGTGGTGGCGTACGACAACAGTGGAAGCATGGCGGCAGCCCGGGTCTGGTGGATGCTGCGGAACGCGGGACTGAAGTCTGTACACCTGCTCGACGGCGGCCTGGCCGCCTGGCGGGCCGCAGGGAACCGCGTGGACGCAGGAGAGGTGATTCCCGACATCGGACATGTCACCCTGGGCGAGGGCGGGATGGCGACGATCAGCGAAAGCGAAGCTGCCCAATGGCATGGTGACCGCCTGCTGTTGGACGCCCGCGCGGGGGAACGGTACCGGGGCGAGGTGGAACCCATCGACCCGCGCGCCGGTCACATCCCGGGTGCCGTCAGCGCACCAACCACGGCCAACGTCGCCCCGGACGGTAGGTTCCTGCCTGCCGCGCAACTGCGGGAACGGTTCGAGGGATTGGGCATTGTCCCTTCCGCCGAGGTGGCTGTTTATTGCGGTTCCGGTGTCACGGCGGCCCACCAGATCGCCGCGCTGGAAATCGCCGGAGTCAAGGCCGCCCTGTTCCCGGGGTCGTTTTCGCAGTGGTCCAACAACGAAGCCAATCCCGTGGCGGTGGGCGAGAAACCGTTCGGCGCCGCTGACTCCGCGGCGAGTGGCACGGCGACTGTTGCCGGGAGTAGCGTCAAAGCATGAGCCCCGGACGCCCTGTGCCCCCGCCCCTCGCCAAAGCAATCACTGTTGAGTCGGCCGAAGGGAGCACCTCCGCTGCCGCCTATGGCGCCACGTCACCGGAAAGCGGCCTCGTGCCATTGACCGTCTCCCGGCGGGCACCCAAAGAAGACGACGTGGAAATCGCGATCGAATTCTGCGGGCTCTGCCACTCCGATGTCCATGCCACCCGGGGCGAATGGCGCATCCCGCCCTACCCCTTGGTGCCCGGCCACGAAATCGTCGGTCGGGTCACGCGGGTTGGTTCGGCTGTACGGGAATTTGCGCCGGGCGAACGCGTGGGCGTCGGCTGCATGGTGGACTCCTGCCGCGAATGCGACAGTTGCCTGGAAGGACTGGAACAGTATTGCAAACGGGGCAACGTCGGCACCTACGGCGCCAAGGATCCCCGCAATGGCGATGCCGTTACCCAGGGCGGGTACTCGACCTCGGTGGTGGTAGACCGCCGGTTCGTGCTCCGGATCCCGGAAGCACTGGACCCCGCGGCCGCCGCGCCATTGCTGTGTGCTGGAATCACCACGTACTCTCCGCTGCGTTACTTCGAGGTGGAAGAGGGCGACGCCGTGGGCGTCGTCGGACTCGGTGGGCTGGGCCATATGGCCGTCAAGATCGCCAAGGCCATGGGCGCCGACGTCACGGTGTTCACCACGTCCGCCGCCAAATTTGAGGCCGCGCGTGAACTCGGTGCCGACAACGTGGTGCTGTCCACGGACGCAGAAGCCATGGAAGCGGCCAACCGGAGCATCGATGTGATCATTGATACCGTTGCCGCACCCCACGATCTCAACCCGTACTTCAAGACGCTCCGACTGGACGGCGCGCTGTTCCAACTTGGCCTGCCTGCGGAGGATATGCCGCCCGTAAGCCCGGGCCTGCTGATCCGGCGGCGCTTGGCCTATGCCGGCTCGCTGATCGGGGGCATCGCGGAGACGCAGGAAATGCTGGACTTCTGCGCCGCCCACGGCGTGGCCAGCGACATAGAAATCGTCGGAGCCGAACAGCTGAACCAGGCCTACGACCGCATGGTGGCGGGCGACGTGAAATACCGGTTCGTGCTGGACACTTCAACACTCCAGGAACCATCGGAAAGGGCAGACGCATGAGCACGCTGTTTACCAAGATCATCAACGGGGAGATCCCCGGCCGCTTCGTCTGGAAGGACCCCGAGGTTGTGGCCTTCCTGACCATCGCGCCCATCACCCCGGGACACACCCTGGTGGTTCCCCGCGAAGAGGTGGATTCGTGGACCCACGCCAGTCCCGAGCTGTTGGGCAAGGTCATGGACGTGGCCCAGAAGATCGGCAAGGTGCAGGAAGGGTTGTTCGATGCCAAGCGTGTTGGCGTGCTCATGGAGGGATTCGAGGTGGACCATCTCCACGTGCACGTGTGGCCGGCTTACTCCATTGCCGACTTCGAGGTGCACAATGTGGACCACAATCCGGACCCGGCCATTATGGACGCTACCGCCGTCAAGCTTCGCGCTGCGCTCCGTTCCGCCGGCCACGGACATGTTGTCCCGGAGGACTGAGCCTCCGCAGGCGGTTTAACCCGGTGGTGCTGTTTCAGCGCCACCGGGTTTTTTGTGCCGGTCAGGCCGGTGCAAGCGCCTGGTTGAGGACGGTGCGGACGCGCTTCTCGGACACGGAATAGGCCGTGCCGAGCTCGACGGCGAACAGGCTCACCCTGAGCTCTTCGATCATCCAGCGCACCCGTGTTAAATCAGGGCCGATCCTGCGGCCGGGGAGCAGCGCTGACACGGCGTCGTCGTAATCGTCTTCCAGGCCTTGGACTACGGCCATGCTGAGCCCATCCCGTTGGACGTTGCCTGGCAGCTTTTCCAGCCTCTTTTCCATGGCCTGCAGATAGCGCGGCACCTGGCTCAACTGGGCGTAGCCCGTTTGTGCCACAAACCCGGGGAAGACCAGTTGCTCCAACTGGCTCTTCATGTCGTTCAGCGCACTGATCAGGGCAAGGCTGGCACTGCCTTTCAGCTGCTTCTGGATCCGGCGCGTGCTCGCCAGGATGCGTTCGACGACGGCAGTCACCGTAAAAACGGTATCGATCAGTTCCGCCCGGACTGCCTCGTACAAGGCATCGAAGGCTTCCTTGTCCCAGGGGAGGTCCTGGGGCGTCAGTTTGTCGATGGCGGCCAGTGCACAATCGGCTATGAGGGCATTGACCGAGCCGTGCGGATTTTGGCTGAAGGTCAGTTTCTCCGTGTTGCTCAGGTGTTCCAGAACGTACCGGTCCGGCGAGGGAATCCGGAGAGCCAGAAGCCGGATCACACCGCCCCGCATGGCAGCTTCCTGCTCTTGCCGTGTCTGGAACACCCGCAGGGCAACGGATGATCCTTCGTCCACAATCGCAGGAAAGCCCGTGACGGCATGGCCCTTGACGTTCCTCGTGACCTGGCGTTCCACCCTGCCGAAGTCCCAGGAAGTGATTCCGCTGCGCTCGGCAACCGGGCCGTCTGCCGGTTTGCTTCCCGACGACGGCGCTTCCTGGGCGCCCTTCCCACCTGCGGTCGCGGGGCTGGTCTTCGCTGCCCGGGTGGTGGCAGGAGTCGCCCCGAGTGACTCGGCGATGGCACGACGGGTGGCAGGCGCCAGGGATTCCTGCAGTCCGGAAAGGTCCTTGCCTTCGCCGAGGACCTTTCCGAGGCTGTCCACTACCTTGAAACTCACGCGCAAGTGCGGAGGAACTGCGTCCCAGTTCCACGAACCCGGCGGGATGATGTGCCCCTTCAACCTGCGCAGGACCAGTTCGAGGGAGGCCTCAAGCTCGTCAGTGGCGGGATCGAAGTCAGTTTCAAGCGCAGCGGTTGCCTGGCGGGCGACATCGGGGGCGGGAACGAAATTCTTCCGGACCTGCTTGGGCAAGGACTTGATCAATGCCGTGACCAGGTCCACGCGCTGGCCCGGGATCTGCCAGCGGAAGGGCGCATCCTCCATTTGATTAAGGAAGAGCACGGGAACCTCGGCCGTGACGCCGTCGGACGGGTTGGGTGCGGAGCCGGGCGCCACAGGGTGGAACTCGTAGCTCAGAGGGAGCTCGAATCCCTTGTGCACCCACACCTTGGGGTACGCCGAGTCATCCAGGTCATCGGCGTCCTCGCTCATCAGGAAGGACTCATCGAAGTCCAGCAAGGTAGCGTCGGACTGGCGTGCTTCCTTCCACCACTTATCGAAGTGCCGCTCGGATACGACGTCCTTGCCCACGCGGGCGTCGTAGAAGTCGAAGAGGGTCTGGTCGTCCACCAGGATGTCCCTGCGGCGCATGCGCGTCTCAAGCTCCTCGACTTCCTGGAGGAGGGCGCGGTTTCGATGGAAGAACTTGTGATGGGTACGCCACTCGCCCTCCACCAGGGCATGCCTGATGAACAGCTCGCGCGACAGTTCGGGGTCGACCCTGCCATAGTTGACGCGTCGGTTGGGAATGATCGGGACGCCGTAGAGCGTGACCTTCTCATGGGCCAGCACGGCACCTTGGCGCGAGGACCAGTGTGGTTCGCTGTAGGAGCGTTTCACCAGGTCCGGGGCCACTTGCTCAGCCCATAGGGGATCGAACTTCGCCGCCACGCGTGCCCAGAGCCTGCTGGTCTCCACCAGCTCCGCGGCCATGACGAACGCGGGGGACTTCTTGAACAGTGCGGAGCCTGGGAAGATCGCGAAGCGGCTGCCGCGCGCACCGGCGTATTCGCGCTTGCGTTCGTCGTAGATGCCGATGTGGCTGAGCAAGCCGGACAGCAGGCTGATGTGGATGCCCTCGTGGTGGCCCACCGGATCGGCGAGGCGGGTGTTGTCCAGGGTGATGCCCAGCGGCTTGGCCAATTGCCGAAGCTGGGTAAAGAGGTCCTGCCACTCCCGGATCCGGAGATAGTTAATGAACTCAGTACGGCACAAGCGGCGGAACTGCGTGGAGGACAACTCGCGCTGTTTTTCCTGGACGTAGTTCCACAGGTTGAGGTAACCGGTAAAGTCCGAGTTCTCATCCCGGAAGCGTGCGTGCTTTTCCGAAGCCAGTTGCTGTTTGTCGGTTGGGCGTTCCCGCGGATCCTGGATGGTCAGCGCCGCGGCAAGGATCATCACCTCGCGGACGCATCCGCGCTTCCCCGCCTCCACGATCATCCGGCCCAGCCGGGGATCCACGGGCAACTGTGCGAGCTTCTGTCCGACGGCGGTCAGGCCACTGCCGCTGCGGGCTTGGCCACTGCGGTTCCGGCCATGGCGGCCACGCCCGTTGCGGCCCGGGGCGTCGCCGTCGTGGTCCGGGCCCTGCGATTCAACGGCGTCCTGCTGTTGAGGTCCGCTCAACGCGCCGAGTTCCCGGAGGAGCGTGACGCCGTCGTTAATGGCCCGTGATTCCGGAGGCTCCACGAACGGGAACTTTTCTACATCCTTGGGACCGCGGGCCACACCCATGGCGGTCATCTGCAGGATGACCGCAGCGAGATTGGTCCGCAGGATCTCCGGATCCGTGAACTGCGGGCGGGACTCGAAGTCCTCCTCGGAATAGAGGCGGATCGCGATTCCCTCGGACACGCGTCCGCAACGGCCGGACCGCTGGTTGGCCGATGCCTGCGAGACCCGTTCAATGGGCAACCGCTGCACTTTGGTGCGGTGCGAGTACCGGGAAATGCGGGCGGTTCCTGTGTCCACTACGTACTTGATGCCGGGCACCGTCAGGGACGTTTCAGCGACATTCGTTGCAAGGATGATGCGGCGCTTGCCTCCCGGATTGAACACCCGGTGCTGTTCCTGCAGGCTCAGGCGGGCATACAACGGGAGGACTTCCGTACCTGCGAGCCGCCGGTTTCCTTGGATCCGGCTGTTCAGTGCCTCGGCGGCATCGCGGATCTCGCGCTCGCCGGAGAAGAAGACGAGGATGTCCCCGGGCGCTTCCTTGGCCAGCTCATCCACGGCATCGCAGACGGCGTCCAGGGGGTCGCGGTCCTCTTCGAGCTCATCGTCGGTTTCTTCGTCGTCCACGCCTGCGGGCTGGGACAGCGGCCTGTACCGGATTTCCACCGGATACGTCCTGCCGGAAACTTCGATGATGGGAGCCGGGGAAGCGTCCGTGCCGAAGTGGTTGGCGAAACGCTCGGGGTCGATGGTGGCCGAGGTGATGATGACCTTCAGGTCCGGGCGCTGGGGGAGGATCCGCTTCAGGTAGCCGAGGATGAAGTCGATGTTGAGGCTGCGCTCGTGGGCTTCGTCGATGATGATGGTGCTGTATTTGCGCAGCAGTTTGTCCCGCTGGATCTCGGCCAGCAGGATGCCATCGGTCATGAGCTTGATCCTGGTGGCCGAGCTGACCTCGCCTGTGAAGCGGACCTGGAAGCCGACTTCCGCGCCGATGTCCACACCAAGTTCGGATGCAATCCGCTCCGCTACGGTCCGCGCAGCGAGGCGGCGGGGCTGGGTGTGGCCGATCAGGCCCTTCTCGCCCAAGCCAAGTTCCAAACACATCTTGGGGATCTGGGTGGTCTTCCCCGAGCCGGTCTCGCCGGCGATGATGGTCACCTGGTTCGCGGCGATGGCCGCCATCAAATCCTCGCGGCGCTCGGAAACGGGCAGCTCGGCGGGGTAGGAAATATGAAGTGTCATGGTTGATGCCAGTCTACTGCGGTGCGCAGAGCTGTAGCCGCCCGCGATGCCGGGAGATGCGTGGATGGGATAACCGGGATTGCGGGGCACACAGGGACGCCCGCCGTTCGTGGAGTTCTGCAGTACTCCGTGAACGGGCGGGCGTCGGATGGATGGGAAGGGTTCCGGACAAGCGGTCGATGTGCCGTACCGGGCTGTTTCTCAGTAGATCCGTGGATTCCAGTAAGGGCTGCTGGGCGCTTCGAAGGCGGTCCACGGTTCCTTGGAAGAGACAGGCGGATTGTGGCCGCGCCCGTCTTTCAGGAGCGCTGCGATGGTTGATGAGACGGCGGTGATGAGGACGATGAAGAGGATGATTCCGAAGATTTCCATGACTCCATCCTTCTCTTGGAGTGCCGCAAGAAACAGTGGCAGAAATGACCCAAATGGACAAATTTCTGCCACACTGGAGATATGTTGAAATCAGTAGCCGTGATAGTGGTCCCCAACTTCTCGATCTTCGAGTTCGGCACCGCCTTTGAGGTGTTCGGCATCGACAGATCGGACAGGGGTGCAGGCGTTCCCGCCTTCGATTTCAGGGTGTGCGCACCCGAACCAGGCGATGTGCGCATGAAGTCAGGCCTGTCGCTGCACGTCAACCTGGGCCTGGAAGCCACAGCCGATGCCGACCTTGTCATCATGGCGCCCTTCGGCAGGGACCAGGAGGTTCCGGAGTCCGTCTACGATGCCCTTCGGTCCGCACACGAACGTGGGGCCTGGGTCATGTCCATCTGCTCGGGCGCTTATGCCTTGGCGCGCGCCGGGATGCTGGAGGGACGGCGCTGCACTACCCATTGGCATTATTCCCAGGACCTGGCCGCCAGGTACCCCGGCGTGATCGTGGACGAAAACGTCCTCTACGTCCAGGACGGGACGATCATTACCAGCGCCGGAACCGCCGCCGGCATTGATGCCTGCCTGCACTTGGTACGGGTGGAGCTCGGCGCCAACGTCGCTGCCGCCATTGCACGCGACATGGTGGTGCCTCCGCACCGCGACGGAGGCCAGGCACAGTTCATCGACCGTCCCATGCCCACGTGCGGTTCGGCTCCCATGGAGAAGCTCCTGCGGTGGATGGTTGAGCACCTGGACCAGGAGCACAGTGTGAACGACCTCGCCGCCCGGCTGCATATGTCACCGAGGACTTTCGCGCGTCGCTTCCGTGCGGAAACCGGCGCGACTCCTGCGGCGTGGCTGAACTCCCAGCGCGTGCTGCGTGCACAGGAGTTGCTGGAAACCACGGAACTGAACATCGACGAAATAGCGCGGGAAGCCGGGTTTGGGCATTCGGTATTGCTGCGGCACCACTTCACCAAAGTGCTGGACACGAGTCCCCAGAGCTACCGGCGGGCCTTCCGCGGCCAGTTGGCGGAAGCCATCTAGCGGCGCCCCACCGCGCGCCCGCGGGTCTCGGAGCCTTCAGCCTGGGCGCATTCCACGAGGTCCTGCCAAGGTCCGGTCACGGCCCGCTCCGGCAACGTGGCACGGCGTTGGCCTGCGCGGATCGAATACATGAAGCGGTCCGGTTCGTTCACTGCCCGTGGCTGGCTTTTGGCTTCCTCCCACGGGCATGCCTCCACCATCGGCAGCCAGCGCTCTTTTTCGTCCGCGGACACGGCCTCCACGCTCCAGACGCGAGTCATGGCTGCTACGCCCCCGCTGCGTTGGACGGTGATCTTCATGTCCGGCTGCTTTCCCGTTCACTGGCCCGTTGACAGCCAGTCTGGGCGGGACTGCAGGAGTGGTTCAGTCCCGCCGGCTGGCCTAAACCTTGACCTTCACAGTGTCCCACGCCTTGCGGACGGCGTCATGCTCAACCGAGCCGGAGCCGAACAGCTCCTCCGCGGTGGCCAGCGTGGTCCGGGCGAACTTGCCGAAGGTGCAGGACGGTGGCAGCGAACCGCTGGTCAACGTTCCGTACCAGATTTGTCCCGGTGCGCCCCAGGCGTTACCGCCGAGCTCGGCTGCGACGAGGTAGAAGGCCCTGTTGGGGATGCCGGAGTTGATATGTACTCCGCCGTTGTCGGCGCTGGTACGCACGTAAGTGTCCATGGAGTCCGGCTGCGGGTCTTTGCCCAACACATCGTCGTCATAGGCTGTTCCCGGCGCCTTCATGGACCGAAGCGCGGCACCCTGGACCTTGTCCGTGAACAGCCCTTCACCGATCAACCATGACGCTTGGGCGGTGGATTCCTGCTTCAAGTACTGCTCCACGAGGACGCCAAAGACGTCTGACATGGACTCGTTGAGGGCCCCGGCCTGGTTGCGGTAGGCGAGGCCTGCCGTGTACTGCGTGACGCCGTGGGCGAGTTCGTGGCCAATGACACTGACGGACTTGGTGAAACGCTGGAAGACCTCCCCGTCCCCGTCACCGAAGACCATCTGCTTGCCGTCCCAGAAGGCATTGTCATAGAGGTTGCCGTAGTGGACGGTAGCGTCGAGCGGAAGGCCGGCGCCGTCAATCGAATCCCGGCCGAAGATATCCGCGTAGAGGCGGTGGGTGCTGCCCAAGCCGTCGTAGGCTTCATCCGCGGTGACATCTCCGGTGGGCGCTGCACCTTCCTTGCGGACCAGTTTGCCAGGCAGGTTTTCTGACGTATCAGCATCGTAGATGGTCCGTTTGGGCGGACCGGGTTGGGCCTGGCGGGCGCTCGGCGGTGCTGCCGGCGCAGGAACCGCACGGACGGCCTGGAGCTCTTTGATGTGCAGCAAGGATTCCTTGGCAGCCCTTGCTACGGCCCAGAGCCGTGGCTCACTCCGGGCGGCAAGCTTGCGCAGCATGTATGGCGGAACGATTGAACAGAACACGGCAACCCCTTTGGCTGGAAACGTCTGGCGGGCAACTTGTGATCAGCCTAGGATCGGGGGCCGACATTTTGGCCGCGGGCCTTCGGCAAGCCTCGAACTGATAGCGCTGCCTTGTTGTCCGGCCCAGCGCCCTGATGCCCGCAGACCTGCCTGCGCGGAAACGAAAATACCCCGCCAGCTGGGCTGGCGGGGTATTCGTTGTGCCCTCGATAGGATTCGAACCTACGGCCTTCTGCTCCGGAGGCAGACGCTCTATCCCCTGAGCTACGAGGGCAACCGGGGTTCCCTCCGTTGCCGGTGGGACGTCCTAGAGCTTAGCAGCCCACGTGGCGCAAAGGAAAACCGGCACCACCTCGGCAAACACGTGCAGCGCCCGCACGGCTCAATACCCGGCGAACGAGTCCACGTGGACCTTGCGGGCGCCTGCACCCCGGGCGGCTGCCCGCAGCGAATCAACGCTCGCCGGTGACCCGGAAACGTACACTTCCCTGTCCCTGATATCCGGAACCAGCCGGCCAAGGCGCGCCGCGTCGATACGCTGGCTGCCGGCGTCGTGCATGAACGCCGGCGGAACGGAACCGTCCGCCAGGCGCGCGATCACGCGCGCGCCCGAGGCTTCCAGCTGGTCGCAGGCGGCGAGCTCGTCCCGGCCCTTGGCCAGGTACAACACCACAGCGTCCCGGGAGGCGTCGGACGCGAGGTGGGACAGGAAGGGGGTAATCCCAATTCCTGCCGCTATCAGCAGGACCGGTTTGCCGGCGTCGTGCGGCAGCAGGAAGTCGCCGCCCACCGCCGTCCCGGCCACGCGGTCTCCCGGCTTGAGCGCCAACAGCGATTTCTTCGCCGAGGACAACGGCTCCGCCGTGCCGACTCCGAACGTCACCTCAGGAGCTCCCGGCGGACTGGTGATGCTGAAGACCCTGCGGCGCCCTTTGCCGTCGGAACCTGAGTGCGGGAGGTTGAGTTCCATGAACTGTCCGGCGGCGAAACGTACCGGCCGCCGGGGTTCGAAGCGGAACTCGGTGGTTCCCGGAGTCAGCTGGCGCGAGTCCTTGAAGGTCAGTTCCACGCCACCGCGCTGGCCAAGGAGGAAGGCGATCGCATTGCCCACCAAAAGGGCGAGTTCCGGTGAGTTGGCCACAAAGCCAAGATTGTACGGAACCGCGAAAACGACGCCGACGACGGCGGCAAGCCCCAGTTGCTGCCATCGGCGCGGAGGAAGGGTGAGCGGCTCGGAGAGCATGAAACCCACGAAGAACAGCAGCGGACGTTGCGCGAGCGGCTGCCACAGGGCCTGTCCTGCCGTCATGCCACGGCCGAGCAGCTCGGCAAAGACGATGCCGGTTGCCACCACGAGGAAAGCCGAGGCCATGAGCAGTTTCCTGGTCCGGTAGAGCACAGCGAACACCCCAGGCACCAGCAGCCACAGCATCGCAGGCGTGGCCGCCCACCACGTAGCAATGTTGAGCCCCGTCAACCCCGTGATGAACGCCCCGGCAGCCGCCGGGTTGAAGATATGCCGCCCACGGAAGGCCAAGGCATACTTCGAGGCACTGGCCAGGACGCAGGCCAAAGCGACTCCGAGCATGTCCGTGGCGCCGAACGTGGGCCAGAACAGGAAGTAGAGCAACAAGCCCGTGATGAGCGAGGACTCGGAATGCGGTTTGGTTCGGAAGACCAACGCCAGCAGGCGGCTCGACGCGTACGTGAGTCCCAGGCACAACGCCAGATGCACCAGCATCTCGGGGATACCGAAGGTCAACCACCCCAGGACATTGAGCACCATGCTGTAAACCACCAGGATCCCCAGGACCCACAGGATCAGGCGATACATGGTGAAGCGGCCCAGCCACGTGTCCAGTCGCGACTTAATGGCAATCATGTGAACAGTCTCCCCTCAAAGCCGCCGGACAAGGTGGCGGCACCATTCGAAAAAACCCGAAGCCACGAAAAGTCGAACGCGGTTTCCAACGTCTCCGGCTCAACCATGAACAGCGCCGTGGCCAAGGCATCCGCCACCAGGGCATTTTCTGCCATGGTCCATGTGGCTACCGTGGTCTGGATCGGTTCTCCCGTGGTGCCGTCCAGGACATGGTGCAGGCCATCGCCCCACACGCGCCTGTTGGCGGCGGAGGCGCACAGGGCGGCATTGTCCAATTCCACCGTGCCGATTGCCTGTTTGGCGTTGTAGGGATGCTCCAAGGCTATGGTGACCGGCCAGCTCCCCGCGTGCAGCATGTCCCCGCTGCCATCCACCAGGAAGTCCGCTTGGGCGGCATCCTTGAGCACACCGCCCAGGAGATCGACGAGTTGTCCTTTCCCGGCCGCGCCGATGTCCAGGACCACGGCCTCGCTGGCGGTAAGGGTGGTGCCGTCCCACTCAAGGACGTCCTCCCACCGCGGCGCCGGCTCGGGCTTGCCCGAGGGAACCAAGGTGTAGGCGGCGTCGTAGCCCAGCCGGTTCAAGCTGCTGCCCACCAGTGGGGTCAAGGCCCCTCCGGTGAGCCGGTACAGGTCGGAGTAAATCCGCTGCAATGCCCCGGCATGCCAAGGGAGCGTGATGGTTCCGGGAGCCTTCGCCAGTCCGGACACACGCGAATCACTTCTGAACCGCGAATACGTGTGGTCGTAGTCTGCAACCGTGCCGAGCAATTCCTGCCGTATCCCAGGCCCCAGCTGTTCCGGCGTCGAAATCTCCCACCGGGTTCCGATCCCTTCAAAGCCGAAAGTGCTCCAGCCCGGATGCGGCATGGCTGCTACTTCGCCTGTGACTTGATTTGCCCGACGGCGTCGTTGAAACCGCCGGAGGTCAGGGAGGAGCCGGCCACCTTGGACACATTGAGTTGGTCAATGTCCTTACCCACGATCTGGGCCGCGATGCCGCTGGCGAACTCACCCTGGAACTTCTTGGTGTTCGGGTTCGACGGGTGGGTGGTGATGTTGACAGCGGTGACCTTGTCCCCGGCGAGGGTCAGTTGGACGCCGACGGTCTCCTGTCCGTTCGGCGAGGTATAGGTTCCGTCGGCGCTGTAGGTGCCGTCCTTATAGGTGGATCCACCGGCCGTACCGCCGGACGCGGCCGAAGACGTCGTAGGGCTGGTGGTGGATTCCTGGCCACCATTCTGGGTGGCAGGGGTCTGGGATGGCGCCTGGGTTGTGGGCGCGCACGCTGCGGCGGTGCCAATGATGGAGAGGCCGGCGAAGCCGGCGTAGAGGCTCTTGCGGAGTGGCGTAGTCATGAGTCTGCTCGTTTCAACTGGACAAGATGCATCTGGACAAGATTCAACTGGTCGGATGGATTTCGGTCTGGGTTCGGTTTTCCGTGGATGACTTCATGGCCACCTCTTACGTCTTCAACAACGTCGAATTCAGCGTAATGGTTCACCCTGTGCCGGCAGGAGCGCTTTCCTGTGTCCCCGCTGTGCGCAGGGTTACCCACATACGGACTTCCAAATTCCGCGTCTTTGCAGGCCCCCGGTAGGCTAGATGCGTGACTCCCGAAGAACTCTCCACTGCCATATCCACTTGCCTTAGGGACGCGGTAGCCGCCGGTGAAATTGCCCTGGCGGAATCTGCCGTTCCCAACGACGTCCGGGTGGAGCGACCCAAGAACCGGGATCACGGAGACTGGGCAACCAACATTGCGCTGCAACTGGCCAAGCAGGCAGGCACCAATCCGCGGGAATTCGCCGGAATCCTCAGCAACCGCCTTCAGGAAATTCCCGGCGTGACCGGCGTCGAAATCGCAGGCCCCGGCTTCCTCAACATCACGGTGGACGCCGCTGCCGCCGGAGCGCTCGCCAAGGCGATCGTGGAAGCCGGTCCGTCCTACGGAACCAACCAGGCGCTCGCAGGGCACATCATCAACATGGAATTCGTGTCAGCCAACCCCACGGGCCCACTGCACATCGGGCACACGCGTTGGGCCGCCCTGGGTGACGCGATCGCTCGCGTACTTCGTGCCTCGGGTGCCGATGTCACGGCGGAGTACTACATCAACGACGCCGGTTCGCAGATGAACGTCTTCGCCAATTCCGTCCTGTCCCGGCTGCACGGCCGGGGAGTCCCGGAGGGCGGCTATCCGGGCGAGTACATCATGGAGCTCGGTGACGAAGTCCTGAAGGCCCACCCGGACATCCGCGAACTGACGGACGAGGCCGCGCTGCCGGTCATCCGCGCTGCGGCCTACGAGGCACAAATGGCAGACATCAAGGCCACTCTGGCGGACTTCGGTGTGGAGTTCGATGTCTTCTTCTCCGAGAAGGAACTGCACGACGCCGGTGCCATCGAATCTGCCGTCGCCCGCCTTCGCGAGCAGGGCCACGTATTCGACGACGGCGGCGCCGTATGGTTGCGTACCACCGACTTCGGCGATGACAAAGACCGCGTCATGATCCGCGTCAGCGGCGAACCGACGTACTTCGCCGCTGACGCCGCCTACTACCTTTCCAAGAAGGACCGTGGGTTCACCGAAAAGATCTACCTCCTCGGCGCAGACCACCACGGGTACATCAACCGCCTCAAGGCCATTGCGGCCGGCGCCGGTGATGACCCCGAGGTCAACATTGAGATATTGATCGGGCAGCTCGTGTCCGTGAACGGTGCCAAGCTGTCCAAGCGGGCCGGCAACATCATCGAACTCAAGGACCTCATTTCGTGGCTGGGCAAGGATGCGGTCCGGTACTCGCTGGCGCGTTTCCCGGCCGATTCCCCGTTGACGCTGGATCCCGAGCTGCTGAAGAAGCACAGCAACGAGAACCCGGTGTTTTACGTCCAGTACGCCCACGCACGCTCGCGGGGCACGGCCCGTAATGCGGCCGAGGCGGGCGTGGACCGCTCCGTTTTTGACGCCGCTCTCCTTGACCACGCCACCGAGAACGAGCTTCTCTCGTACCTGGGCAGCTACCCGTCGATCGTCGCCAAGGCCGCCGAACTGCGCGAACCGCACCGCGTTGCGCGCCACCTTGAGGTCATCGCCGGTGCCTACCACCGCTGGTACGACGCCTGCCGTGTGTCGCCGCAGGGCGAGGAACCTGTCCAGGACGTCAACCGCACCCGGTTGTGGCTCAATGACGCCACCAGCCAGGTTCTGGCCAACGGACTCGAACTGCTGGGCGTCTCGGCGCCGGAACGGATGTAGGGAACATGACCGCACACTCTTCCCCGCTCGCGCCCGAATGGCTCGCCGTTCCCGACGACCTGAATACCTTGCAGCCGCCCATGTGGGCGGCCGGGGTGGAAAGGAACGACGCCGGCGAGGTAGCCATCGACGGTATCCCCGTCAGTGAGCTCAAAGCACAGTTCGGCACACCGCTTTTTGTGATGAGCGAATCGGACTTCCGTTCGCGGGCCCGGGCCTTCAAGGAAGCCTTCGACGCCGCCTTCGCAGACATCTGCGGGGGAGTGGACGTCTACTACGCCGGAAAGTCCTTCCTTTGCACGGCCGTGGCCAGTTGGGTTGCCGACGAGGGCCTGCGGCTGGATACCTGTTCCGGCGGGGAGTTGGCCGTCGCTGCGCGCGCAGGGATCCCGGGGGCACACCTGGGCCTGCACGGCAACAACAAGTCCGATGCCGAAATCAACAGGGCGTTGGACATGAAGCTTGGACGCATTGTGGTGGACAGCCTCGACGAACTGGAGCGTGTGGCCAAGATCGCGTCCAGCCGGGGTGAGACGGCCAAGGTCATGCTGCGCCTGACTCCCGGAGTCCACGCGCACACCCACGAGTTCATTGCCACCGCCCACGAGGACCAGAAGTTCGGCCTGTCCATGGCCGGGGATTCCACCGAGGAAGCGGGGCTCTCGGCGGCCGAGGAGGCCGTTGCCGCGGCAACGTCCTACCCAAGCGTTGAGCTCCTTGGCCTTCACTGCCACATCGGATCCCAGATTTTCGAACCGGACGGCTTCGCCCTCGCCGCGCAGAAACTGCTCGGCTTCCAGGCTGCCATGCAGTCGAAGTACGCAATCGTCATGCCCGAACTCGATCTCGGCGGGGGCTACGGAATCGCCTACACGCCGGTGGACACCCCCCGTCCCGCGGCAGAAATCGCGGAGGCGATGGCCGCCGTCGTTCGCACCACGTGCGGGGAACTGGGCATCGAATCGCCGCGAATTTCCATCGAACCCGGACGGGCCATTGTTGGCAGCACCACCTTCACGTTGTACGAAGTGGGAACCCTCAAGACAGTCCGCGTGGACGCTGAAACGGGCGAAGACGGCATGGAGAACGTTACGTATCCGCGCCGCTATGTGTCGGTGGACGGAGGCATGAGCGATAACGCCCGTCCGGTGCTCTACGACGCGGATTATTCGGCCGTTTTGGCCTCGCGGGGCTCGAACGCCGATCCGCAGCTGTCCCGCGTAGTGGGCAAACATTGCGAGAGCGGCGACATAGTTGTTAGAGATGTATATCTGCCCGCGGATGTGGCAGCCGGTGATTTGCTCGCAGTACCGGGTACCGGCGCCTACTGCTGGGCCCTCTCCAGCAACTACAACTACCTGGCCCGGCCTGGCGTTGTCGCTGTGCGCGACGGAGCCGCCCGGCTCATTGTCCGCGGGGAAACCGAAGAAGATCTCTTGAACCGCGACATGGGAGTGGCGAATGTCTGAAGTGCGAAACCTGAAGGTGGCCCTGCTGGGCTGTGGCAACGTTGGGGCCCAGGTCGCGCGGATTCTGATTGACGACGCCGACGCCCTTGCGGCCCGGAGCGGTGCCCGCCTGGAACTGTCCGGCATTGCCGTGCGCAACATCGACACCCCCCGCGATGTTGAGCTGCCGCGTGAACTCTTCACCACGGACGCCGAGACCCTGGTCAAGGACGCCGACCTCGTGATCGAGCTCATGGGTGGCATCGAGCCGGCCCGTTCGCTGATCCTCACGGCCATCCAGAACGGGGCCTGCGTTGTCACGGGAAACAAGGCACTTCTGGCGCAGGACGGTCCCACCCTCTACGAAGAGGCGGACAAGGCCGGCGTGCAGTTGTCCTACGAGGCCGCGGTAGCCGGAGCCATCCCCATCCTTCGCCCCATTCGCGACAGCCTGTCCGGTGACCGCATCACGCGGGTCCTGGGCATCGTCAACGGCACCACCAACTTCATCCTCGACCAGATGGACAGCACCGGCGCGCAGTTCGCCGACGCCCTGGCCGAGGCCCAGCGGCTGGGCTACGCGGAGGCCGACCCCACCGCCGACGTGGAGGGCCACGATGCCGCCGCCAAGGCTGCGATCCTTGCCTCCTTGTCCTTCCATACCCGTTTCTCGCTGGACGACGTCTACTGCGAAGGCATCACCAAGGTCAGTGCCGAGGACATCGCTTCTGCCAAGGAAGCCGGCTTCGTGATCAAGCTCCTGGCCATCGCGGAGAAGATCGATTCCTCGGACAACGGCAGCGGCATCTCCGTCCGTGTCCACCCCACGCTGTTGCCGCGTGAGCACCCCCTCGCTGCCGTCCGTGGCGCGTTCAATGCCGTCTTCATCGAGGCCGAGAATGCCGGCGAGCTGATGTTCTACGGCCGGGGCGCCGGCGGAACGCCTACGGCTTCCGCTGTTTTGGGTGACTTGGTCTCCGCCGCGCGCAGGCTGGTCCTCGGCGGTCCGGGCCGCACCGAAACCACCACGGGACATGTTCCGGCACTTCCCGTCGATGCCTCCAACACCAGCTACTACATCGGCCTCGATGTGGCCGACCAAGCGGGCGTCCTGGCACGCATCGCCCACATTTTCGCGGAGAACGGTGTCTCCATCGAAATCATGCGCCAGACGATCCACCGGGATTCCGCATCCAATGTTGAGTCGGCTGAGCTGAAAATCGTGACGCACCGGGCATCCGAAGCTGCACTCGCAGCAACCGTCCAGGCCGTAAAGGGCCTTGACGTCATCAATTCTGTGACATCCGTACTGCGGGTAGAAGGGGTCTAAGTGGCTCACCAATGGCGCGGAGTAATCCGCGAATACGCTGATCGTTTGCCTGTAACGGAAGCCACGAAGGTCATCACCCTCGGCGAGGGCGGTACTCCACTTGTCCACGCGCAGAAGCTCTCGGAGCTGACCGGCTCGCAGGTGTACCTCAAGGTCGAAGGCATGAACCCCACGGGTTCCTTCAAGGACCGCGGCATGACCATGGCCATGACGGCCGCCGTCGAAGCCGGTGCCAAGGCAGTCGTTTGTGCATCAACGGGCAACACCTCTGCCTCCGCTGCCGCGTACGCCACGGCCGCCGGGCTCAAGTGCGCCGTTCTGGTGCCCGAAGGCAAGATCTCCATGGGCAAGTTGAGCCAGGCCATTGCCCACGGCGCCACGCTGCTTCAGGTGGACGGCAACTTTGACAATTGCCTGGACATCGCCCGCAAGCTCGGCGAGTCCTACCCGGTCTTCCTGGTGAACTCCGTAAACCCGGCCCGTATCCAAGGCCAGAAGACGGGAGCTTTCGAGGTGGTGGACTCCCTGGGCGACGCTCCGGACATCCATGTGCTGCCCGTGGGCAATGCCGGCAACATCAGCGCCTACTGGAAGGGCTACAAGGAGTACTCGGCTCCGTTCGAGACTGCCAACGGCACGCTGCCCGCGGTTTCCACCAAGACTCCCATCATGTGGGGCTTCCAGGCTGCAGGCGCCGCTCCGTTCGTTGCCGGCCACCCCATCACCGAGCCGGATACCATCGCCACGGCAATCCGCATCGGCAACCCGGCATCGTGGGAGACGGCCGTCGCAGCCCGCGACGAGTCCGGTGGCCTCATTGAAGCGGTGAACGACGAGGAAATCCTTGCTGCCCACCGCTGGCTTTCCTCCAAGGAAGGCGTTTTCGTCGAGCCCGGCTCCGCCGCAGGCGTCGCTGGCCTCATCAAGAAGCACGCCGCGGGCGAGGTGCCCTCGGGCAAGACGATCGTCATCACCGTGACGGGCCACGGCCTCAAGGACCCGCAGTGGGCCCTCCGCACCGAAGACGGCAGCGATGTCCAGCCGGTCAAGGTGCCGAACGACGTCGTCACCGTTGCAGCAGAACTGGGACTGGAAGAAAAGTAAAGAGTGGAAACAACGCAGCCCACCGCGACTGATCGTGCGCTCGTCGCGGCAGGCCAGCGGCTCACCGTCAAGGTCCCCGGAACGAGTGCCAACCTGGGTCCCGGCTATGACAGCCTCGGTTTGGCCCTGTCCATTTACGACACCTTGACGGTGGAGACACTGCCCACCGGAGAGCTCGAATTCGAGCTCTCCGGTGAGGGCGCGGACACCCTTCCGCGCGACGCTTCCCATTTGGTGGTTCGCGCCATTGACTTGGCCCTCGAACGCCTTGGCTTCGCCAGGGGTGGCCTCAAGATCATCGCGGACAATGTGAATCCCCATGGCCGTGGACTGGGCTCTTCTGCCTCCGCCGTGGTTGCCGCCGTCAGCGCGGCAAATGCACTGGTGCCCGAGGAAGCCCGCAAGGACCGCGATTGGATCCTTCAGCTGACCAGCGAGATCGAAGGCCATCCGGACAACGTCGCACCCGCCATTTTCGGCGGACTGGCGCTGTCATGGCAGGACAGCGAGCAGTACAGCAGTACTCGTGCCGACGTAGCACAAGCGGTTGTCCCCGTGGTGGCCGTCCCGGACTACGAGCTGTCCACCGAAACTGCCCGTGGCCTGCTTCCGGCCTCCGTGGGCCACCACGCCGCCGCCATGAACTCGGGCCGGGCCGCACTGCTTGTCCATGCCCTTACCACGCAGCCTGCTTTGCTGCTCCCGGGTACCGAAGACTACCTGCACCAGAGCTACCGCGCCGAGGCAATGCGCCCCAGCGCGAACCTTATCGCCTCGTTGCGTTCTGCAGGTTTCGCCGCGGTGGTTTCGGGGGCGGGCCCCACGGTGATGGTCCTGGCAAACGGACCCGCTGAGGCGGCAGCCATCACGGAACACATCAATGGTTTCACCTCCGCCAACACACCGGACGTCGATTGGCGTGTGATGACGCTGGCTGTGGACGTTGAAGGTGCTAGAGTGGAAGTGCACCGCCGGTAAAGCCGCGGGCAGTTCCCTGATTTTGGATCTCGGTGGTTTCGCCGTACCTTTCGTCAACTGTGCCAACGTTTGGCGGTGCCGTCTCCTTCCGGCCTGTCTCAGGTGCCGCAGAACTCTCTCTGTTTCCTGAAAAGTCAGTCGGCTGTCCGGGCAACTGGATCCAGTGAAGACGATCAGTATCCGGCCCTGTTGGCCACAATCCATCAGGCACGGCCGAAATCAACGGTTGCAGATCTGAACTGCAACCCAGAACAAATCATCGCGTCCGGCTCTCGCTTCGGACGCCGTCGAGGGGGAAGGATCCTTCGTGACAGAAACCACTGAGCTGGCTTCAGCTGTGGACACCACATCTTCTGCTGCCGAGTCGTCAACGGCAGCAACCACCAAGAGCAGCGGCCTTGCGGGCCTTAAGCTCGCCCAGCTTCAGGCTCTCGCGAGCCAGCTGGGCATCTCCGGGGGATCGCGTATGCGCAAGGGGGATCTGGTCAATGCCATTTCCGCCCACCGTGCCGGTACGTCCACGGCGAAGGCGCCCACCAAGGCAACTGCAGCCAAGTCGACTTCCGCGCCCAAGGAAGCCCCCGCAGCCGAGGCCAAGCCGGTCGAAAGCCCCGCCCCGGCGGCAGAAGCCGCTCCCGAGGCCGCAGCCCAGGAGGCGCCCCGCCGCGGTCGTGGCCGAAGCCGCCGGGCAACCAGCGATGGCGTCGTTGCCGCCGCAGAGGCAGCCGCAGCCAGCGCCGAGGCCGCTGCTGCTCCCGCCGCTGAGGCTCCGGCAGCTCCTGAAGCAGCCGAAGCCGGAACCGAGCGCCGCCAGCCCCGGACGCGCAACCGCCGTCGTAATGAAGCTCCTGCTGCCGCCGCCGAGACCGCAGAGGCTCCCGCAGCCGAGCACCAGGCAACGGAAACCCGTGGCGCGGAACAGCGTACCGAGCAGCGCGAGCCCCGTACCGAACAGCAGCAGCGCGAACCGCGCGGCGAACGTGCCGAACAGCGCGAGCAGGCCGAATCCGGCGATCAGCAGCAGCGCGAACGCCGCGACAATTCCCGCAACCGCCGCGAGGACACCAACGACGCCGAAGACGGCGGCAACCGCCGGAGCCGTCGCAACCGTCGTGACCGCAACGACCAGAACGACCGGAACGACCGTCGAGGGGGGCCGGACAACCGTGACGGCAACACCCGCAGCGACCGCTTCCGCGACCGCAACGAACGCCGTCGTGGCCGCGCCCAAGGTCCGGACGTCGATGACGTCGAGGTGACCGAAGACGACGTCCTGCTGCCCGTTGCCGGCATCCTGGACGTGCTGGAGAACTACGCGTTCATCCGCACGTCCGGCTACCTCCCGGGCGCCAACGACGTCTACGTCTCCCTGGCACAAGTCAAGAAGTACAACCTCCGCAAGGGCGACGCGGTGGTAGGTGCCATCC
Source organism: Paenarthrobacter sp. NPDC058040 (assembly GCF_042885775.1). Lineage (NCBI taxonomy): Bacteria > Bacillati > Actinomycetota > Actinomycetes > Micrococcales > Micrococcaceae > Paenarthrobacter > Paenarthrobacter sp. NPDC058040. The sequence continues at coordinate 137,967 of NZ_JBHVRN010000005.1, forward strand.
GCGCACCGCGCGACGGTGAAGACCGCAACCAGCAGTCCTCCCGCCAGAAGTTCAACGCCCTGGTCCGCGTGACCTCGGTGAACGGCAAGACGCCGGAAGAACTGAAGGACCGCGTAGAGTTCGCCAAGCTCGTGCCGCTCTACCCGTCCGAGCGCCTGCGCCTGGAAACGGACCCCAAGAAGATCGGTCCGCGCGTCATCGACCTCGTGGCTCCGATCGGCAAGGGCCAGCGTGGCTTGATCGTCTCCCCGCCGAAAGCCGGCAAGACGCTCATCCTGCAGTCCATTGCGAACGCGATCACCACCAACAACCCTGAGGTCCACCTCATGATGGTGCTGGTTGACGAACGTCCTGAAGAAGTCACGGACATGCAGCGCACTGTCAAGGGCGAGGTCATCGCCTCCACCTTCGACCGTCCCGCTGACGACCACACCACGGTTGCCGAGCTGTCGATCGAACGTGCCAAGCGCCTCGTCGAAATGGGCATGGACGTGGTGGTCCTCCTCGACTCCATGACCCGACTGGGCCGTGCGTACAACCTGGCAGCGCCGGCCTCCGGCCGTATCCTGTCCGGTGGTGTGGACTCCGCAGCCCTGTACCCGCCGAAGCGCTTCTTCGGTGCTGCCCGAAACATCGAAAACGGCGGCTCGCTCACCATCCTGGCAACTGCGCTCGTCGAGACCGGTTCCAAGATGGACGAGGTCATCTTCGAAGAGTTCAAGGGCACCGGCAACATGGAACTGCGCCTGTCCCGCCAGCTGGCGGACAAGCGTATCTTCCCGGCCGTGGACGTCAACGCGTCCGGCACCCGCCGCGAAGAGAACCTGCTCTCGGCTGAAGAAGTCAAGATCATGTGGAAGCTGCGCCGCGTCCTTTCCGGCCTGGAGCAGCAGCAGAGCCTCGAGCTGCTGACCAACAAGATCCGGGAAACACAAAGCAACGTCGAGTTCCTCATGCAGGTCCAGAAGACGACTCTTGGAGCAAAGTCGGACAACGACAAGTAGCTGCTCTGGTGAGCCGCTGATTCTGCTGCCCCCGCGCGGGGCGGCAGAATCAGCGGCTCGTTCCGTTTTCGGCCCAGCCGGGTTGGGCTGTCAGTAACCACACGCCGCAGTTATTAGACTTGTACGAGTCGAAAGAGGTTTGAAAATGTTTGAGTCCGTCCAGGGATTGCTTGATGAGCACGCTGCCATCCAGGCACAGCTGAGCGATCCTGCTGTTTACGCTGACCAGTCCGTAGCCCGCAAGTTGGGGCGGCGTTCTGCCCAGCTCCAGGGCATCGTGGAGGCGTACAACAAATGGCGCGGGCTCAACGATGACATGGAAGCTGCCAAGGAAATGGCGGCAGAAGACCCGGATTTCGCTGCCGAGTTTGAGCAGCTCGAAGAGCAGATTCCCGCTGCGCAGGAGCGGCTGCGCCGTCTTCTCATTCCGCGTGACCCGGATGATGCGCGCAACGTGATCCTTGAAGTCAAGGGCGGCGAAGGTGGCGACGAAGCGGCGTTGTTCGCCGGCGACCTGTTGCGCATGTACATGCGGTACGCCGAGTCCCGCGGCTGGAAGACCGAAATGATCTCGGCCACCGAATCCGATCTTGGCGGCTACAAGGACGTTTCGGTGGCCATCAAGGGCAACTCGAACGATCCCGCAGAAGGCGTCTTTGCCCGCCTGAAGTTCGAAGGCGGCGTGCACCGGGTGCAGCGCGTTCCCGTCACGGAGTCGCAGGGCCGCATCCACACGTCCGCAGCCGGTGTCCTGGTCCTTCCGGAAGTGGACGAGCCCGAGGAACTTGAGATCAGCCAAAACGACCTGAAGATCGACGTCTACCGTTCGTCCGGTCCCGGTGGCCAGTCCGTCAACACCACGGACTCCGCAGTCCGCATCACCCACTTGCCCACGGGCATCGTTGTGGCCATGCAGAACGAGAAGTCGCAGCTCCAGAACCGTGAAGCGGGCATGCGCGTGCTGCGTGCACGCCTCCTTGCCCACCAGCAGGAGCAGATCGACGCCGCCAACTCGGAGCAGCGCAAGTCGCAGATCCGCACCATGGACCGTTCGGAGCGCATCCGCACGTACAACTTCCCGGAAAACCGTATTGCGGACCATCGCACGGGCTACAAGGCGTACAACCTTGACGCCGTGATGAATGGAGACCTGGAGCCGGTCATCCAGTCGGCGATCGAAATGGACGAGCAGTCGCGGCTTGACGCCATCGGCGAGTAACAGCCGGTAGCCAAAGCCATGCCGTTCCATCCTGGCCAGAGCCTCGCGGACGCCGTTCGCGAGGCCACAGCCATTTTGTCCGACGCCGGCGTGCCCACCCCGAGGGTCGACGCAGAGCTCCTTGCCGACCACCTCCTGGGTGTGGGCCTTGGACGCCTGCGTGCGTTGCTCCTCGGCGATTCACCCGCACCGGAGGGTTACGCTGCCTTGGTTGCCGAGCGAGCCGGGCGCGTGCCGTTGCAACACATCACCGGGGTGGCCTTTTTCCGCCACCTGGAGTTGCGCGTGGGGCCTGGAGTCTTCATCCCGCGGCCCGAGACGGAGTCGGTGGTGCAACTTGTGATTGACCATCTGGCGGGGTTCGATGCTCCCAAGGTGGTGGACCTCGGAACCGGTTCCGGGGCGATTGCAGGGTCCCTCGCGCATGAGATCCCGGGCGCCGCCGTCTTCGCCGTGGAGTTCAGCACTTTGGCCCATGCGTGGGCCGCCAAGAACCTGGAACCGCTGGGGGTAACCCTGATACACGGGGACCTCCGTGACGCCCTGCCCGACTACGACGGAACCTTTGACGCCGTCGTATCGAATCCGCCCTACATTCCGGCCGAAGCGATTCCCAACGAACCGGAAGTCGCCCTTCACGACCCGCCCGAAGCCCTGTACGGCGGGGGAGCCGACGGGATGGAACTTCCGACGGCGGCAGCGGCGTCCGCGGCGCGCCTCCTGAAGCCCGGGGGGTACTTCGTCATGGAACACGCGGAAGTGCAGGCCGAATGGATCGCCGGCATGCTGCGGCGGGCCGGACGCTGGCAGGAAATTACCACGCACTTTGACCTCAACGGCAAGGAACGTGCCACGAGCGCAGTGCTGGCAAAGACCGCTCCCAACGAGTGAAAGAATAGCGCTGTGACCACAACCTACAATTGCACTTCCGATGACCAGCGGGCTGAAGGACTTCAACACGCGCAGCGTGCCATCAGCGAAAAGAAGTGCATCGTGATGCCCACGGACACTGTGTACGGCATCGCGGCCGACGCCTTCTCTCCGCTGGCCGTAACCATGCTGCTGGCATCCAAGGGCCGCAGCCGCCAAATGCCTCCCCCCGTCCTGATCCCGCGGATCAACGCTTTGGACGGACTGGCCACCGACGTCCCGGCGGACGCCCGCGCCCTGGCACAGGCGTTTTGGCCCGGTGGCCTGACGCTCATCCTCCATGCGCAGCCTTCGCTTGACTGGGACCTCGGCGATACGAAGGGCACCGTCGCCCTCCGCATGCCCGACGACCAGCTGGCCCTGGAACTGTTGGGCCTCACCGGTCCGCTCGCAGTCTCTTCTGCCAACCGGACCGGCCAGGAAGCGGCGCAGACCGCCTCCGAAGCCCGCCTGCAATTGGCGGAATCGGTGGAGGTCTACCTCGAAGGAGGCTTCCGACCGGTCCAAGGCACTGCAGGCATCCCCTCGACGATCGTGGATGCCACGTCCGCACCGTTGAAGGTGGTGCGCCAGGGAGCCATCTCCCTGGAACGCTTGCGGGAGGTTGTTCCTTCAGTGTTGGGCCTGGGCGAAAGCAAGGCTCCCGAGGCCCCGGCAGCGGAAGCTGAACCGGAGGCCGACGCTGAACGCGAAGCCACCCCGGAATGATTCCCGAACGCCAGCGCGTCCCCGTCCTCGACGTCGACGCCACTCCGCTGCGCGCTGACGGCGTGGTTGCAGCGCTCGGAGGTCTCATCGCCGGCGGAAAAACCACCACGGTGCTGGGTCACAACCTGCACAGCGTCACGTTGTTCCACTCGCGTCCGGACTTTCGTGCGCTGTATGAAGCCAGCGAGATTGTCCTCCTGGACGGTGCACCCGTGGCCATGTTGTGGGGTCTGGCCCATCGGGACCAACTGAAGCCGCTTGGCCAGGGGACCATGGCCTACCGCATGGGATCCATGGACTGGATTCCGGAACTGGGCGGCGTGGGCGGATTGGAGCGCGTGGCGGTGATTGGTGCCGGACGCGACGCCAATACCAAGGCGGTGGCCAAGCTCCGGACCATCATCCCGGGTGCTACGGTGGACGGCATGCCCGGCGAAGGCTGGGACGACGCCCTCGAGGACGCCGTGGTTGCTTGGCTGGCAGCGTATCGTCCCCAACTGGTTTTGCTGGGACTTGGCATGCCGTTGCAGGAGATGGTCCTGCAACGGAGGATCAGGCAACTGCCGCCTGCCGTCTATTGCGCTGTTGGTGGGGCGATCGAACAAGTTGCCGGCGTGCAGAAGCTGGCGCCACGCTGGCTGGGGCGCCTGGGCCTGGAGTGGGCCTGGCGGCTTGTGCTCCACCCCGGCCGGGTGGCCTACCGAGTGTTTGTTGAACCGTGGAAGCTGGCGGGACTGTTGGTCCGCAAGCGATTCCAGCCATCCCCAACCAAAGGGAAGTAATGTCAAAACCCGTTGTGGTTGCCGTTGTGGTGACCTATAACCGGCGCGAGCTCCTTGAGACAACACTGGCGGGTATCGCCGCCGGTACCCAGGTGCCGGACGCCGTCGTCATTGTGGACAATGCCTCCACGGACGGAACGGCGGACTTCCTGCGCACCTATGCCGGTCCCGTGCCAGCCGACGTGGTCACGTTGAACACCAACGTGGGCGGTGCCGGTGGCTTCGTGGTGGGGATGGAGCGTGCCGTCCTGGACCATGGCGCCCATCATGTGTGGATCATGGACGACGATACCGAACCGCAACCCGGCGCCCTGCAGGAAGCCCTGGATGTGTCCGAGGGCTATGCGCAGCAGACGGGGGAGACCCCTGGGTTCATCGCCAGCCGGGTGGTGTGGACAGATGGCCGCGACCATCCCATGAACCGTATGCGGCCACGAATCGGTGCAAGCGGGCAGGCGCGCGTAGCCGCCACCCGCGTGGGTGCCACCCAGATCCGAAGCGCCTCGTTTGTCTCCGTACTGGTCCATGCCGATGAGATCCGGCGCCACGGCTTGCCGATCGCCGACTACTTCATCTGGAACGACGACCTCGAATTTACGGCCCGCGTATCCCGGCGTGGTGTCGCATTGGCCACGGACGCTTCGGTGGCCAACCACCACACCAAAGTTTTCGGTGACGCCGGCGCGGATCCCGGTCCCCGGTTCTATTACGAGGTCCGTAACAAGCTGTGGGTCTACACGCGCTCCAACGCCCTGGCGCCGTGGGAAAAAGTCCTCTTTACGGGTGCTTCCCTTCGGAACTGGACCCGGACCATTGCCTCCTCGTCCAACCGCAAAGTCCTCGTGGCGGGTTTCTTGAAGGGCCTGCGCGACAGCTACAGGCCTCCGCGATCCAATGCGAAAGTCCTGGACGGCATCTATGCCCTGCGGGACGTCACGGGTCCGGCAAAGTAGGAGATCCGCAGCAACGCGGCGGCCAAAAGCAGGTCCGCCGGCGGCTGCGTCGAGCCGGTGGTCACGGCGGTTGGCATTAGTATCGTGACAAGAGTCCACAGAAAACCAGCAACATTCGGCACGGCCGGTGCAGGCATGGCGACGGAGTAGTTCCATTTATCCACAGACAGCGTTCCACACACCAAGCTGCCCCGAACCATTCGACTTTCCAGCGGCCACCGCGCTGCGTCCCGGAGCCGCATCATGATCATGTATCTGCTGATGGCGCTCACGGCTGCCGTGGTGTCCTATGCGGGAACGTGGGGCGCACGCGTCCTGGGCAACAAGCTCCGGCTCTACCGTCCCATCCGCAGCAGGGACATGCATTCGTCCCTGATCTCCAAGCTGGGTGGCCTGGGCATCTTCGCAGGCTTTTTCGTCGCCCTCGTCGTGGCGGGCAACTCGTTCTTCGTCAAGGACATCTTCAGGCACAACGATGCGCCGTGGGGGATTCTCGCCGGCGCGGTGGTGATCGTCGCTGTCGGTGTCGCCGACGACATCCTGGACATCCGCTGGTGGATCAAGCTCCTTGGCCAGGCCGCAGCCGCCTTCATCGTGGCCATCTGGGGCGTGCGGATGTCCGTGGTTCCTTTCATACCCGAGCCCATCTTCATCCAGTCCGAACTGGTCCAGATCGTTCTTACGGCAGGCCTGATCGTCACCACCATGAATGCGGTGAACTTCATCGACGGACTGGACGGCCTCGCAGCGGGCGTGGCCACCATCGGTGGGGGAGCGTTCTTCCTGACGGCGTACTGGGTCCACCGGAACAACCCGTCCACGGACAACTCGGACCTGGCCACGCTCCTCATGGCCATCCTGGTGGGCGGCTGCATTGGTTTCCTGCCGCACAACTGGTTTCCTGCCAAGATTTTCATGGGCGATTCCGGGGCCATGCTGATAGGACTCCTTATGGCCGCCGCCGGCGTGGTGGCTACCGGGCAGATCGGTTCCGGCCTCTATGACCGCGCCAACGGTATTCCCACGATCATTCCGATCCTCCTGCCTTTCGCTGTCCTGTCACTGCCGCTGCTGGACTTTGGCATGGCCGTGGTCCGCAGGACGGCCCGTGGACAGTCTCCATGGTCCGCGGACCGCGGGCACCTCCACCACAAGCTGGTGGACCTGGGCTACTCGCACCGCACCGCCGTCGTCATGCTCTACGTCTGGACCTGCATCCTTGCCTTCGGCGGCGTCGCCTTCGCAGTCTTCCCCTGGCAGATCGTCCTCATCGTGGACGTTGCCGCTGCGCTCGTCATGGCCGCAGTCACGGCATGGCCGTACTTCACCCGAAACACTGCGCAACCGGGGGAGTAGCAGGCGGCCCCCGGTTAGGGTCACAGTTCTATCTCGTGTAGAATTCTTGGTGCGGACAGTCACTCGCCCGTAACCCCACTTTGAGAATATGGCTCCCCTGCCACGAGGATTGGTATCCCCATGACATCCAACGCCGAAACCGGACGTCCGTCCGGCAAACGTGGTGTTGGAGTTTTCGGGCGCGTCTCCTCTTTGTGGCTCAGGCTCCTTCTTCTGAGCGCCCTCACCGCCGGCGTTGCAGCTGCGATCGCTTCCGTCGTGTCGGCCATGCTCGACGGCGGATTGGCTTCGCTCTCGACGGCGGCCGGCGCACTGCTGGTGATGGTCTTCTTTGCCATCAGCCTCCTGATTGGCCATTTCGTTGGCCGGAACAACCCATCCGGAGCAATCGGCCTCTTTGTTGCGACGTATTTCATTAAGGTCGTCGGTTTTGCCATCGTGCTCTTCGCTCTTGGCAGGCCGGATTGGCTTAATGGCCGCTGGTTCCTGATCGGCGCCGTCGTGGGCATCGTGGCCTGGCAGGCCGCAGAACTCTACGGATTCAGCAAAGCCCGCCTGCAGATTTTCAACGATCCCGCGGACCGGAAGGCTGGCCCTGATGCCACTGCGTAAGCGCAAGTCGTCCCAGGCAGCTCCTGCTTCCGGGTCCAGCCACGCCGCCGATGAGGCAGAAGTCCGGAACGATGGCGGATACAACGCCGGCATCGCTGTCTTCAGCTACATCATTGGCGGGATCATTGTCTGGAGTTTGATAGGCTGGGGACTGGATAATCTGTGGGGGACCCGCTGGATTGTGCTCCTTGGCGCTCTGCTGGGAGCCGCAGGAGGGTTCTATCTTTCCCATATGCACGGCCTCACCAAGCAAAGCACTTCTGCCGGAGAGAACAACGCAGACAGCGGCCCGTCCAAGGACGGGGACAGTAATGCCAAATAATTTCACATGGAATGGGGATGCGTCGAACGTGTCCGCGTTCCGCCCAATGCCCAATGATGGACACAGCAGAGAGGAAACGCGTTGATCGCGCTTGCGCTCCCAGCCCAGGATTCGGGGTCCTTCACCCCACCCGGAATCGAAGAAATGCACCTGCCGGCAATCCTGCCCTGGGGTGCTGCGGACGGCTTCTCCAAGCAAATGCTGCTGGTGATCCTGTCGGTTGTCATTATTGCCGGCTTCTTTGTGGCCGCCGCGCGGAAGCAGCAGCTGGTCCCCGGCAAGCTGCAATTCGCCGGCGAAATGGCCTACGGCTTCGTTCGTAACAGCATCGCCAAGGACATCATCGGCGGCAAGGACTTCATCAAGTATGTTCCGCTGCTGTTCAGCCTGTTCTTCTTCATCCTCGTGAACAACATCTACGGCGCCATTCCGGTGATCCAGCTCCCGAGCTTCTCCCACGTCGGCGGCGCCTACGTGCTTGCAGGAATCGTGTACTTCACCTGGATCATCATCGGCATCAAGAAGAACGGCCTGCGCTACTTCAAGCTCGCCACTGTTCCTTCCGGTGTTCCGTGGTACATCCTCCCGATCGTCGTACCGATCGAAATCATCTCCAACTTCCTGGTCCGTCCGGTAACGCACAGCCTCCGTCTGTTTGCGACCATGCTGGCCGGCCACTTGATCGTCATGCTCGCCGGGTCCGGCATTGAGTTCCTGGTCATGCAGGAGAACGTCCTGCTCAAGGGAACCTCGGTCCTGGTGCTGGTGGGTGCCATCGCCATGTACATGCTTGAGGCACTGATCATGGCACTGCAGGCTTACGTGTTCACCCTGCTGACCGCGATCTATATCGAAGGCGCCCTGCACGCCGACAGCCACTAAGGCTCCCAGACTTCCCCTCAGGGGATTGAAGTAAACCAAACAACCTGCCACATGGGTGGCATCTTGAAAGGAAAAAAATGGAAGGCAATCTCAACCTCGTAGGTTACGGTCTGTCCGCAATCGGCGGTGGTATCGGTGTTGGTCTCGTGTTCGCGGCTTACATCAACGGTGTTGCTCGTCAGCCGGAAGCTCAGCGCGTGCTGCAGCCGATCGCGTTCCTTGGTCTGGCCCTGACCGAAGCTCTTGCCATCCTCGGCCTCGTCTTCGCATTCGTTCTCTAGTTTCAACTTCAGAACACAGCGAATTCCGCAACCGAGTAGATAGGACGGGTGAAACATGAATCAGCTGATCATCTCAGCCGCCACTGAAGGGGCAAACCCGCTCGTTCCCAATGTTTGGGAAATGGGCGTTGTCCTGGTCGGCTTTGCTGTCCTCCTGTTCATCGTGGTCAAGTTTGTTGTCCCGATGTTCGAGAAGACGTTCGCAGAGCGCGCCGAAGCAATTGAAGGTGGCATTGCGAAGGCCGAGCAGGCCCAGGCAGAAGCTTCTGCAGCTCTTGAAGAGTACAAGCAGCAGCTCACCGATGCCCGTGCCGAGGCCAACCGCATCCGCGAAGAAGCACGTGCCGAAGGCGCCCAGATCCTCGCGGACCTGAAGGCCAAGGCAGCTGCCGAATCTGCACGCATCACCGAGCAGGCACACGCTGCCATTGAGTCCGAGCGCCAGGCAGCAGTTGTCTCGCTCCGCTCCGAGGTTGGCACGCTTGCTACCACGCTGGCAGGCCGCATCGTCGGCGAAGCACTCAACGACGACGAGCGCTCCGCACGCGTCGTGGACCGCTTCCTGGCTGATCTGGAGACCCAGAACGCAGGTGCAGCTAAGTAATGGCAGGAATATCGAGCGAATCGCTGACCAAAGCACTGGCAGACCTGGAAGCCAAGCTTCCTTTGGCCTCGCTGCAGTTGGCTAAGGACCTCTTCGGAATCCTGGGAACGGTGGACAGCTCGGCTGGCTTGCGCCGCGCCCTGACTGACCCTTCCCGCAGCGGGGACGAGAAGTCGGCGCTGGTCAAGCAGCTGGTTGGCGGAAAAGTCTCCGCTGATGCTGCTGAGATTGCAGGTGGACTGGCCGGCTCGCGCTGGGCATCCGCACGCGATATCGGCGATGCACTCGAGACGCTTGCCGCCACGGTCGTCATTGCGGTAGCTGAAAACAAGTCGGCCGTTTCTGCCTCCGGTATTACGGGGCTGGAAGAGCTGGAAAACGATCTGTTTGCTTTCAACCAGGTTGTCGCTTCCAGCCACGAAGTACAGCGGGCTTTGTCTGAGCCGCAGGCATCGGGTGCCGCCAAGACTGCCCTTGCCGAGAAGCTTGTTCCTGGCATCAGCGAGGAAGCCAAGGTTCTTATTGGCCAGGCAGTTTCGGAGCCGCGCGGTGTCAAGCCGAGCAAGCTCGTGGAATCCTTCGCGAAGCTTGCAGCCAAGCGCCAGCAGCGCTGGATTGCAACTGTCAGCGTTACCCGTCCGTTGACGGAAACGCAGGCCAGCCGACTGCAGGCCGGGCTCAATGCCCTCTACGGCCGCGAACTGAAGGTCAACGTCACCGTTGACCCCGCACTGATCGGTGGAGTCCGTGTACAGGTAGGCGACGAAGTGCTTGACGCTTCGGTCATCGCCCGCCTGACCGAACTCCGCCGTCAGCTCGCTGGCTAAGAGAAGACAAAGCACAACTAACTGATATAAACCCGGTCATCGTGAGCAACGATGATCACGAAAACAGGAGAGCAGGGACTGCAGATGGCCGAATTGACCATCAACGCCGACGACGTCCGTAATGCGTTGAACGAGTTCGCGGCGTCCTACGAACCCGGTAACGCAGAGCGCGTAGAGGTTGGTCGCGTGACCGCCGCAAGTGACGGCATCGCCCGTGTTGAGGGTCTTCCCTCGGTCATGGCGAACGAGCTGCTTCGCTTCGAAGATGGCACGCTGGGCCTCGCCCAGAACCTTGACGTCCGCGAAATCGGTGTCATTATCCTCGGTGACTTCACCGGAATCGAAGAAGGCCAGGAAGTTCACCGCACCGGTGAGATCCTGTCCGTGCCCGTTGGCGATGCCTTCCTGGGCCGCGTGGTTGACCCCCTGGGCCAGCCCATCGACGACCTCGGTGAGATCAAGGCCGAGGCCACCCGCGCCCTGGAGCTGCAGGCTCCCGGCGTAACCGAGCGCAAGTCGGTCCACGAGCCGATGCAGACCGGCCTCAAGGCAATCGACGCCATGATCCCGATCGGCCGTGGCCAGCGTCAGCTGATCATTGGTGACCGCCAGACCGGCAAGACCGCTATCGCCGTTGACACCATCATCAACCAGAAGGCCAACTGGGCTTCGGGCGATGTCAACAAGCAGGTCCGCTGCGTTTACGTTGGTGTGGGCCAGAAGGCTTCCACCATCGCAGCCGTCCGCCAGACGCTTGAGGACCACGGTGCACTGGAGTACACCACGATCGTGGCTTCCCCGGCATCGGACCCCGCCGGCTTCAAGTACCTCGCACCCTACGCCGGTTCTGCCATTGGCCAGCATTGGATGTACGGCGGCAAGCACGTCCTGGTGATCTTCGATGACCTGTCCAAGCAGGCCGAAGCGTACCGCGCCGTGTCCCTGCTGCTGCGTCGTCCGCCGGGACGTGAAGCCTACCCGGGTGACGTCTTCTACTTGCACTCCCGCCTCCTGGAGCGTTGTGCAAAGCTGTCCGACGAGCTCGGTGCCGGTTCCATGACCGGTCTGCCGATCGTTGAGACGAAGGCAAACGACGTTTCCGCCTACATCCCGACCAACGTGATCTCCATTACCGATGGCCAGATCTTCCTCCAGTCGGACCTCTTCAACGCCAACCAGCGTCCTGCTGTTGACGTTGGTGTGTCCGTCTCCCGCGTTGGTGGCGCCGCACAGGTCAAGTCCATGAAGAAGGTCTCCGGTACCTTGAAGCTGGACCTGGCCCAGTACCGCGACATGCAGGCATTCGCCATGTTCGCCTCGGACCTGGACGCTGCTTCCCGTCAGCAGCTGACCCGTGGTGCACGCCTCATGGAACTCCTCAAGCAGGGCCAGTACTCGCCGTTCCCGGTCGAGAACCAGGTTGTGTCCATCTGGGCAGGCACCAACGGCTACCTGGACGACGTTCCGGTTGAGGACATCAGCCGTTTCGAGTCCGAGTTCCTGGAGCACCTGAAGCACCAGTCCTCCATCCTGACCACGCTGGCCCAGACCAACGTCCTGGATGACGACACCGCCGCAGCGCTGAAGGAAGCAATCGTTTCCTTCAAGAAGGGCTTCTTCGGAGAGGGTGACAACCGACTGGTTGGCGCCGGACACGAAGAGCACGAAGCGATCTCGGGCGGCGACGTCGACCAGGAAAAGATCGTCAAGCAGAAGCGCTAGTTTCGATGACCTGCCCTGCCGGGGTCCGCAAGGGCCCCGGCAGGGCGGTACGTCGGGAACTTAGGAAAGGATAAGTATGGGAGCCCAGATTCGGGTCTACCGTCAGAAGATCAGCTCGACGACGTCGATGCGCAAGATCTTCAAGGCGATGGAACTGATCGCTACCTCGCGCATCGGTAAGGCCCGCGCCCGCGTAGCTGCTTCACTGCCTTACGCGAACGCCATTACCCGTGCCGTTTCTGCTGTCGCGACCCAGAGCGAAATCGACCACCCGCTGACCACCGAGCCGGAGCAGATCCGCCGGGCCGCCGTCCTGGTTCTCACCTCGGACCGTGGCCTTGCAGGATCGTACTCCGCAAGCGTGCTCAAGCAGGCCGAAGGCCTCACCGAGCTTCTTCACGCAGAAGGCAAGGAAGTCAAGTCGTACCTGGTCGGCCGCAAGGCACAGGCATACTTCGAATTCCGCAACCGTGAATACTCCCGCGTTTGGACGGGCGGCACGGACGCTCCGGAATTCGGAACGGCCCAGGAAATCGGTGCTGCACTCCTCGAAGACTTCGCCATCGACTATGCGGAGGGTGGCGTGGACGAGATCCACGTCGTTTACACCCGCTTCAAGTCGATGGTGACGCAGGAGCCGACGGTCATCCGTTTGCTCCCGCTGGAGGTCGTCGAAGAGGAAGCAGCCTCGGAGTCCGAGCTGTTGCCGCTGTACGAGTTTGAGCCGGAAACGGAGCAGGTCCTCGACGCCCTGCTCCCGCGTTACATCGAATCCCGCATCTTCGCAGCCATGCTGCAGGCAGCAGCTTCCGAGCTTGCCGCCCGCCAGCGGGCCATGAAGTCGGCCGGTGACAACGCAACGGAACTCATCAAGAAGTACACGCGCCTTCGCAACACGGCCCGCCAGGCCGAGATTACGCAGGAGCTTTCCGAGATCGTGGCCGGCGCCGACGCCCTCGCGTCCTAGCCGGTACTGATCCGGCTCGAAGCCGCACCTGCACCAAACAGATAAACTTAACCCCACGCCATCTACTGAGTGAAGTGAGAGAGATGACTGCCACTGCTACCGAACACGTTGCAACGGCCGGTGCCACCGGTCGCATTGCCCGTGTTATTGGTCCGGTTGTCGACGTCGAATTCCCGGCTGACGCAATCCCCGAGATCTACAACGCACTGACCACCGAGATTACCCTCAACGGCCAGACCAAGACCATCACGTTCGAGACCTCCCAGCACCTGGGTGACAACCTCGTTCGCGCCATCTCCCTGCAGGCTACCGACGGCCTTGTCCGCGGCACCACCGTGCAGGACTCCGGCGCTCCGATCTCCGTGCCCGTCGGCGACGGCGTCAAGGGCCACATCTTCAACGTCCTCGGCAAGCCGCTGGACGTCGACGAGTCCGAGATCAAGGCGGACGCCTACTGGCCGATCCACCGCAAGGCTCCGTCCTTCGCTTCCCTCGAGGGCTCCACGGAGATGCTCGAGACCGGTATCAAGGTCATCGACCTCCTCACCCCTTACATCAAGGGTGGAAAGATCGGCCTGTTCGGTGGCGCCGGTGTTGGCAAGACCGTTCTGATCCAGGAAATGATCACCCGTGTTGCCCGTAACTTCGGTGGTACCTCGGTATTCGCCGGCGTTGGCGAGCGTACGCGTGAAGGCAACGACCTCTGGGTTGAAATGGAAGAGGCCGGCGTTCTGAAGGACACCGCCCTTGTGTTCGGCCAGATGGACGAGCCGCCGGGAACGCGTCTGCGCGTTGCACTGTCCGCACTGACCATGGCGGAGTACTTCCGCGATGTGCAGAACCAGGACGTGCTGCTCTTCATCGACAACATCTTCCGCTTCACCCAGGCGGGTTCCGAAGTTTCCACGCTGCTCGGCCGTATGCCGTCTGCCGTGGGTTACCAGCCGAACCTCGCTGACGAGATGGGCCTCCTCCAGGAGCGCATCACGTCCACGAAGGGTCACTCGATCACGTCGATGCAGGCAATCTACGTGCCCGCTGACGACTACACCGACCCGGCTCCGGCCACGACCTTCGCACACCTCGACGCGACCACGGAACTCTCCCGTGAAATCGCCTCCCGTGGTCTGTACCCGGCCGTTGACCCGCTGACCTCGACTTCCCGTATTCTGGACCCCCAGTACATCGGCAAGGACCACTACAACACGGCAGTCCGCGTGAAGCAGATCCTGCAGAAGAACAAGGAACTCCAGGACATCATCGCCATCCTCGGTGTTGACGAACTGTCCGAAGAAGACAAGATCGTCGTGTCGCGTGCACGTCGTATCCAGCAGTTCCTGTCCCAGAACACCTACACCGCCAAGCAGTTCACCGGCGTCGAGGGCTCCACCGTCTCCATCAAGGACACGGTTGAAGGCTTCACCGCCATCTGCGACGGCGAGCTGGACCACATCGCAGAGCAGGCGTTCTTCAACGTCGGTGGCCTGGATGACGTCGAGCGCAACTGGGCCAAGATCCAGGAACAGACCAAGTAATATGGCTGAGCTTGAGGTTGAGATTGTCGCAGCGGACCACTTCGTGTGGTCCGGTGCGGCCAAGATGGTGAAGGCCCGCACCAGCGATGGTGAAATCGGAATCCTGCCGGGCCACTCGCCCCTCCTGGCCATCCTGGCCGAGGGCGAGCTGGCAATCCAGCCGGTTTCCGGTGACCGCATTGCGGTAGTGGTGGACGGCGGATTCTTCTCCGTCGACAACGACCGCGTGGTCATTGTTGCTGACAACGCCCAGCTGGGCGAAGCGGCTACAGCGGGGATCCGATAGCACGACCTTGATGGACGATTCCCTTATTCCGTTCATCGCCCTGGCAACGGCGTTCGCGTTGCTGATTTTTACACTGTGCCTGTTTGGGGTGCGCCGCTTCAACCTGCGGCGCGCCCTGGGCACGGTCGACGCCTCCATTTGCATGGCTGGAAACAGCTGGCAGATGGGGGTTTGTCGTTATCAGGACAATGAACTTGAGTGGTTCCGCTTAATGTCCCTGAGCGTGATACCCAAGTACCGTTTCAAACGCAGCTCCCTGGAACTCCTGGGACGGCGTAAACCCACCGAGGACGAGCTCGTCAGGGTTCAGCCTGGCGTCGTGGTGGTCGAGCTTCAATATGAGGGCCGGAAATTCATGCTTGCCATGAAGTTCGAGGCCTACGCCGGCCTGTCATCGTGGCTGGAGGCCGGGCCGGTCATCGGCGTTGGAACCTGGCGCTAGGCGCGATGGATTTCCTGTCCGACGTCAGCCTGGTGGATGGGCCTTTCTTCTGGTTCGCCCTTGCCTGTGGCGTAGCCGGCGCAGCCTGGTTGTTGTGGCGGCGACGCAGAACCTGGCCGTTCGTCATCGTTGCCTCCCTCGCTTTGGCCGCCGGCATGGTCGCCCTCACCCACTGGGTCCTCATCGACGTGCTGGCCACGTTCTCCGAGAACCTGCCCTTTGAGACGTTGGTGTGGTCCACTGCAGCGGTAGCTGCACTTCTTCTCTGTGTTGCGAGGTTCCCCCGCGCCACCTGGAAGGACCGTTCCACGAGCGTCGTTGCCATGCTCGGCGTCGTTCTCCTGAGCATGGTCCAAGTGAATTCCTATTTCGGGCTCAACAACACCGTGGCTGACCTCCTTGGTACGGCCGTTGCCCGCATCCAGCCTTTGGAAGCAGGGCTGCAGCGTGTTCCGGACAGCAAACCCGGTCCGTTGCCGTCAGCCTGGAAGGCACCCGACACCATGCCGCGCGGAGGCGCGCTGCGAAGGGCGGACATTCCCGGCACGGTGTCAGGTTTCACGGCGCGCGAAGCGTACATCTATCTCCCGCCTGCCTATCTGACCGCCAACCGGCCCAGCCTTCCCGTGTTGATCCTGTTTTCCGGCCAACCCGGGGGACCCGCCGATTGGCTCACGGGCGGGCAGCTCCGGTCACAACTGGACAAATTCGCCGAAGCCCATGGCGGCCTTGCACCCGTTACGGTGGTGGTGGATCCGAACGGATCGGCCAATGCGAACACCATGTGCATGGACAGCCGCATAGCCCCTGCTGATACCTACCTTTCCCAGGACGTCCCCAACTGGATCAGCCAGACGCTGGCTGTCTCCACCGATCACCATCAATGGGCTGTTGGAGGGTTCTCTTTTGGCGGTACCTGCGCCGTCCAGATGGGTACCGCCCACCCCGAGCTCTTTCCGTCCGTGGTGGGTTTTTCGGCTGAGCAGGAGCCGGCCCTGGCCAAGGACCGGAACAAGACCATTGCGGATTCGTTCGACGGCGACGTGGCGGCTTTCGAGTCGAGGACTCCGTTGGTCCTTATGGGCCAACGGCAGTATCCGGGCAGCGGCATGTACTTGACGGCCGGAGCCACGGACAATGAGTTCATCGGTTACATGCACACCCTGGCAGATGCTGCCCGGTCCGCGGGGTTCTCGGTTGAGGACCATGTCATCGGCCACTCCGGGCACTCCTGGGACACCGTGGTTCGTGGCATGCCGGGTGCTTTGCGCTTCCTGTCGGCCAGATGGGGCTTCGCCAAGTGAGCCTTGCGCTGAAGGGCTTCATTCAACCGGCCATGCGGCAGGCGGGCCGGCACTTGCGGGCCACACCCCTTACTCTCGCTGTACTCGCGGTGTTCGTCCTTGTTTCCATCGTTTCCGGCAGCATCGTTGCCGGTCCTCCCGAATCGTGGCTGCCGGCGGCGGGTGTGACCCTGGGCGGACTGCGTGCCGGCGAATGGTGGTCCATCTGGACGTCGCTCTTCTTCACCACCAACGTGCCTGCCTTCATCGTTGTGGTGCTGATGATCCTCTTCCTCCTGGGGCTGGCCGAGCGGCATTTCGGATTCCTGAAAACAGCATTGGTGTTCCTGGCCTCCCAGTTCGCCTGTGTTACCGCCTTCCTGTTGGTGACCCAAATAGCGAAGTATGCGGACGACGGTTGGATCTCCCGCATGGTGGACACCCGGCTCATTGGTCCGTATGGAGCCCTGTTGGCCACCGCCCTGGCCGCCAGCGCCAAGCTTCCGACGCTCTGGCAGCGGCGGTTCCGGACGGTCGCGTTGTCCATGACCCTGCTCCTGGTACTTTTCGTGGGACACCCGGAAACACTCATGGGCCTGCTGGGAGCGTTGATCGGGCTGGCCGCAGCCTGGTGGATGCAAAGCAACGACGGCCACCTCCACCTGCACAGGTCCACAGGTCGCGAGGTGCGGAACCTCTTGTCGCTGACCATGGCCATTTTTGCCGTGGGTCCCATCCTGACCGCTGTAGCCAAAAGCCCGTCCGGGCCCCTTGCCTTGCTGCGCGACGTGATCCTCAACCCCCTGCCTACCCTGAGCCAATTGGAGGGCAATTGCGGGGGCACCATCGATGTGGCGTGCCTGGAACTGGGGCGCCAAGGCTACACGGGGCCCTTCGGCCTGGCCCTTGCTGTGGTTCCCGTGGTGCTGTTGCTCATCTGCGTCGATGGGATGCGCCGTGGACGCCGCCTGGCACTGGGAATCGCGATCGGCGTCCAAGTTGTAGTGGTGGCCTTGTCCACTCTTTACCTGGGACTGTTCGCCGGAATGCCGCAGCTGCCGGGCCGCCCGAGGGTTGGCATGATGAATTCGGCGGTCGCGCACCTGATCCCGCTGGTTTTGGTTCCCTTGATCCTGGCGATCCTCCTTTTCGCTTACCGCGGGCATTTCCGGGTGGAGTCCTCAACCCGGATGCGCCGGAGGGTCTTCTGGTTTGTTGGTCTCAGTGGTGTGGCGCTGGCTCTGGCGTACACGATTGTGTGGCTGGCGTCCGGCGGCATGGCGCGCGACGGCGGCTTGTTGGGTTTGGGTACTGAACTCGCCCGCCAATACCTGCCGGTTCCCTTGCCCGGTGTCTACCGCAAGGTATTCGCCGAACGTGACGCCCTGGAAGTGTTCCTCTTCTCCTACTCCGGCACCGCGTTTTGGCTGGTGGCACTGATCGGCGTCTGGGTGTTGCTCATCCGCGGGCACCATGCCGGTGGCCTCGACCATCAATCGCGGGAACATGCCTGTTCGCTGGTGAAGGCCGGCGGCGACTCGTTGTCCTGGATGGCGTTGTGGGAACCGAACAAGTACTGGTTCACGCCACAAGGCACCGGGGGAGTGGCCTACCAGCAGCATGGACACGTGGCGCTGACGTTGGCAGGCCCAATTGGTCCAAGCGAAGAACATCGGGCCACCGCGTTGGGTTTCCTGAATCATTGCTCGCAGAACGCCCTGATCCCGTGCCTGTACTCGTGCACTGATGAGTTGTGGCCGGAGCTGCAAGCCAGGGGCTTCCGAAGGGTAGCCGTCGCGCAGGAAACCCGGTTGCGGATTCGTGGCCTGGAATTCCGGGGCAAGGAGTGGCAGAACGTCCGGACCGCGCTCAACAGGGCAAGCAAGATGGGAATCACCGCAGTGTGGGGCGCCTTTCCTGACCTGCCCCACGCTTTGCGGGCCAAGGTGGGTGAAGTTTCCGAAGAGTGGGCTGCCCAGAAACGAGTCCCGGAAATGGGTTTCACCTTGGGCGGCATGGATGAACTTGAGGACCCGGATGTCCTGTGCTGCGTTGCCACCGACCAGGACGGAACGGTCTATGGAGTTACCAGTTGGTTGCCCGTCTACGAAAACGGGATGGTTGTCAGTTGGACCTTGGACTTCATGAGGCGCAGTGGCGATGCCTTCCCGGGTGTGATGGAGTTCCTGATAGCCTCCGCCGTCCTGCATCTGCGCGAGTCCGTGGAGGTGATCTCGCTATCCGGCTCACCGCTGGCCAGGGACAAGGACGATCCCGACCAGCGTCCAGAGGGCCTGGCAGGGATCCTGGACCTCGTGGGGCAGGCCCTGGAACCGGTTTATGGGTTCCGCTCCCTTGCTTCCTTTAAGTCGCGCTTCCAACCCGACTACAGGACGCTCTACATGTATTACCAAGACCCCCTGCACCTTCCTGCAATGGGCAGGGCCTTGAGCCGCGCTTACCTTCCGGGTTTATCAGTCCGGCATTCCGCCCGGTTGTTGCGCACCTTGGTTGGTTGAATTGTCAACGCTCCATTCGGGGAGTCTTTTCGTATTTCTTCACCGTTTGTAACAGGCCTTGTCAGAAATATCAGACATATCCATCCGCAATGTCCGCTTAAACAGCTTGGCCCCGGCGAAATGCCGGGGCCAAGCTGTTGGTGAATCTGCTCGATGCAGGTTCAGTGGGTCAAACTAGACGACGGTGACGCCGGTAGCCTGGGGACCCTTGGCGCCCTGGCCGATCTCGAACTGAACGCGCTGGTTCTCATCGAGGGTCTTGAAGCCGCCGGTCTGAATCTCCGAGTAGTGAACGAAGACGTCGCCATCCGAGTCGTCCGGGGTGATGAAGCCGAAGCCCTTTTCAGCGTTGAACCACTTGACGGTTCCGAGTGCCATGTATTTCTCCTCAATATGGAACATCAGTCCGATACACCGCGTACCGGCTTTGTTACTCCGCGAGAAGATCCGGATTCCTTCCGGGCTGGCCCAGCAGGTTTCGCAGGAGCTTCACGCTCGCAACTCGTCTTGCGAGCATGAAAACCACCTACACAAAGACTGGTACAACACTTTCATGGGAGGTGCCGGAGGTCAACGGTCTTTTTGGTAATTCGGGAAAATTTTCGGTAAAAAGCCGGTTACGTCGTCCAAAGAATTAACACAGGGACCTTTGGCCTATGACAGCCATTCACCATTTCGCATGACTCCGGTCAGACCGAGTTCCTGGTCCGCCGTTACCACGTCGGCCCGAAGGCCCCGGCGCAGCCCACCAACCTCATCCGAAAGGCCCAGGACGGCTGCCGGCACCGCCGTTGCCGAGCAGATGGCGTCGGGGAGGTCGACGCCGGCCGCAACGGTCTTGCGGACCACGTCCAGGAGCGTTGCGGTTCCGCCTGCGATGGAACCGGTGGCATCAAGGGTGGCGACGCCCCTGCTGACGGTTACCGGGGAGGGGCCCAGCATGTAGCTGCCGTCGGAGAGCCCGGCCGCTGCCATGGAATCGGTGACCAGCACGATGTTGGCGGCTCCTACCAGCTGGAAGACCGTGGCCACCGTGCTCGGATCGAGGTGGGTGTCGTCGGCGATCAACTCCACCACTGCCTTGCCGGCCTGCGCGGTCCGCAAGCAAGCTGCCACCGGACCGGGGGCGCGGTGGTGCATGGGAGGCATCCCGTTGAAAAGGTGCGTCACGGTCGGAAGCGAGCTCACGCCGTCGAACCCTGCCGACTCAAGTCCTTCGCGTGCGGCGGCCAAGGACGCTGCTGCCGTGGCGTCGTCGCAATCAGTGTGGCCCAGGGAAGGGGTCACGCCGTGCGACGTCATCAAGTCCACCAGGGCTGCGGCGCCCGGAAGCTCGGGCGCATAGGTCATGGTGGCCAGCTTGCCCGCTGCCGCTGCCACGAGCTCGTCCATGAGGTCCAGGTCCGGCTCCAGCAAGTAGTCGGGGTTCTGTGCGCCGCACCGGGCGTGGGAGAGGAATGGGCCTTCCAAGTGGATTCCGGCAACGAGGCCTTCGTCGGCGAGCTTCACGTACAGTTCGATGCCGCGAAGCAGGTCTTCCCTGGGTGCTGTGACCATGCTGGCCAGGAAGGTGGTGGTGCCGGAGCGGTGCAGGAAGTCGACAGCCTGGCGGGCCGAGGACTCCTCGCCGCCGGGGAAGTCGCCGCCGTTGCCGCCGTGGCAGTGTACGTCCACCAGGCCAGGCAGGAGGTAATGGCCGGCCGGGACCCCATGCCGGATGGCACTCTGGAAACCCGGAAAGTCTTCGGGCGCAAAATCCGATGCCCGGCCGGCATAGGCGATGCGGTCCCCCTCAATGGCCAGCAGTCCGTCTTCCACCACCATTCCGTCGCTGACGAGCGTCCCCAGGAGGATCTGATGGCTGGGCGCGGAAGAACGGACAGAATGGTCTGCGGCAGTCATGGTTCCGATTCTAGTGGCCTGCCGCACACGCCCCGCCGATGGGATCAGAAGAGCCGGGACTCGCTGTCATCCACGCCCCGCATGGCGTCATAATCGAGCGTGACGCAGTCGATCCCGCGGTCGTTGGCCAGGACCTTGGCCTGCGGCTTGATCTGTTGGGCGGCAAAAATGCCGCGTACAGGTGCCAGGAGGGGATCCCGGTTGAGCAGTTCCAGGTACCGCGTCAACTGTTCGACGCCGTCGATGTCGCCACGCCGCTTCAGCTCAACAGCCACGGTGGCGCCGTTGGCGTCCCTCGCGAGGATGTCCACGGGGCCAATCGCGGTGAAGTATTCGCGGCGGATGAGCGAGTAGCCCGCCCCCAGGGTTTCGATCTGCTCGGCCAGGAGACGCTGCAGGTCGGCCTCCACGCCGTCCTTGATCAGCCCTGGATCGACGCCGAGTTCGTGGGACGTGTCGTGAAGTTGCTCGTAGATGTTGATGATGAGCCGGTCGTCGGTCTTCGTGGACTGCACCGTCCACTGCTCCACCACGCCTTCTTCAACCTCGGTCTCCTCGGGCGAGGTGACGCGCAGGGTGGCCGGGGGACTCATCCAGTTCAAGGGCTTGTAGGAGCCACCGTCCGAATGCACCAGCACCGAGCCGTCCGCCTTGACCAGCAGGAGCCGGGTGGCGAGCGGGAGGTGGGCCTTGAGGCGGCCAACATAATCAACAGAACAACGGGCTATGACGAGTCGCACCCGCCCAACATTACCGCGTGGAGGTCATCGGCTGGGGCAGAATGGACTCATGCCCCGCTCCAACCGTCCCCGCCGAAACGCGTCCAGCGCGCGTTCCAACAAGTGGGTCGAGGCCGTTCCGGAGTTGGACCTGGAACGGTCCCGCGCCGGCATCGCCCGCCGGGAGAGTGCACCGGATGGGGATTGGATGGTCCGCACCATGACGGCCCGGAAAGCGGAGAAGCAATACATTTGCCCGGGATGCTCCACGGCCATCATGCCCGGAATCGCACACCTGGTGGTGTGGTCTGACAGCCACCTGTTCGGCGAGGCGGCCGGCCTGGCCGAACGCCGCCACTGGCACACCAACTGCTGGACATCGCGAACGTACCGCTACCGCTGAGTCGCTTAGGCTTGAAGGCATGACTTTCGATCCCGCCACGCTCGTTTTTGTGCCCCAGGATGCTCCGTCGGAGATCCGGGCCTCCACCGTGTTGCCTGCCCGTCGCGAGAACGTGGAGTTCACCACGGAAGACGGCAAGCTGTTGGTGGGTGAGCTGGCACTTCCGGAGTCCGGCCACATTACGGCGACGCTCATCATGCTCCACCCCCTGCCAACGCACGGCGGATTCATGGATTCACACGTCTACCGCAAGGCCTCCTACCGGCTGCCGGCGCTGGCGGGCGTCGCGGTGCTGCGGTTCAATACCCGGGGCACCCAGTCGCCCCGCGGGACCAGCGAAGGGCAGTTCGAGGAAGGCGTCGGCGAACGGTACGACGTCGAGGCAGCCGTGCGTTTCGCCGTGGACCGCGGATTGCCAAACCGTTGGCTGGTGGGGTGGTCCTTTGGTACCGAACTGGCCCTCATGTACGGGGCTGTTGAACCGGTCGCCTCCCAGGTGGAGGGCGCGGTGCTGCTTTCGCCGCCGTTGCACCGGGCCACGGATGTGCACCTCAAGGAATGGGCTGCCTCCGGCAAACCCTTGACGGTCCTGGTGCCCGAACACGACGATTACCTCCAGCCTGCCGAGGCTGCGGCCCGCTTCGGCTTGGTACCGCAGGCCCGGCTGGTGGGGGTCGACGGCGCCAAGCACCTGTGGGTGGGCGAGAAGTACGCGGCCCGGGTCCTGGACGAAATCGTCGACGACGTCACGGAAGCCGGTGCCGGCGTGGACGGCCTGCCACGCGTTTGGGCGGGGTCGGTCGCCGTCGGCTAGTCCGGTCGCCGTCGGCTAGTGCCGGTCTTGGCGGATGATGAAGACTTCCTTGATCAGCAGCATGATGGCCGCCGCCGTGGGGATCGCGATCAGCGCGCCGAGCACACCCAGAAGGCTGCCGCCGGCGATCACGGAAATTACCGCAACCGCGCCGGGTACGGCAACGGCCCGTTGCATGATGCGCGGTGAGATGAAGTACGCCTCGAACTGCAGGTAGGCGAAGTAGGCGATGGCGTAGATGAGGGCCGTCTGCCAGCCCGCGGTGAGGGCCACCAGGATGACGACGATGGCCGCGATCATTCCGCCTACCAGTGGGATGAACGCAAGGAGCGCCACCACGAAGGCCAGCAGGACGCTGAAGGGGACGCCAAGGATGGTCATGACGATGAAGGCGAAGACCGCATTCAGGAGTGCAACGCAGGCCTGGCCGATCACGTAGTTGCCCACAGAATCGGTAATGGCCTCGGAAAGTGCCTCGACGCGTGGCCGGCGGGACCGGGGAGCCAGCCGGTAGGCCCATTTCTTCATCGAGGGCAGGGCCGCGAGGAAGTAGAGGCTCAGGACCAGAACGATCAGCGTGCCGAACAGCCCGTTGGCCACCGATGAGCCGAAGCCCACCACTCCACCAAAGATGCCTCCGACGGCCTCGGAGTTTTGCCCGAATTTGTCCAACTCCTGCGTGATTCTGTCCCGCAGGCCAAACTGACTGTCCACGGTCCTGAAGAAATCGGAATTCAGGAAGTCCCGGATCCAGTCAGGTGCCTGCCGCACGATATCCGAAACCTGATTGACGATGGTGGGGATCAGGGTGGCGAAGAATCCAGCGACGGCCGCGACCAGGACGGAAACGGAGATCAGGATTCCCGCAGGGCGGGGGATCTTCCGTGATTCGAGCCACCGCACCACCGGGTCCAGGCCCAGGGCGATGAACATCGCGGTGAGGATCCACAAAAGGAGTTGGCTGGTGTTGCTCGCGATGTAGAACACAAGGAGGGCAATGCCAACCCCAGCGGTGCCCATGAAGCCGACATACAGCGGGTGCTGAGACGACATCCTGGGGCCGGGTGCGCCGAAACCGTGGTCGTCTTCGTGGGGAACGCGTTCGACAGTGACTTCGGCTTCGTCCTCAGGGGGCATCTCGAAGCGGACGCGCGTCCTGGCACCGGGAATGGGTTGCCGGAGGCGTCGCGCAACGGCGGCAAGGCGGCCGGTGCGCACCGGAACGCTTACGGACGGGGCGTCCACTGCGGGCGTTCCGGACTCGTCGTCGGTACGGGGCTCCAAGTGGTCTTTCACGCGGTTTTGCTGCCTTCTGGTAGTTCCCGTAGTTTCATTGCCGGGATGTGAAACGTTCAATACGGCTGGTTTCCAGCCCCGATAGCATGATCATCGCCACACTATCAGGCCCCTGTCTCGGCGCTTTGGCGGCGCCACGACGGGGATTCCGGCGTGTCATGACCAGGCCGCCGATCTGACTCTTTGATAACAAAACGGTTACCCTTGAAGTTCAACGACCGCTGATGATAGGTGATCCTGTGCGTTTGAAGACTGCAGCCTTGCTGGTGCTGCTGGGCCTGCTGACGATGCTGGCCGGCATTGGCCAGCTGACTTTCTGGGCCCCTTCCGAGACCGTGACGGCCTCGGTTCCCAGTGACACTAAAGCTGCCCCGTTGACGGTGATCGACCAGAAGTTGATCGCCCTCCACGAGGGTCCGGTGAAGATCAAGATCCAGGGTGAAGGCAACTTCATCGTCGCCACGGGACGCCCGGACGACGTCGATGCCTGGGTCGGCAAGACTGCCCACAACACGCTCACCGGTGTTTCCCAGGACCAAAAGTCGCTGGAAGTTTCCACCGCTGACGGCGAAGCGACCGCACCGAGCCCTGTTGGCTCCGATCTTTGGGTTAATACCGAAGACGGCAGCGGCGAACTCGACTACACCTGGAACCCGCCGGCCGGTGGCGATTGGTCGCTCCTGGTGGCCAGCGACGGAACCAAGCCGGCGCCGTCGTCGATTTCCATGACGTTCCCCAACAACGCAACCACCCCGTGGGCCATCCCGCTCATCGTGCTGGGCATCATCATCATCCTGGTTGGCGCGGCCTTGCCGTTCGTCGCCAAGGCGCTCGGCAACCGCCGCAAGGACGGCGGTGACGGTGGCCCGCACGGAGGTGAAGAGACCTCTGCCCTGCCTGTGCAGCCGCCCGCCGGTGAAGCCGGTCGCCGCGCCCCCGGTGCCGAGGGCTCAACGTTGCGTATTTCCGCCATCGCCGCAGCCTTGGTTGCCGCCCTGGTTGGCGGAACCGCCGTAGCGGCCCAGGCCAGCCCCGCGCCGGAGTCCAACTCAAGCAACGCGAGCCCGTCCGCATCTTCGGACAAGGGCGGAACGCCGGTGCTGCTTGAATCCCAGCTGCAGCGTGTCCTGGAGCAGGTAGCCAGCACCGTGGACGCTGCGGACGCAGCCAAGGACGCCGCGAAGCTCGCTCCGCGCGTGGACAAAATGGAACTCCAGGTCCGTACCGCCAACTACAAGATCCGTACGGCGGTGTCCGCCTATGAGGCCCGGATGCCCGTGCGTGCCACCAAGTTGCAAAGCAGTGTGATCAGCACCAAGCGTGACTGGCCCCGCACGGTCTTCGCCTTGACCCAGGGCGACGGCAACGTGGTCCCGCAGATCCTGACGCTCGTCCAGCTCTCGCCGCGCGAGAACTACAAGCTGTGGGGCACCGCCCCGCTCCAGCCGGGTACCAACTTCCCGTCGTTCCCGGTTCCCCGTGACGGGACCGCTCCCGTGGCCGCGGACGACAAGACCGGCCTGGCCTACAGCGGCAACGAAGCCTTGGGTATCCTCGGCGAGATGCTGACCACGCCGGACTCGCCGAACCGCAGCAAGCTCGCCGACGGCCAGTCATCGCCATACATCGCCGGAGCACTGACGTACCAGGCTGACACCGTCAAGAACGGCACCAGTGCCAACTTCAAGTTTGCGCACACCCCGGTGACCAACCAGACGGTGGTGCTGCATACGGCCGACGGTGGTGCGCTGGTGGTCGGGCGGCTCGATTTCGCTTTCGAAGGAACTCCCAAGGCCTCCGGCGACAAGCTGATCCTTGAGGACGACTCGGCAGTGTTTGCCGGCGGCAAGGAAACCACCACGGGCATGTCGCTCAACTTTGCCGAATCGGTGGCTGTCTACATTCCACCGGCAGGTTCCTCGGACCCCATGAAGCTCGTGGCCGCTACCCGCGGACTGGTCGGCGCCAGCTTCAAATAGGGCAAGGCCCAGGCAGGGCAGCGGCTAGAGTGGACGGTATGAGTTCGCCCGGATACCGACCCACTCCAGCCGCTGCCAGCCAGCTCAACCTTCGCGGCGCCGTCGACCTCTCGTCGTTGCGCCGCCCGCCCGCACCCCCGCAGTCGCCGCCGGCAGCTGCTGCCCCCGGCACAACAGGTGGCGAAACGCCGGAAGGCGGCAACCCGTCCCTTCGCGTGGACGCCACGGAAAGCAACTTCCAGGACCTGGTCCAGCTCTCCGCGCAGATCCCCGTCCTCTTCCTTCTCTGGTCCCGCTACGCAGCAGAGTCTCCCGGCGTCCTCGACGCCGCGCAGCGTGTTGTTGAGAGTTTCGGCGGCAGGCTCGTCCTGGCAGCGGCCGACGTCGACTCCTTTCCGCAACTCGCCCAGGCCTTCCAGGTCCAGGCCGTGCCCACTGCAGTGGCCGTGGTCAAGGGCCAGCCAGTGCCGCTCTTCCAAGGGCCCGCCGACGACGCGCAGATCCACAGCCTCGTGGAAGAGCTCCTCCAGGTTGCCGCCGCGAATGGCGTGACTGGAAGCATCGGCGACGCCGCCCAGGCCAACGACGCCGAACCCGCCCCGTTGCCCCCGCTGCACCAGGCGGCGATTGACGCGATTGAAGCCGGTGACTACGCCGCGGCCGCGGCGGCGTACAAGCAAGCCCTCCTGGAGCAGCCGGCCGACGCCGACGCGAAGGCCGGGTTGGCCCAAGTGGAACTGATGGCCCGGCTGGAGAAACTCTCCGCACCGGAAGCCGAAAGCCTGAGGCAGTTGGCTGCCCAGGAACCGGACAATCTGGACGCCCAGCTTGGGGTCGCCGATCTGGATGTTTCCGGCGGCCACA
Source organism: Paenarthrobacter sp. NPDC058040 (assembly GCF_042885775.1). Taxonomy (NCBI): domain Bacteria; kingdom Bacillati; phylum Actinomycetota; class Actinomycetes; order Micrococcales; family Micrococcaceae; genus Paenarthrobacter; species Paenarthrobacter sp. NPDC058040. The sequence goes on from NZ_JBHVRN010000005.1 coordinate 165,178, forward strand.
TCGAGGATGGCTTCAACCGCATCATCGCCTTCATCGGGCGCAACTTTGGCCCCGAGCGGGAGAACGCCCGGGTCCGGCTCCTTGAATTGTTCGAGGTGGTGGGCGCCTCGGACGAGCGTGTTGCCAAGGCGCGCCAAGGGCTCGCGAGGGTCCTTTTCTAGTGCCGTCCGCGCTGTTCAGTCCACTTAAGCTGCGCTCGCTCACCATCCCGCACCGGGGCTGGGTGTCGCCGATGTGCCAGTACAGTTGCCTGCCCGAAACGGGCGAGGGCGTTCCCACTGACTGGCATTTGATGCACCTTGGCTCCTTCGCCGCGGGCGGTGCCGCCTTGATCATGACCGAGGCGGCAGCCGTTAACGCTGCCGGACGGATCAGCCCACGGGACGCCGGCCTGTATTCGGACGCGCAGGCCGCCGGCTGGGAACGCATAGTGGATTTTGTCCACCGCCATGGCGCTGTGGACTGCAGGATTGGCACGCAACTGGCCCATGCCGGCCGCAAAGCGTCCACCTATTGGCCGTTTTCCGGCAAGTCCGGTTCCGTTCCGGAATCCGACGGCGGGTGGCAGACTGTTGGACCCACAACGTCACCCTTTGACGGATATGCCACGCCTGCGGCCATGTCCGAAGCGGAGATCCTCGCCGTCGTTGCGGACTTCGCCTCGGCGGCCGGGCGGGCGGTCGCAGCCGGATTCGACACCGTCGAGATCCACGGCGCCCACGGTTACCTGCTGCACCAGTTCCAGAGCCCGTTGATCAACACGCGCACGGACGGTTGGGGCGGGGACGAGTCCGGACGCAACCGCCTCATGCTCGCCGTGGTGGATGCCGTGCGCAACGCGATTCCAGACTCGATGCCGCTGCTTTTGCGCATTTCGGCCTCCGATTGGGCCGACGGCGGAGTCGACGTTGAGGCGTCTGTTCGGCTCGCGAGGGAAGCAGCAAAGCGGGGTGTGGACCTGGTGGATGTCTCCAGCGGCGGCGCCGTGGCCCACCAAGCGATCCAGGCGGCGCCTGGCTACCAGGCCGGTTTCGCTGAACGGGTCAAGCACGACGCCGGTGTCCCCACCGGGGCGGTCGGCCTCCTGACCAGCCCGGCCCAGGCTGAGGACATCGTGGCGAATGGTCGTGCCGATGCCGTGTTCATGGCGCGGGCCGCCCTGCGAGATCCGCACTGGTGGCTCCGCGCGGCGTACGAATTGGGCCATGACATTTCCTGGGTACCCCAGTACGAGCGGGCTGTGCCGCGCCACGGCTTCTAGGGACCGCCGCGGGCATGCCCCGGCAAGGCTAGGCTGTTGCCATGACGGAACCAGACCATCAGTCCAGCCCTCAGTCATCCCGCCTCCCGCAGGTACCCGTTTCGCCACCGCAACCACCGGATCCCGGGGTTGCGGGGCAGCCTGTCCCGGCGTTGTCCATCCGTGGCCTCGCCAAGCGGTTTGGCGACAAGATCGCCGTGGACGGTGTGAGCCTGGACGTGCCTGCCGGTTCGTTCTACGGAATGGTCGGTCCGAACGGGGCGGGCAAGACCACCACGCTGTCCATGGCCACCGGTTTGCTGAGGCCGGACTTCGGCACGGCTTTGGTGCACGGAGTGGATGTCTGGGCCCGTCCCCTCGAAGCCAAGAAGCTTATGGGCGTGCTCCCGGACGGCGTGCGCTTGTTTGACCGGCTGACCGGCGAGCAACTGGTTACCTACGCGGGACTGCTCCGCGGGATGGACCGCGACGTGGTCCTGTCCAGGGTTTCGGAGTTGCTGGCCGCCTTCGACCTCCAGGCGGATGCCGGCTCGCTGGTGGTGGACTATTCCGCCGGCATGACCAAGAAGATCGCCCTGGCATCGGCCCTGATCCACGCGCCGCGCCTTCTGGTGCTGGATGAGCCTTTCGAATCCGTGGACCCTGTTTCCGCGGCCAACATCCGCGGAATCCTGGAGGGCTATGTGTCCTCCGGGGGGACGGTGATTGTTTCCAGCCACGTCATGGACCTGGTGCAGCGCATGTGCAGCCACGTCGCTGTCGTCGCCGCCGGGCGTGTGCTTGCTGCCGGTTCCGTGGAGGAGGTCCGGGCAGGCTCCACCCTCGAAGACCGCTTTGTGCAGCTGGTGGGCGGCGGGCACCGGACAGAGGGGCTCGAATGGTTGCGCACCTTCTAAGGCTCAAATGGCGCCTGCTCCTGAACGGCTTTAAACGCAGCCCCCTCCAGTTGGTGGGTATTGGCCTGGGGCTGCTCTATGCCCTTGGCGTGCTGACGATGCTTGTGGGCGGGTTGGTGGCGCTCCGCTGGGCCGACCCCGGAATCGCCCACACGGTGGTGGTTCTGGGTGGGGCGGCAACCATACTCGGATGGGGAGTCATCCCGCTGATTGCCTCGGCGGGCGACATGACGCTTGATCCTGCGCGTTTCACCACGTTCGCGATCCCGCCGCGTCAGTTGCTGGCGGGACTGGCCCTGGCCGGTTTCATCGGAATCCCTGGTTTGGCAACCCTGTTGGCTGCCTTGGGAACGGTTGGCACGTGGTGGCGGAGTTTTCCGGCGGTGGCCGGCGCCTTTGCCGGAGCAATACTCGGGGCTGTGACCTGCGTGGTGTTGTCCAAGGTTGTTACCACCGCGACAGCCGGCCTGGCCTCCTCGCGTCGTTTCAAGGATGTCAGCAGCATCGTCGTCTTTGTCCCTTTGGTACTGCTGGGGCCGATCATGGTGGGAATCGTTGACGGCATCCGGGGGAGTGCCGACTACCTTCCCGTGATGGCCCGGACGGTTTCCTGGACACCCCTCGGAGCTGCCTGGTCGCTCGGCGGAGACTTGGACGCGGGCGATCCAGGGGCTGCGGGCCTCAAGGCAGTCATTGCCTTGGCTACGATCGGCGTCCTCCTGTGGTGCTGGCACATCCTGTTGCAGCGGGCACTCGTGACGCCTGCCTACTCGGGTGGCTCAAACCGGAAGGGTGGAAAGCTGGGCTTGTTTGGCGTGCTGCCCGGAACCCCCGCTGGAGCAGTCGCGGCCAGGGCCCTGATCTATTGGTTGAAGGATCCCCGGTACGCCGGCTCCTTGGTGATCATTCCCCTGCTTCCGGTGATTTTCTTCTTCGGCGGCAGCCAGTCCGGAAGCTTTGGGCTCCTCATGGTTCTTGGACCGCTCACGGCATTCATGATGGCGTGGTCGATTTCGGCGGATGTTTCCTATGACAACACGGCGTTCGCCCTCCACCTTGCCTCGGGAGTCCGTGGCGTGGACGACCGCCTGGGCCGGGCCCTGGCTTGCCTCGCCATCTCTTTGCCGGTGGTGTTGGTCTTCACCGTCGGGCCACTGTTCATCACGGGGGACTGGGCCTGGCTTCCGAACCTCCTTGGCCTGGCCTTGGGAACGCTGTTCACGGGGCTGGGGTTGGCCTCGGTCATCTCAGCGCGCTACAACGTTGCCGTTCCCTTGCCCGGCGACAGCCCGTTCAAGAAGCCCCCGGGAAACGTTGCCCAGACCCTGGCCGTCCAGGGTGTCGGCATGGCGGCGCTGGCGATCCTGCTCCTGCCCGAGCTTGCCTTGGTGCTTGTCCAGGTGGTCAGTGGAGGGCCGGAGGCCGGATGGATCAACCTCGCCGTGGGTCCGGTCCTGGGTGCGGTACTCCTGGCGGTGGGTGTTCGCTTGGGCGGAAAGTGGTTGGACGCACGCGGTCCCGAAATGTTTGCCCAGCTGAGCGTGAACAAATGACGACGTAACACCCACCCCGGGTTATGGGACATGGGATATCCTCGATTCAAGCAAACCTATTCGCATCGTAGAAAGGCCGTGACAATGGAAGTTGTCATTCTCCCTGGCACCAAACAGATCGGCTCCTTGGCGGCCGACGGCATCGAGGCGCTCGTTCGGCGTAAGCCGAACGCCGTGCTTGGCCTGGCCACCGGATCCTCGCCCTTGCCGATTTACGACGAGTTGGCGCGTCGGTACGAAGCGGGTGGGCTGGACTTCAGCCAAGCTCACGGTTTTGCCTTGGACGAGTATGTGGGCCTGGAAGCCGGCCATCCGGAATCGTACCGCGAGGTCATCAGGCGGGAATTCACCAACAGGGTCAACATCAAGCCCGAAAACGTCCACGGCCCGGACGGGGCCGCGGAGGATCTCGAAGCCGCGTGCCAGACCTACGAAGATGCGATCCGGGCAGTCGGCGGCGTGGACCTCCAGATCCTGGGCGTGGGCACCGACGGGCACATCGGCTTCAACGAGCCAGGTTCGTCGTTGGCCTCCCGGACGCGCATCAAGACCTTGATTGAGCAGACACGCAAGGACAATGCCCGGTTTTTCGACAGCATCGACGACGTTCCGCATCACGTAGTGACGCAGGGCCTGGGCACCATCATGGATGCCAAACATGTGATCCTGGTGGCAACTGGCGCGCAAAAGGCCCAGGCTGTCAGGGATTTCGTGGAGGGGCCCGTCGCTGCGATCTGTGCGGCATCGGTGCTGCAAATGCACCCCCATGCCACCATCCTGGTGGACGAGGCTGCTGCTTCTTCGCTGAAGTTGGCCGACTACTACCGCCACACGTTCGACAACAAGCCGGAGTGGCAAGGCCTCTAGACGGTAGGATGGATGCCATGACTACGCTTCCTCCGGATCCATTCGAAAACGACCCCATGCGCGAGCTTTCCGGAGCCGGAACGTCCACTGCCACCATTGAGCGCGAGGAAACGCGCCAGGAAGTGGAGCCCGGCGATCGCGAGCGGTTTGCGCATTACGTCCGCAAGGAAAAGATCATGGAATCGGCAATGACCGGGGAGCCCGTCATTGCCTTGTGCGGAAAAGTCTGGACCCCGGGGCGGGATCCCCAGAAGTTCCCCGTTTGCCCGGAGTGCAAGGAAATCTATGATGGCCTCCGTCCGGGCAACGACGGTGGAAACGGCGACGGTCCGGGCAACTCCAAGTAGTGGGTGGGAAGACTACACAGGCCCACATGACTGAAACACTTTTTGGTGGCCCCTCCCTGCCTCCGGCCTATCCGGAACGGGCGGCCTGGGGGACTGCGCCCAAGCTACGTGCCTGGCAGCAGGAGGCTTTGGACCTCTATATGAGCCGTAGTCCCAAGGACTTCCTGGCAGTGGCAACCCCCGGTGCCGGCAAGACCACCTTCGCCCTCCGCATTGCCACCACCCTGCTGGACAGCGGCGTGGTCAACAGGATCACCATCGTGGCGCCCACGGACCACTTGAAGCGCCAGTGGGCGGACGCCGCGGCGCGTGTTGGCATCGCGATCGACCCCAACTTCAAGAATTCCGATGGCCAGCACGGCCGCGGCTTCGCAGGCGTTGCAGTGACCTATGCCCAGGTAGCAAGCAAGCCCATGCTGCACCGTGCCAAGACGGAAGCTGCCCGCACCCTGGTGATCCTCGATGAGATCCACCACGGCGGTGAAGCCCTGTCCTGGGGTGATGGTCTTCGGGAAGCCTTCGATCCCGCTGCGCGCCGCCTGTCATTGACAGGTACGCCGTTCCGTTCGGACACCTCTCCGATTCCGTTCGTCGAGTACGCCGAAGACCGTGATGGCATCCGCCGTTCGAAGGCCGACTACACCTATGGCTACGGCAACGCGCTGCGTGATCATGTGGTGCGGCCCGTATTGTTCATGGCCTATTCGGGCCAGATGCGCTGGCGGACCAGTGCGGGCGACGAGATGGCGGCTTCCCTGGGGGAAGCCGCAGTCACGAAGGACATCACCTCGCAGGCCTGGCGGACTGCGCTCAACCCGGCCGGCGAATGGATTCCGGCCGTCCTGGCTGCTGCCGACAAACGGCTGAGCGAAGTCCGGCGCACGGTTCCGGACGCCGGGGCCCTGGTCATTGCAACGGACCACGAGGACGCCCGCGCCTACGCGGGCCAGCTGAAGAAGATCACGGGGGAGTCGCCCACCGTGATCCTCTCGGACGATTCGAAGGCCTCCAGCAAGATCGAGGAGTTCTCCGCCGGAGACAAGCGCTGGATGGTGGCTGTCCGCATGGTGTCCGAAGGCGTCGACGTCCCCCGGCTTTCAGTGGGCGTGTACGCAACCTCGACGTCCACCCCGTTGTTCTTCGCCCAGGCCGTGGGCCGTTTCGTTCGTGCGCGCAAAAGGGGAGAAACGGCGTCGGTCTTCCTGCCGTCGGTGCCGCCGCTCATGGGGCTGGCCAACACGATGGAAGCCGAACGCGACCACGCCTTGGACCGCCCCGAGAAGGACGACGACGGCCTCTTCAGCCCCGAAGAGAACCTCATGGCAGAGGCCAACCGCGAGGACAAAGCCTCGGACGAGCTCACCAAGGGTAAATTCGAAGCCTTGGATTCCCAGGCATCCTTTGACCGCGTCCTGTTCGACGGCGGCGAGTTCGGCACGGGAGCCGACATCGGTTCCGATGACGAGCTCGACTTCCTGGGGATTCCCGGTTTGTTGGACGCCGAGCAGGTGGGAACGCTGCTGCGGCAACGGCAGCACGAACAGCAGTCCCGCAAGAAGCGCCAGGCGCCCGCGGCGGAGCCGGCTCCGGCCATCCCGGACCACCGCATGCTGATGGACCTGCGGAATGAGCTGGCCAAGAACGTCTCGGCCTGGTCTGCGCGGACCGGTACTCCGCATGGCGTGGTGCATACCAAGCTCCGCGAAGTGTGTGGCGGCCCGGCCGTGGCGCAAGCCAACGAAGAGCAGCTCCAGGCGCGTTTGCGTAAGCTGCAGGATTGGTTCATCGGCCGTAAGTGACCGATGGCAAACGACGAAGGGCGCCGCATCAGCGGCGCCCTTCGTTGTCGGTTTCGAAGGCAATCCCGTCCGGATGGCCCGGCCGTTTGTCCTAGGAGCGTTCCACTTCGACGCCGGCCGCTTCCATGTCATCGAAGGCATCGTCGAGGTCGTCGGCGATGCCTGCCGTCAGCTCGGCAATAACAGTGGTGGCGTAACCGGCCTGCACGGCATCCAAAGCGGTTGCCTTGACGCAATAATCGGTGGCGAGGCCAACCACTACCACTTCTTCGACATCGTGGCTTTGGAGCCAGTCGTCGAGGCCGATTGCGTCCTCATCCAGGACTTCAGCCACGGCTGCGCCGGCCTTGAGATCCCCGGAGGGAACGTCGTCCTCCGGGGCGAGTACGCCTTCGAACCCGGAGTAGGCGGCGGTGTACTGTCCCTTCCGGAAATAGGCTTCGATGTATTCGGGATCAAGGTCCTGGTGCAGTTCGGCCCCCTTGGTCCGGGCCCTGCAGTGCGGTGGCCAGGAATCCACCATGTCGGGATCGTCCGAGAAGTGGCCGCCAGGCTCGATGTGCCAGTCCTGCGTTGCCACCACGTGGTCGAAATGCTGCTGGTTCGCGTCAAGGTACTCGCTGATGGCACCGGCCACGGCCGCGCCTCCTTCCACGGCGAGTGTTCCGCCTTCGCAGAAGTCGTTTTGGACGTCGACGATGATGAGGGCCTTGGCCATCAGTCCTCCTCGTAGATGGTTGGGATCGCTGCTTCGCCGCGTTGCAGCCGGTTCACGACGGCGGGCAGCTCGGCCATGCTGGCGGCGTGGCGTTCCTGGGCGCGGAGGACGCCTTCGGGACCGGTCCAGCCGGGCAGGAGTTCGCCGTTCTTGATGAATTGCTGGAGGAGCGAACGGTCGTTCCCGTCGTCCTCGGGCCGGTGCCCGATCCCCACCACTTCGTGTGTTGCCCTGCCGCGTTCGTTGAGTTTCCGCAGGGCGTATTTGCGTCCTCCGACGCTGGCCTTGTTCTTGGCTGCCTTGGCCACGGAGATGAACTCGCCGGCGTCGTTGGTCCGGCTCACCAGCTTGTAGACCATGCTGGCCGTGGGCGCGCCGGAACCGGTGACCAGCGATGTACCCACCCCGTAGGAGTCGACGGGGGCCGACTGCAGCGCCGCGATGGCGAACTCGTCAAGGTCGGACGTCACCACAATCCGGGTGTCCACGTTGCCGAGGTCATCGAGCAGCTGGCGGACCCACTGCGCCTGGGCTATGAGGTCGCCGGAGTCCAGGCGGACCGCGCCGAGCTTGTTGCCGGCGAGTTCGACGGCGGTACGCACCGCCGTTTCGACGTCGTAGGTGTCCACCAGCAGCGAGGTTCCGGGGCCGAAAGCGGCAATCTGCGCCTCGAAGGCTTCACGCTCGGTGTCGTGCAGCAGGGTGAAGGAGTGCGCAGCCGTACCGACGGTCTTGATGCCGTACCGGCGGCCGGCTTCGAGGTTGGAGGTGCTGGCAAAGCCGGCGATGACAGCGGCACGGGCGGCCGCCGTCGCCGATTCCTCCTGGGTGCGCCGGGAGCCCATCTCGATGCAGGGGCGGTTGCCCGCCGCGGAGGTCATCCTTGAGGCCGCGGAGGCAATGGCGCTGTCGTGGTTCAGGACGGACAGGATGTACGTCTCAAGGATGCAGGCCTCGGCGAACGTGGACTCCACGATGAGGATGGGGGAATTGGGGAAGTAGGCGTCACCTTCCGCATATCCCCAGATGTCGCCGTTGAATTTGTAGTTGGCGAGGTAGTCGAGGGTTTCCTGGTTGACCACCTTGTTTTCCGCAAGGAACTCCAGTTCGGCTTCGCCGAAAGAGAAATCGGCAATGCCCTCCAGCAGGCGTCCCGTGCCGCCTACAACGCCGTAGCGGCGGCCGTCCGGCAGCCGGCGGGCGAAGGCTTCAAACACCGAACGGCGGTGCGCGGCGCCCGAATGCAGGGCAGCCTGAAGCATGGTCAGCTCGTAGTGGTCGGTATACAAGGAAGTGGCGGGGTGATCCCAAGACGTGGCTCTACTCACGAATTCACTCTAGTGCGAGCCGCCATAGAATGGACAGATGACCCCTAGCGTTGCGTTTGGTACGGACATTGACGAGCGGACGGAAGCTGCAGAGCTGACCTCCACCGATGTCCTGACCGCCCCGGACATTCCCTGGAACCTTGTGATCTGGAACGATCCCGTGAACCTCATGAGCTACGTCAGCTATGTGTTCCAGAGCTACTTTGGCTACTCCGAGTCCAAGGCGCACAAGCTCATGATGGAGGTCCACCGGAAGGGCCGGTCCATTGTGGCGCACGGCAGCAAGGAGCAAGTGGAGCAGCACGCCGTGGCCATGCACGGCTTCGGGCTGTGGGCCACCGTGGAGAAGGCCGCGAGCGGCAACCAGACACCCGGAAAGGGCGGCCGCCAGAGTGGCTAAGGCATTCAAGTACGGACTCAAGGGAATCAGCGGCTACCTGGAACCGGCCGAGCGGGACCTCCTCCGGGGGCTGCTGGCCGATGTGATCTCCATGCTCGACTCCGATGCCCGGGAAAACGAGGATCCGCTGGCGGCCCTGATCGGCCTGGACATGGACGTGAAGCAGCCCACGGACCGGGCCCTTTTGCGCTTGCTGCCCAACGTCATGAAGGACGACGACGCCGGCTCACTGGAGTTCCGTCAGCTCACCGAACGCTCCGTCAGGGAGAGCAAGATCGGCGCCCTGAGGGCCACAGCCATGGGCCTGGACAAGGACGAACTGGTCCTCACTCCCGAGGATGCCAACCGCTGGGCCATGGCCCTGAACGATGTGCGGCTGGTCCTTTCGGAGCGCCTGGATATCCGCGACGAAGCCGATGCCGACCACGTGCACAGCATGCAGGACTGGAGCCAGGCGGAGGATGTGGAAAGCTACCTGGCGCTCGTGTACAACTTCACCACGTGGCTGCAGGAGTCCTTGGTGCAGTCCATGATGGCGGCCAGGCAGGCAAAATCCTGATCCGGCCGCCCGCCGTTGGCCCCTGCCGTGTGACAAATCAGACACGATGGGGGAGACGCAGCTAATGGCCGCAACCCAAGGGAAGCCTTATTCTCGAATAATCATGACAACAGCCACGGCCAACTCAACAGGCGTCTCCAATGAGCTCATGGGCGCGCGTCCGATTGGAGTCTTCGATTCCGGCGTGGGGGGCCTCACTGTTGCCCGGTCCATCATCGACCAGCTGCCCAACGAGTCGATCCTCTATGTGGGTGACACCGCCAACGGGCCGTACGGACCCCTCCCCATTGCCGAGGTGCGGGCCAACGCGCTCGGCGTCATGGACGAACTGGTTGATTCGGGCGTCAAGCTGCTGACCATTGCGTGCAACTCCGCCTCCGCGGCCGTCTTGCGGGACGCCCGTGAACGCTACACCGCGCGGTACGGCATTCCCGTGATCGAAGTGATCCAGCCTGCGGTCCGCCGCGCTGTGTCCGCCACACGGTCCGGCCGGATCGGCGTCATTGGAACCTCGGCAACAGTGGGATCGCGTGCCTACGAGGACACCTTCGCTGCCGCCCCGGACCTATCGATCACCTCCGTGGCCTGCCCCGCGTTCGTGAACTTCGTCGAGGCGGGCATCACCACCGGGCCGGACTTGCTGGCCGCAGCCAACGAATACCTGGAACCGCTCAAGCAAGCCGGTGTGGACACCGTGGTGTTGGGCTGCACCCACTACCCGCTGCTCACGGGGGTCATCTCCTTCGTCATGGGCGAGGACGTGACGCTGGTGTCCAGCGCCGAGGAAACGGCCAAGGACGTCTACCGTGCCCTGGCCAACGGCGGCATCCAGCGGACGGAGCCCTCTGCGCCCAGCCACGAGTTCATAGCCACCGGCGACGCGGTACAGTTTGAAACCCTCGCCCGGCGCTTCCTGGGCCCAGAGGTGCTGTCCGTGAAACATGTTGACCACGTCTCGGCGCAGTACCCTACCGGCAGCCTGGCGCGGATCACCCCGGAGATGCTGGCAGCCGCGCGCGCCGGCACCGGGCTGTCCCGCCGTTCCTATTTCGTCCAGCCGGAAACCGGCACCGGGGCAGACGCGGAGCGTGGACTGTGAAGCTGACCATCGTGGGCTGTACCGGCTCTTTTCCCGGTCCCGGCTCCCCGGCGTCGTGCTATCTGGTGACGGCGCACGACGGTGAGCGCGAGTGGAAGATCGTGATGGACCTGGGCAGCGGTGCCTTGGGCGCCATCCAGCGCTACACCGATCTTGAGGACATCGACGCGATCTTCCTCACGCACCTGCACCCGGACCATTGCATGGATCTTTGCGGCCTGCACGTCGCAGTCCGTTGGAAGCCGGGCGGTTGGGGCCGCGACCGTCTCCCCGTGTGGGGTCCCGCGGCGACTGCCGACAGGATGGCCACCGCCTACGGGCTGGACCTGGACCCGGGCATGCATGAGGAATTCGACTTCACCAACTGGGCGGAACAGAAGCCCGTCACTGTCGGCCCGTTCACAGTTACCCCCTACGGCGTCAACCACCCCGTGGAGGAGGCCTACGCCTTGCGGGTCACCGCCACCGAACCGGGCAAGGACGGGACGCCGGTGACCCGGGTGCTGACCTACTCGGGCGACACCGATTCCTGCCAGGGGCTCGAAGACGCTGCCAAGGGCGCCGACCTGTTCCTGTGCGAGGCGGCTTTCGAGGAAGGCCGCGATGACGCCATCAAGGACGTGCACCTGACGGGCAAGCGAGCAGGCGAGGCGGCCACCAACGCGGGAGCCAAGAGATTGCTCCTGACGCACATCCCGGTGTGGACTTCGCAAACCAAGGTGATGTCGGAAGCGAAACCTGTCTTCGCCGGTGATGTTGCCGTGGCTGTCGCCGGAGTCCACTACACGATCTAGCCGGGAGCCGGACTGCTGGCCATCATCGATAAGCTTGTGCCATGACTTCAGAAGCAACCGCAACACCCGTGATCCGAGCCGATGGCCGCACCCCCGACCAGCTGAGGCCCATCAGCATCACCCGCGGCTGGTCCAAGCAGGCCGAAGGTTCGGCCCTCATCGAGTTCGGCAATACCCGGGTCCTGTGCACCGCTTCGCTGACCGAGGGCGTGCCGCGCTGGCTCAAGGGCGAAGGCCGCGGCTGGGTGACGGCCGAGTACGCCATGCTGCCCCGCGCCACCAACACCCGTTCGGACCGCGAATCCGTCAAGGGCAAGATCGGCGGACGCACGCACGAGATTTCCCGGCTGATCGGTCGCTCGCTGCGTTCGATCATCGATACCAAGGCACTTGGTGAGAACACGATCGTCCTGGACTGCGACGTACTGCAGGCCGACGGCGGTACGCGCACCGCCGCGATCACCGGGGCCTACGTGGCCCTCGCCGAGGCGATCCGCTTCGCCCGGGACAACAAGCTGATTTCGCGCAACGCGGAGCCCCTGGTTGATACCATCGCCGCGGTTTCCGTTGGCATCATCGACGGCGTACCCATGCTGGACCTGCCCTACGTTGAGGACGTACGGGCGGAGACGGACATGAACGTGGTGGTCACGGGTTCGGGCAAGTTCGTGGAAGTCCAGGGCACTGCCGAAGGCGCTCCCTTTGACCGTGACGAACTCAACGCGCTGCTGGACCTCGCCCTCATTGGCACGGGCCAGTTGGCAGCCATCCAGCGCGAGACGCTGGCGGAGGCTCCGTGAGCGCCTCCACGGGTGCCGCACGCCTGGTTCTCGCCACGCACAACCAAGGCAAGCTGAAGGAGCTCAGGGAACTGCTGCGGGGCCAGGTTCCAGGGCTCGACGTCGACACCCAAGTGGTGGACGCAGCTGCGGCCGGCGCCCCGGACGTCGCGGAAACCGGGGTGACCTTCGCCGAGAACTCCCTCCTCAAGGCTCGCGCAGTTGCCGAGGCAACCGGGCTGATTGCCATTGCGGATGACTCCGGCCTTGCCGTTGACGTCCTGGGTGGCGCGCCCGGCATCTTCTCCGCCCGATGGTCCGGAAAGCATGGTGACGACGCGGCGAATTTGCAGTTGCTGCTCGCCCAGCTTTCCGATGTTCCCGACGCTTCGCGCGGGGCTGCGTTCGTCTGCGCCGCCGCCCTGGCGGTTCCAGGTGTTGATGGGATTGCCCGGGAAACCGTGGAGTATGGCGAGCTCGAAGGAACCCTGCTGCGCGAGCCCCGCGGTGAAGGGGGCTTCGGCTACGACCCCGTCCTGCGGCCCAAAGGCATGGACCGCAGTTGCGCCGAGCTGAGCTTCGAGGAAAAGAACGCGATCAGCCACAGGGGGCAGGCCTTCCGTGCCTTGCTCCCGTCGGTCATCGCGGCCCTCTCCGAGGCTGCAGGCTAAGCAGGCGAACCACACAGGAAAGGCGCCCCGCGTGATCACGCGGGGCGCCTTTTGCTTCTGTGGTGGCGGTGCTTAGTGCTCGCCGTGCTTTTCGGTTTCGTGTTCGTCGATGAATTCCTCCACCGGGTCCGTGCCCTGGGCGGCCGCCTTGCGCTTGGCAATGATGCCGCGGAGCACCTCGATGCCCACGGGGATCACGGAGATCAGGACGATCACAATGAAGATGATGTCCAGGTTGTCCCGGACCCACGGAACCCGGTCACCCAGGAGGTAGCCCAGGAGGGTCACGCCGCCGCCCCAAAGTACGGCGCCGATGACGTTGAAGAGGAAGAACTTCCGCTTGTCCATCTGGGCCACGCCAACGATCACGGGGACGAACGTGCGGATGATGGGAACGAAGCGCGCCAGGATGAGCGCCTTGCCGCCGTGCTTCTCGAAGAAAGCGTGGGCGCTTTCAACATTTTCCTTTTTGAAGAGCTTGGAATCGGGCCTGTTGAAGATGGCAGGGCCGGCTTTTGAGCCGATGAGGTAGCCGGTCTGGTTGCCGATGATGGCGGCCACGATGATGAGGCCGGCGAGTCCCCAGATGTTGAACTTGATGGTGTCGGTGGCGACGAGCAGTCCTGCCGTGAAGAGCATCGAGTCGCCCGGCAGGAAGAAGCCCACCAGCAGGCCCGTCTCGGCAAAGACGATCCCGCAGACCAGCAGGACAACCCACGGAGCAAGGGCTGGGTCCGCCAGGAAGATCTGGGGGTTCAGCCAGTCCGGCAGGAACGAGGCCATGGGCGGCCGCACCGGTCCCGCGCCCCCAAAAGTGGATACGGCAAAGTCGCTCATCGCAGAAAGAATCACCCGTTAAGCCTACTGGACTGCCGCCGTCGGAAATCCTGGGAAAAACCTTGACGTCACGTTGATTGCTTGTATGGTTAGTTACATGAGTAATGAACCAGTGAGGCGGTGGTGCTCATGATCGACGACAGCAAGCCGATCTTCATGCAGATCGCCGAACTCATCGAGAACGGCATAGTGGACGGCAGCATGCCCGAGGAATCCCAGGTGCCGTCCACCAACGAGTTCGCCGCCTTCCACCGCATCAACCCGGCCACTGCGGCCAAGGGAGTCAACGTGCTGGTGGATTCAGGAATTCTCTACAAACGCAGGGGGATAGGCATGTTTGTTGCCACCGGAGCGCGCGCCCACGTGGTGGCCCGGCGCACCGAGGAATTTTTCGAGCAGTACGTCAGGCCGCTGACCGCCGAAGCCCGCAAGCTCGGAATCTCCGCGCAGCAGCTCAACAGCATGATCGAACGAGGCGCGGGGCTGGCTCCGGACGCCGGAACCGATAAGGAAAGGAGCGCGGCCCTGTGAACGAGATCGTCGTCGAGGCCCGTAACCTGAACAAACGCTACAAAGATCTCAACGCCCTGGACAACGTCGACTTGAAGCTGTCGGCCAACCGGATCTACGGCCTGCTGGGCCGCAATGGCGCCGGCAAGACCACCTTGATGTCCATCCTGACGGCCCAGGCTTTCGCCACCTCCGGGGAAGCCCTCGTGTTCGGTGCCGGCGCGTACGAGAACGACGCCGTCCTTTCCCGGCTCTGCTTCATCCGCGAGTCGCAGAAGTATCCTGACGATTTCCAGCCGCGCCACGCCTTCCGCTCGGCCGCTTTGTTCTACAAGAACTGGGACCAGGATTTTGCCGACCGCTTGGCGGAGGACTTCCAGTTGCCGGTCAAGCGGCGGATCAAGAAGCTGTCCCGAGGCCAGTTGTCCGCCGTCGGAGTCATCATCGGACTCGCTTCACGCGCTGAACTGACATTTTTCGACGAACCGTACCTGGGACTGGACGCCGTGGCCCGGCAGTTGTTCTACGACCGGCTGGTGGAGGACTACGCCAAGCATCCACGCACCATCATCTTGTCCTCTCACCTGATCGACGAGGTGGCCAACCTCCTGGAGCATGTGGTGGTCATTGACCGGGGCCGGATCATCATGGACGCCGACGCCGATGACATCCGTGGCTCGGCAGCGACCGTCTCCGGATCCGCGGACAAGGTTGACGCCTTCCTTTCCGGACGCAGGATCCTCCACCGCGAGACCCTCGGTTCCTTGGCATCGGTCACGGTGGACGAAGCATTGGGTGCCCGTGAGCGGGCAGAAGCCCAGGAACTGGGGCTGGAACTGGCGCCGGTTTCCCTGCAGCAGCTGGTGGTCCGGAAGACCATGGCCGGGGCAGGCCAATCCGGCACCGAGCCGGGCACCACAGATTTCGCCGATGGCAGCATGGAGGCAACGCGATGAGCCGGGCAATTGCAGTTGCCAGGATGCAACTGATCAACAAGTGGACCTTCATCGGGTGGCCGTTGACCATCCTGGGTGCCTCCTTCCTGATGTCGCTGGCGATCTTTGCCTTGATCCCCGTCAATGAAGGCAAATACGGCGGCGGGAGCCAGGCGCCCCTGTGGTATTTCCTGGTCCTGGGGATCCAGAGCATGACCTTGGTGTTCCCGTTCTCCCAGGGCCTGAGCATCAGCCGACGCGCGTTCTACCTCGGCTCGCTGGGCCTGTTCTCGCTGATCGCCCTCGGGATGACCGTCTTGTACCTGGTGGGCGGGATCATCGAGAAGGCCACCAACGGTTGGGGCGTCTATGGCTTCTTCTTCTCGATTCCCTGGGTCACCGATGGGCCTTGGTATTCGACGGCCGCATTCTTCTTCGTGGTGATGATGTTCATGTTCATCATTGGTTTCTGGTTCGCGACGATCTTCAAGCGCTGGGGGACCACAGGCGTGCTGGTTTCCACCCTGGGCTCAGTGGTGGTCCTGATCGGCATCGCGGCGCTGTCCACGGTCCTGGAGTGGTGGGGCGGAATCGGCTCCTGGTTCATGCAGCAAACCCCGTTGACCCTCAGCGGCTGGGCAGCGCTGCTGTGCATTGTGCTGGCCGCAGGTTCCTACTCAACGTTGCGGCGCGCCACCCCCTAGGTACAGCAGCGGAATGTAGCGTTCACCACAGTCACGGCGGAAAGGCCGCCCCCGCGGGTCACACGGCAGGGGGCGGCCCTATCCGCCTGTAACCTTGACCAGTGGCATTGGACTTTACGGCGATCGACTTCGAAACAGCCAACGGCTTCAGGGGGTCGCCCTGCTCGGTGGGACTGAGCAAAGTCCGCGGCGGTGTGGTGGTGGAAGAAGCCTCCTGGCTCATGCGTCCCCCGGAGAACCATGACCACTTCGAGTTCCACAACACCCGCATCCATGGGATCCGTGCCGAAGATGTTGCCGGCAAGCCGCGGTTCGGTGAACTGTTCCCCGAAATCGGCGCATTCATTGGGAACGATGTCCTCGCCGCCCACAATGCCGCGTTCGATCTGGGCGTCATCCGCTCGGGGCTGGAAGTCTCGGGCCTTCCCGGACCGGCCTACGAGTACGTCTGCACCGTCATGTTGTCCCGCCGATGCTACTCGCTCGTCTCCAACTCACTGCCCTATGCGGCAGAAGAGGCAGGCGTTCCGCTGGTCAACCACCACGACGCCACGGAGGACGCCCGGGCCTGCGCCGGGATCCTGATCGATATTGCCCGGCGCAACAACGCCAACAGCATCGCCGAGCTGTATCTGTCCCTTGGATTGGCATTGCCCAAGCAGCCGGCGTTCGATCCCGCCAAGACCCTTTCGAAGGCAACTTTGGCGGCGCTCGCAGGCAAGGCAGCAGGCGGCAGTCCGGCCGAACAAGCGTTGAATGGCGGCCGGGCCTGGTCCGCGTGGCCCGAGGAAGGCCCCAACCCGCTTCCCAATCCCGTCGCCGAGCCCGGACATCCGCTGTTTGGCCAGACCGTGGTGTTCACCGGCGACCTCGCCATGACCCGTCCCGAGGCCAAATCACGGGCTGCGGACATGGGCGCCCGCCCCGAAAGCCGGGTCACGGCCCGCACCACCGTGCTGGTGGTGGGCGACGGGTTCGACGCCGGCGACCTGCGGGCCGGGCGGCTGACCGGCAAAGCCAAACGCGTGCTGGAGCTGCACGCCAAAGGCCAGCAGATCGAAGTGGTCTCCGAGGGCGAATTCCTGCAGATGGTGGGCGGACGCTAGGACTCCCGTGGGTCATAGTGCGCAACAATGCTTCCGGCGACGCGAGGCGCCCTCCTAGCCTTGGGACATGACCAAGGAACAATCTCCGGGCATCGACTGGCGGGCCGTTTTCGCTTTCCCAAACCCCGTCAACGAGTACGCGGCCCGCATCACCGCAGGGCTGGTGGTGGCCCTTGCCGTAGTGACCTTGGTGACGGGCTCGGGCCTGGGGCTGGTGGCGTTGGCCATTGGGTTCTGGCTCCGTGTCCTCTTCGGGCCGAGGATCTCCCCGTTCGCCGTGCTGTCCGTCAAAGTCCTGGCCCCGCGCATCGGCCATGCCAAACTCGTGGCGGGCCCACCCAAGCGCTTTGCCCAAGGCATGGGCGCCGCGTTGACGAGTGCCGCCGTCGTGCTTTTCTTCCTTGGCCTGCCGCTGGGAGCCTGGATTTTGCTGGGACTGCTGATTGTGGCGGCGTCGCTGGAATCGTTTGTGGGGTTCTGCCTGGGGTGCGTGATTTTCGGCTTCCTCCAGAACCGGGGGCTGATCCCGGACGACGTTTGCGAAGCCTGCAACAACATCAGCCTCCGCCAGCCGCAAGGCAACGTCAGCCGGTAGTCACCGCCAGCAGGCGTGCGGCCATGCCTCGGACGACTTCCGGCGCCTCGAGGGCTTCCAGCCATTCCGCCGGGAGGCATTCTTCGCCATAGAGGGCGCCAAGGATGTTGCCTGCGATGGAACCTGTGGAGTCACTGTCCCCGCTGTGGTTGATGGCCACCCTAATGGCCTTGCGGAAGTGCTCCGCCGGAGCACCGCCCGCGGTGGCCAGCACCGAGTAAAGCCCGACGGCGAGGGCTTCTTCGGCCACCCACCCCTCACCGAGTGTCGCAGTCAGGTCTTCCGGGCTGAGCAGGGTGCCATCGGCGGACAGCCGCAGCGCCAGTTGCACGCGTTCCGGGAGTTCAGGCGCTTTCGTGGGAAATGCGTCCACGTGGGCGAGGGCCATGGTGGCGGCGGACCTGACATCCTGCCCGGCCACGATGTTGTGGATCAGGAGGCTGAAGGCGGCAGCGCCCAACCGGGCGGACGGGTGGCCATGGGTCAGGGAGGCAGCGTCCATGCTGAGCTTGGCCACGGCCTCGGGCGAAATGTGGGGGATCAAGCCGAACGGGGCTGAGCGCATCACGGTGCCACAGCCCTTGGAATCAGGGTTGACGGGCCGGGCCGCGGTTCCCATTTCCCCGGAAGCGAGGCCGCTGAGGCAGGCGTTGCCCGGAGCGCGCCGGTGCCGGAGAACCTCTTGGCCATCGATCCACCGCGGCTGGGGGACCGGCGCCGCTGCAGACACGGTAACATCCTGCGTGGCCAGCCAGCGCAGGTAGGCCAGCCAGAGGCACGCGATCTCGTCGGCGGCAACCCCGTCGTTGGCCCATTCCAGGGCTTCCACCAGGCCATCCACGGTGTACAGGGTCATTTGCGTGTCGTCCGAGAAGTGGCTGCCGCCGTCGAGCTGGTCGAATGAGGTGAGGCCCGCCTCGCCGAACTTGGTGCGGATCGCGCCAATGGCGTCGAATTCCACGGCATAGCCCAGGGAGTCGCCCAGGGCTCCTCCCAACAGGGTGGCGTGGACGCGGGATTCGAAGGAGGGGGCTTCAACAGTCATGCCAGTAACTTACCGTGCCCGCGAACTGCCGCTGATATGGTGGGGAGGCTGCGCAGCACTAGGGAAACTGGAGTAACAACGTGCGAGAACCGGCTTGGCGACGGACAGGCAAAACACCCGATTACAGGTTCTCCCTTGCCAACGAACGCACCTTCCTGGCATGGATCAGGACGTCGCTGGCCCTCCTTGCCGGCGCTGTGGCGATCGACCAGCTGGCGCCCAACATCGCCCCGCAGCCTGTCCGGCTTGTGCTCTGCGTCCTGCTGTCCGTGATCGGAGCCGGACTCGCCGTCCTGTCCTACCGCCGGTGGGGCCAGATGGAAGCCGCCATGCGGAACGACCAAGCCTTGCCGTTTTCCCGCGTGATGCTTTTCATGACCATCGTGGTTGCGGTTGCAGCCTTCGCATTTGCCGTTCTGATCCTGGTGGCACGGTGACTGCTGCCCCGAGGGCGCTGTTGTGAGCATGGACACCCGCGACCCCGGCCTGCAGCCCGAGCGGACCACCCTGGCATGGCGGCGGACGTTGATCTCGCTGGTGGTGGTGGACCTGTTCATTTGGCGCCGCTGGCTGTCCGCTGCCCCCGGCCCGCATGTTCCCGGAATTCCCGGCCTCGATTACGAGGGCATTTGCGCGCTCATGGCCGCCGCGGCGACCATCGTTTGGGGCTGCGCGGTGTGGGTCCGCTCACGGGAACTCCATGCGGGCAACACGGCCGCTCCTGCCTGGCTGATGCTTGCGAGTACGGCAGCCGTGGTGGGCCTTGGCGCTTCTGCCATCGCCGCCATTGCCCTGGGCGGGTAGGCTCAAAACGGCACCATGGCCCGGACCACCCAGCCGGGATCCAGCAACTCCCCAGTTTTCATTGGCAAGATACTCAAGGTTTTGCCCCCAACCGTAAGGAATCCTTCGCCATGTCCTCCTCCGTCCAAGTCCCTGCAGAGCATTCACCCGGTCTGATAGCCCGGCTGGGTGCCGAAGCCTTGGGAAGCCTGTTCCTGGTGCTGGTGGCGGCGGGTGTGAAGATTTTCCTGAACCCCCAGTCCGGACCCATGCCGGCCAGCCTTGCTACCGGCCTCGCCGTGGCCGCCGCGATGATCGCTTTCGGTTACGTTTCGGGTGGCCATTTCAACCCGGCCATCACCCTCGGAAACCTCATCGCAGGACGCATCCGGGCTGTCGCGGCATTGGCCTATGTGGTGGCCCAGGTTTTGGGTGCCGTGATTGGTGCCGCCCTGGTCTACTTCGTGGTGCTTGCTACTCCGGTCTTGTCCGATCCCCGCGCCGCGCTTGGCACTGTGGCGGCCGGCTTCGGCGAGCACTCCGCTGCGCAAACCCAATTGGCCGGTGTCCTGCTGGTGGAGGTCATCGGTACGGCCATTTTGGTAGGCGTTTTCCTGGGAGCCACCGCCGGACGCCGGGCGATCCTGGCGCTTGCGCCCATCGCTGTTGGCCTCGCCACGGCCGTCTTGCTCCAGTTCGGCGAGGTTGTGGGCAACCTCCCCTTCAACCCCGCCCGCGCCACTGGTGTGGCGTTCTTCAGCCCCTCCTGGGCGCTTGAGGGTTTGTGGCTGTTCTGGGTTGCCCCACTGCTGGGTGCCGCGCTCGCCGGATTCGTTTTCCGGGGCTTCAGCGACGCCACTGCTGCCCGCCCGGCGGGCGACGATGGAGCGGACCTCGAGGACGCTGAGCAGGAGTCGGACATCGACGACGCCGCCGCGGTTGCACCCGTTGAGCTTCCGGCGGAACCGGTCCGCAAGACGGCGCCGGCCGATGATGCCCGCGACTTTTTCGACGGCAAGAAGGGCTAGGTACCGGACGGGTTCGACGGCGGGGCGGCCAGCCTTCGCTTTATTGTCGGTGCCCACCGTTAGCTTGAAAATATGCGGTTACTTCATACCTCGGATTGGCATCTCGGGCGCTCGTTCCATGGCGTAGGGATGCTCGAGTCCCAGCGTCATTTCATCGACCAAGTGGTGGCCTGTGTCGAGTCGGAGTCCGTGGACGTCGTCCTGATCGCAGGCGACGTCTACGATCGTGCGCTGCCCGGGCTCGATGTCGTGAGCTTGTTGGATGAGGCCCTGGTCCGTATCACCGCGGCCGGAGCCAGTGTGGTGCTGACCAGCGGCAACCATGACTCCGCCATCCGGCTCGGCTTCGCTTCACGGCTGATGGAGCGCGGGGGAGTGCACCTGCGGACGCGGGTCGAGGACCTGGATGTCCCCGTGGTGCTGCCAAGCGGTGCTGACGGCTTCGTTGCCATCTATGGCATCCCTTATCTTGAGCCCCGGCTGGTGGCCGAAAGGCTCGGCGTGGAGGGTGCCAACCACTTTGACGTGACCAAGGAAGCCACGGACCGGATCCGCCGGGACGTTGAACGCCGCCGGAAAGCAGGCAGCGTCTTCCCGGTGGTGTTGGCGCATACCTTTGCCAGCGGAGGCATCACCTCGGACAGCGAACGGGACCTCAGCATCGGCGGTCTCGGTGCCGTGCCGTTGGACCTTTTCGAGGACTTTGGGTACACCGCGCTGGGCCATCTGCACGGCAGGCAGGAGCTTGCGCCGAATGTCCGCTACTCCGGTTCGCCGCTTGCCTACTCGTTCTCCGAGGCCAATCACCGCAAGGGGGCCTGGCTCGTTGACGTGGACGCCGGGGGACGCCTGGAGGTCCGGGAGGTGGTCTGGGAAGCTCCGCGGACTCTCGCGGTGCTTCGTGGCACGCTGGCCGAATTGCTGGAGTCCGTGGACCACAAGTGGGCGGAAGCCGCGTTCTGCCAGATCACCCTGACGGATGCCCAGCGTCCGGCCCAGGCCATGGAGCAACTCCGCACGCGTTTCCCGGACACACTGGTCCTGGCCTTCGATCCGCAAGGCGCCAAAGCGGCGGATTCTGCCACCTATAGCAGCCGGTTGGCAGCTGCCGAGGACGATCTTGGTGTCTGCTGTGGCTTCCTGGAGCACGTCCGAGGCCGCGGTCCGGGGAGCGTCGAGGACGCTGCCCTGCGCGAAGCTCTTGAAGCTGTGCGTCTTGAGGAGGCGGAACTGTGAGAATCCATCGACTGGAGATCGAAGCCTTCGGGCCGTTCGCGGAACCCCAGCACATCGATTTCGATCACTTGAGTGCCCAGGGATTGTTCCTGCTGAACGGTGCCACGGGTGCGGGCAAGACGAGTATCCTCGATGCCGTCTGCTTTGCCCTGTACGGTTCCGTGCCCGGTGCCCGCCAGGAAGGCAAACGGCTCCGGAGCGATCACGCTACGCCGGGGGCCGAACCCCGTGTGGTCTGCGAGTTTTCCGCCCGTGGCCGCCGCTTCGAAGTAACGCGCTCGCCCGCGTGGGACCGGCCGAGTGCTCGCGGCCGGAACGGGTTCACCAACCAGCAGGCCAAAACCCTCCTGCGGGAACGCGTGGGGGGAGCATGGCTGGAGAAGTCGTCGCGAAATGACGAGGCAGGTGCCGAGCTCTCGGATGTCCTGGGCATGGACCGGGAGCAGTTTACCCGCGTGGTGATGCTGCCCCAGGGCGACTTTGCCGCCTTTCTTCGTTCAAAAGCCACGGACCGCCTGGAACTGCTCCAGAAACTGTTTGGCACCCAGCGTTTTGAAGCCGTGGAGAAGCAGCTTTCCCGCCAGGCCGCGGAAGCAGCCCGCGCCGTGGAAGACAACGCGGCCGAACTGAGGCTGTTGCTGGGCAGAGCCGCCTCCGAGCGGCAGAACTTCGGTCTGGAGCTTGCCGAGGCCGGGGATCCATCGGCGTCCGCCGCCGATGTGCCGGATCCGGCCACCGGCCACGCGGAGGAATGGCTGGCAGTGTTGGAAGCGGAGATTGCCGCTGAGCGTGACCGCCGCGAAGCCGACGCCAACGCCGCTGAGGCGCAGTCCGCGCGCTTGGCGGAAAGGCTCCAGGAGGACCAGGACAAGGCCCGCCGCCATGGGCGGCTTGCCTCGGCCACGCAGCGTCGCGTGCTTCTGGAACTGGCTGCGCCGCGGGCCTCGGAGGATAAGGACAAGCTCGCAAGACACCGCCGGGCCACCGTTCTGAAGGGGCAGCTCGATGCTGTGGACTCCTCGGCGCGCAAGTACCGCATTGCCAGGGCAGGATTGGAAGAGATCCGTGAGCGGCTCCACCGGGCCGGCATCGGAGGCTCGGTTCCGGAGGTGGCGCTCGAAACCACCAGGACCACCATGGCCACGGTGGAGGCACGTGTTCCGGACGAGCAGCGCCTGGACGGGATCGCTGCCCGGCTCGCTGCCCGGCTCGCCGAGGGGGCCCTTAACAAAGCCGCAGCAGAAAGGGCTCAGGAAATCCTCCAAGCGCTGGCCTCGGAGGAAGCCGCCCTGCTCGCGGACATGAATCCGCTGGAGCCCGAAGCGGCAAGGCTGGAGGACGCTGAACGCGAAGCAGCTGCTGCCGCCGACGTCGTGGAACTGGTTTCGCTCTACGCCCGTGCGGCGACAGAACGGGACAGCGTTGCCGAGCGGCATGCCGAAGCACGGACGGCGTCCCAGGACCTGCGCCAAAAGTGGCTGGACCTTCGTGAGGCCAGGCTGGCCAACGCGGCGGGCGAGCTGGCCGCAGCCTTGGTGGATGGCCAGGCGTGCGCCGTGTGCGGCAGCCCGGAGCACCCGGACCCGGCGGTAGCCGCCCACTCGGCACTGTCCCTTGCCCACGACGAGGAGGACGCAAGCCGGCGTTTTGAAGCCAGCGAGAAGGTCCTTGCGCGCCTGGCCACCGAGTTGTCTTCCGCTGAACAAGTTCTGGCCGGCCTGGCCGCCCGTGGCGGTGCCGCGGATGCAGCAGAAGCCGAAGTCCACGCAGCGTCGGCAAAGGCAGAAGCCCTGGCCGCCCGGGCAGCCCAGAAGAACCTCACTGCACTGCGGGGCAGGATGGATCAGCTCACACTTCGGAAGGATGCACTCCGTGAGGAAGCCGCGACGTCTACCGCGGCTGCGGAGCAGGCCTCGTCCCTCGCGGAGCTGCTGCAGGAACAGCACTCGGGGCTCGAAGCGGAGCTCGCGGGCCTCAGGCTGGACTTTCCCAGCCTGCGCGCCCGGCTTGAAGCGCTGACGGAGGAACGGAACCTCCTGCAGGCGGCAGTGGATGCCGCGCAGGACGCGGAACACGCACAGCAGGCCAGCCACGAAGCCCTTGCCGCGTTGGAAGCTGCCCTGCCGGAATCCGGGTTCGTTTCTGCGGACGAAGCCCGCCAGGAAATTCTCCCGGCCGCCGACGTCGTAGCCTTGGAGAAGTCGCTCACCGATTATGAGAATGAAGCCGCCAAGCTCGAGGAATTGTTTGCCGGGGAGGACATCATCCTGGCGGGCAAGGAAGCCGGCATCGGTGAACTCCCCATGAACCAACAGCAGTTGGCCGAGGCAGCTGCGGAGGCCGGACGCGCAGCCAAAGCTGCGAAGGATCTGGCTTTGTCGGCCAGCCTCGCAGGGAAAACCGTCAGCACCTTGGTCCGGATCCGGGCCGACTACGTGGCGCTTGCCCGGACGGGCCAGGAACCCCGTGAGCGGGCACGCTTGCTCAAGGACCTGGCAGACACGGCCCGCGGTGCCGGTGACAACACTTTCAACATGAGCCTGAACAGTTACGTGTTGGCCGCGCGCTTGGAGCAAGTGGCCATCGCGGCGTCGGAGCGCTTGGTGATGATGAGCGACGGCCGGTACACCCTTCACCACACCGACGCCAAGGCAGCGAGAGGCGCCAAGTCCGGGCTGGGTCTTGAGGTGGTGGACGAGTGGACCGGCCAACGACGCGATACGTCAACGTTGTCCGGCGGTGAATCCTTCATGGCGTCGCTGTCCTTGGCGCTCGGCCTGGCCGACGTCGTGCAGCACGAGGCCGGTGGAGTGGACATTGAAACGCTCTTCGTTGACGAGGGCTTTGGCAGCCTGGACGAACAGGCGTTGGAGCAGGTCATGGACGCTTTGGAAGGCCTTCGGGACGGTGGCAGGGTAGTGGGCCTGGTCAGCCACGTGGCCGAAATGAAGCAACGGATCACCAGGCAACTGCAGGTGGTCAAAGGCAGGCACGGATCCACCGTGAAGATCGTGGAAGCTGTGCCTGTCTGAAAGCCATCCGATAGACTTGATTCGTTACACCGGGTCGCGCGCATCGGGAGGAGGGACGATGCGCAAACTTTAGCGAACCCGGAATGATGGAAAAATCTTCTTTGGCCTCCCAATCGATGCCCGCTCCAAGCACCACTCCCACGTCGCGGCCTTCCCGCTTGCCGGGCCGTTTTGCCCGGCTCCCCGAGCTTGCCGGTCCCGGTTTCCTGCCCATCGCTCTCTTTGCCCGGCTTCCCCTCGCCATGCTGACGGTGGGAACGCTGACCCTGATGACTGCGGTGAGCCATTCCTATGCCATCGGCGGGATGGCTGCCGGCGCCGTGGGCATCGGTTCGGCCGTGGGTGCGCCTGTGTTGGGTTCATTGGCTGACCGCGCAGGCCAACGGACCGTCCTGCTTATCGCCGCGGTGATCAATACCCTGGCTGTTGCAGGTCTCTTGGCCGCCGCCTATCTCACTCGCACCTACGATTCGCCGGCAGATGCTCTGACTGTGCTGGTGACGGCCTTCATCGCCGGTGCGAGTTGTCCCCAAGTAGGACCCATGGCCCGCGTGCGGTGGATGGCCCTCACCACCCGCAACCTGCAATCCGCCGGAGCGGGCCAAAGAAGCGTTGCAGCCAACCGTGCTGATCTGGACACCGCGTTGTCCTACGAAGGAACAGCTGACGAAATCACGTTCGTCCTTGGCCCGGCCCTCGTAGGCCTCCTCGCGAGCCTGCTGGCCCCATGGCTTCCCCTGGCGATCGCGGCCCTCATGACCATCACCCTGGTACCGGCGTTCGCCATCCACCCCAGCCACCACACGGTGGTTCCGCATCCGCGGAAGCCGCGGTCCGGCGTCGTTGGTTCTGAACCTCGGGAACGCAAAGGGCGTTCGGCGATGGCAGTGGTGGCGGTTCCCGTGCTGGCGATGGTGTGCATGGGCACCTTCTTCGGGGCGACGCAGAATGGCCTGAGTGCCTTTGGTGCCGAGTTTGCCACGTCCGAGATCGCAGGTCTGCTGTACTCCGTGATGGGTCTGAGCTCGGCAGTGGCCGCGTTGTCGGTGGCGTTTTGGCCGCAACGGTTTGGCCTTGCTGCCCGGTGGGTGGCAGCGGCAGCCGCCATGTCCCTGCTGACGCTTTTGTTGCTTCTCCCCGCCGGTATCTGGTCAATGGTCTTCGCGCTGCTGGTCCTCGGTATCCCCGTAGGACCGGTCATGGTCACCGTTTTCAGCATCGGTGGAGTGGTGGCGCCCAACGGGCGGATGGCCACGGTCATGACGGCGCTCGCGAGCGGAATCGTTGCCGGTACGGCCTTGGGTGCCTACCTGGGCGGGCAGTTGGCGCAGGACCAGGGACCTGCAGGAGCGTTCCTGGTATCCATGGCCGCGGCACTGGGGTTGCTGGTGCTGGGATTGGTGACGTGGCTGGTCATGCGCCGCAAGGGCAAGGCCTGACTCAGCTGTAGTCCAGCCCGGCCGCCAACGAACGGGCCATGAGTTCCACCAGCCGCAAGGAGCGGTCCTCGTCAGGATCCGCCAGATGTTGCATGCTGATGCCGTCGATGCCCGAGATGAAGAGCCGGGTAATGTCTTCCAGGTTGTGGGGGAGGGGCTCGCCGGAGGCGTCGGCGGCGTTCCGGAACAACTCCAACGTCGAATTGACCCAGCCGTCGTACATTGACCGGTTCATCAGGAGCGCCTGCGGTTGATCCACCGCTTCCACGCGGTACCGCCTGAGCAGCAGCTCAAAGGTGGTCACCTGCTCGTGCGGGTTTTCCAACATCCGGCTCCAAATCCGGCGGGCGTGGGCGCCAATCATGTGGCGCAGGCCCAACCCCGGGTCCGCTACGGGTTCCAGGGCCTTGGCGTAGTCCCTGCTGAGGAAGTTGTAGACCTCCTCGAGCAGTTCGTCCTTGTTCCGGAAGCAATAGTGCAGCGCGGCCAAGGGGGCATCGGCCTCGCTCGCAATCCGCCGTGTGGTTGCCGAGGCGAGGCCATCCTGGGCTATGACCCGTGCTGCTGCTTCCACGAATTGCAATCGCCGTTCCTCGGCGGGAACCCTGGCCATCCGCGCACCTCTCCTTATGTACTGACCGGTCATGCCGGTCCCATCGATCCTAGGCGGTGTCCGCCCGGGGCCGCTTTCGGCGCCGCCGGGGAGGGTGGAAATGACCTCCAAAAGAAATTTTAGCCGAAAACCTAGTCAAGTGACCTAGTCAAGCGACATACTTCTTTCAGGAACGTTGCCTGCATCACATTTGTGGACGCAGATACCTGAGGAGACCCCATGCAAGAATTCGCCGATCTGGTGATCGTGAATGCAGAGGTCCACACCATGGACCCCAGCAACCCCGGAAGAATGTCCGATGCTGTTGCCGTCAAGGACGGCGTGGTGGTGGGCCTCGGAGCTGAAGATACTGCCCGGCTGACAGGCCCGGCCACGCAGGTTGTGGATGCGCAGGGTGGCGCACTGCTCCCCGGCATCAACGACGCCCACCTGCACTTCGTGTCCGCGGCAATGGCTTCCTACGGCTACGTACGGCTCGACGCCACCGCGGCACCCGACTGGTCCGCCGTCGTCGGTGTCATTGAGGCTGCGCCGGTGGGCGCCGACGGGTGGGTCCGTGCCCATGGCTGGGATGAAGTCGCGCTGGGAGCAGCCAGCGACCAGTTGCTTGACGTCCGCCCCGGGACGCCCGTGGTGGCGTTCGACCAAACCGGCCACCAACTGCTGGCCAACCGGGAAGCGCTGCGGCTGGCCGGAGTCACTGCGGCAACTGAGGACGTCGACGGCGGCGTAGTGGTCCGGAACCCGGAGGGCAGTCCCACTGGCCTGCTCCAGGATGGCGCCATGGAACTCGTTTCCCGGGCCTTGCCACCGGTTCCGGAGGAGACACTCCGCCCCGCGTTGCTTCAGTTGCAGGAACAGCTGCACTCACTCGGCATCACCTCCCTTACAGACCCCGGGCTGGGTCCCGCGAGCGCGGGGTTGATGGACGGGGCAGGGTCGACGGCGGCCCTCCGCCTGCTGGGCGACCTCGCCGCCGCGGAGCTGCTCACCTTGCGGATCAACGTCCTCATGCTCTTCGCGGGGACGGGTGGGGCCACAGCGCGGGCAGTCGAGGAAGGCTTGGCCAGCGGGCTTGCCGATGCCTACTCGGCCAGGGGGATCGACCCCCGCCAGTTGCGGATTGCTGGCGTCAAGGTTTTCGCGGACGGCATTCCCCGCAGCGGCACTGCTTGGATGACTGAACCGTATGGAAAGGCCTGCACGCATGGGCGGCTGGTGATCCAGGGCGGCAGCGACGCCGAGAGGGTCGCCGAGTTGCACAGGATCCTTCGCCTCATCGACGGCGCTGGGCTCCAGGCCGGCATCCATGCCACGGGGGACGCAGCCACCGGCGCCGCCGTCGAGGCCATCCTGGCCGCTGGTCCCAGCACGGGCGATCCGCGGCATTACATCATCCACGGATCCTTCAACGATTCGGCAACGCTGGCCACCATGGCGGACAACGGCATCGGCTACAGCACCAATCCGCTCATCCGTTCCGAGGCCGGGGACATCATGCGCGCCGTCCTGGGTGAGGAACGCTTCATCCGCCACCAGCCCCTCCGCTCCGCACTGGAAGCCGGTGTGGAGTTCAACCTGGCTTCGGATGCGCCCGTCACCAGCCCGGACTGGCGCCGCACCATCGTTGCCGCTGTCCGCAGGGGAACAGCTTCCACTCCCGGAGATCCAGCCGACCCGGAACGGATCACCGGACTTCAGGCCCTTGCCTCCATGACATGTAAAGCGGCTTGGCAGGACCACGCCGAACACTTCAAAGGATCCCTGCTGCCCGGAATGGTGGCGGATCTTTGCCTTTTGTCCAAGCCCTGGCCAAGTGATGGGGAGATCGAAGCACTCCTCCACACCGGGATCAGGCTCACCGTGGCGGGCGGACGCATCGTCCACCAGGCCTCCACGTCAGACTCCCATTCTGACCACTACACCAGTTCCTCCAACCGTTCGTAACCCAAGGAGCACCCCTATGAAACGCACTCTTCCGTTGGCTTTGGCCGCCGTCCTCTCTCTTTCCCTTGCTGCGTGCGGCAATTCGTCCGGCTCGTCGGCAACGGCCGCCGCCGACGGGACCATCACCCTCAAAGTGGGCACCATCGGCATTGGATCGGACGCCGGAATCAAGCTCGCCATCGACAAGGGCTACTTCAAGGAACAGGGACTCAACGTGGAGCTCTCTGTCATTGCCAACCCGCCCGCCGGCATCGCGGCAGCCCAAAGCGGCCAGCTCGACCTCACCTACACGCCATCGATTCCGCTGCTGAACGCGCTGAGCCAGAACGTGCCGCTCAAGGTGGTGGCAGCGGCCGACGGGTACAAGGACGGTGCCAGTGAAGGCGCTGAGCTGAACCGCGTGGATGACACCGGACTCCTTGTCCAGAAGGCTTCGGCCATCTCCCGGCCCAAGGACCTCGAAGGCAAGAATGTCAGTGTTCCGGCGCGCAAGGCGCAGCTTGAAGTCACGGTCAGCAAGCTCATCAAGGACGACGGCGGCGATCCCGCCAAGGTCAACTGGATGGTCCTGAATCCTTCTTCCGCACTCCAGTCCCTGAACTCCGGCCGTGTTGACGCGGCCTCGCTCATTGCGCCGTTCACGTCGAAAGCCGTCTCTGACGGGAACCGACTGCTTGCCTCGCCCGGCGTCAAGTTCTTCGAACAAGGTGCAATCGGCCTCTGGGTGGCCGGGGCAAACACGGTGAAAGGCAAGGAAAAGGCTTTGGAGGGCTTCCGGACCGCCATCTACAAGGCCAACGCCTACGCCAACGGCCACACCGACGAAGCCCAGCAAGTCAGCGCAGAGATCACCAAGACTCCCTTGGACGTGGTGAAGTCCGGGGCAGTGAACTACTGGCCGGAAGAAGTCCGCATCGAGGACATCGACAGGGCCAACAAGAACCTCGCCGACCTCGGGTTCCTCAACTCGCCGGTGAAGCTGCCGGGCGACCTCATTTTCGGAAAGTAGGTGCCGGCTGACCATGGGAGATTCACCATGAAAATGTCGATGCGTCCGTTGGCCTTCAGTGCCGCCGGAGTTGCAGCAGCCTTGCTTGCCTGGCAAGTCCTGGCCACGGCCAAGGTTGCCGGCAACGCCCTGCCGGCGGCAAGCACAGTGTTCACCACGTTGGCGGGAATCCTGGGAACGGGCACGTTCTGGTTCGCGCTGGGCTCCACCGTCGGCATAGCCCTCCTTGCTTTGGCATTGTCTGCCGCGGCGGGCGTCGTCCTTGGCTTGCTCGTAGGCAGCTTCGAAACCATCCGGTACGCCACCTTGGCGGTCCTTGAGTTCCTCAAACCCGTGCCGCCAATCGTGGTGCTGCCGCTGGCCGTGCTGGTCCTTGGCCCCACTGCGGAAATGTCCCTTTTCCTGGTGGTGTTCGGCTGCTTCCTGCCGATCGTCATGCAGACGGTCGACGGGGTGCAAAGCACGGATCCGGTGGCCCGCGATACCGCCCGAAGTTATGGGATGTCCGGCGCCGAAATCCTGTTCCGCGTGACCCTGCCCAGTGCCCTGCCATACATCGGGACGGCCATGCGCGTGGCCGCTCCGGCAGCGTTGGTGGTCACGGTAGTGGCTGGGCTGCTTGGGGGTGGTCCCGGCCTCGGCCAGAGCATTTACCAAGCCCAGGCGGCCGGCGACTACGCCACCCTCTACGGGTTGGTGATCGTGCTGGGGATTCTCGGCCTGTTGTTCCAAGGTGCCACCCGGCTTGCCGAACGCCGGGTGCTGCACTGGCATGAGTCCTACCGGGAAGTGGTGCCCTGATGAAATCCCTGACCTTTCGAAACTGGTTGCTTGGCGCCGGTACCCCGGTACTCCTGCTGTTGGCGTGGTGGCTCTTGTCCGCCGGGTCCATCGACCCTTTCTTTCCACCCCTGCAGGACATCCTGCTGCGGTTCCAGCAACTCTGGCTCTTTGACCATTTCCAGTCGGACGTCCTGCTGAGCCTGGGCAACTTGTTCATCGGATTCGTGATTGCGGCCGCAGGCGGGGTCGCCCTGGGATTTGCCACCGCGCTGGTACCGCAGGTCCGGTGGATGGTTGATCCGCTCATCCACTTCCTGCGTGGCATTCCACCGGTAGCCCTGGTTCCGATCTTCATTTCGCTGATCGGATTCGGAACACAGATGCGCGTCACCAGCATCGCCTTGGCCGCACTGTTTCCCACCATGATCGCCACCGTGGATGGCATCCGCGGTGTGGGCAACGACCTGAAGGATGTGGCCCGTGTATACCGGCTCACCCGGAAGGAAAGGTTGCTCAACGTCCTCCTTCCCGCGGCTGCACCGCAGATCTTCTCGGGCCTCCAGGTCAGCCTGCAAGTGGCGTTCATCGTGATGATTGCCAGCGAAATGCTGGGCAGCTCCCAAGGCATCGGGGCCATGACGCTCCTGGCCCAGCAAAGCTTCATGACGGCCGATATGTGGGCGGGGATCCTGCTCCTGGGCGTCATCGGCTTCGTTGTCAACGTGGCCTTTGCGCTGATCAAACGCAAGGTCTTGTCCTGGTACATCGGTTCCCGGGCCATGGCGCGTGCCGCGTGAGCATCCGGCAGTCACCAAAGCTTCCCCTCCAGAACAGAAAGTCCGTCATGCCCCAGCATTCAGAATCAACACGGCAATCCGAAGCTGCCCAGCAACCAGAAGCTACCCCTCGGCAAGGAACCGCCCAGCAGCAGGAACGCCCCGCCATCCCGAGGCTGGATGTTTCCCACCTGGCCAAGACCTACGGCAGTGGCGAGAAAGCCCGCACGGTCATTGAGGACCTCACGTTCACGGTGGACGCCGGCGAGATTGTCTGCATTGTGGGGCCTTCGGGGGTGGGCAAGACGACGCTGCTTAAGTGCCTCGCCGGCCTGCACCCCGCCAGCAGTGGCCGGGCCGCCATTGATGGGCGGACCATCAGCGGACCACCACCGGAGATGGCCCTGGTGTTCCAGGACTACAACCGTTCCCTCATGCCGTGGTTGACCGTCCGGAAGAACCTCGTCCTGCCCCTGAAACACCTCAAGCTGCCCGCAGCGGAACTGAAGGAGCGCTGCGACAGTGCGCTGGCCGCCGTCGGGCTTTCCCACGCCGACAACCAGTACCCGTGGCAATTGTCCGGCGGCATGCAGCAGCGCGTTGCGATCGCCAGAGCACTGGCGTACCGGCCGGAAATCCTCATCATGGATGAACCGTTTGCCTCGGTGGACGCGCAGACCCGGTTCGACCTGGAGGACCTATGCCTCAAGATCCGCCGGGACTTCAACATGACCATCCTGGTGGTGACCCATGACATCGACGAGGCCGTCTACCTTGCGGACCGTGTGGTGGTCCTGGGCTCCCGTCCGGCGCGCGTGCACCGGATTGTCGACGTCCACCTGCCTTCCCCGCGGGACCAGATCACCACGCGCTCGTTGCCAGGGTTCGCCCAGCAGCGCACCGAGGTGTTGTCCATGATCAAGAGGCCCGCATGACGGCCCCCAACCCGGCCGGTGCCCGTCGTCGGCCCAATGTCCTGTTCTTCATCGCGGACCAACTGCGGGCAGACCACGTAGGCTTCGGCGGCAACGACATTGTCCGCACACCCAACCTGGATGCGCTCGCAGCCAAGAGCACGGTGTTCACCAACGCGACTGTGGCCAACCCGACCTGCATGCCCAACCGCGCGAGCCTGATGACCGGCCGGTGGCCTTCGGCCCACGGCACCCGCTGCAACGGCATCACCCTCGACCCGCTCACGCAGACGGTCCCGGGCTCGTTGGCCTCGTCCGGCTACCGGACAGTGGGAGTGGGAAAGCTCCACCACCAGAACATGGGCTGGGAGTTCGAGCCGCACCAGGCCGAGGAGATCCGGTCCACGGATCCCCTGCTCCTCGACACGGCGGTGGGAGACGCGCACATTCGCAACCTGGCACCGGGCTGGGACCAATGGGAGAACCGGGAAGCGCACGACAAGCGCTTCATTGCCCTCCCGGCGGACTATTACGGCTACCAGCAGGTTGACCTGGTGATCGGCCACGGGGACCGGCCCGGAGGACATTACGTCCATTGGGCACGCGAACGCGGCGTGGATCCGGAAGCGTTGGGTGGACCTGAACAATCCGGGAGCCTGTACGGCGGCTGGGACCAGGTGTACCAAACAGCAATCCCCGCCGAAGCCCACCCCACGAGTTACGTGAGCGAGAAGGCCATCGAGCACCTCAAGGACGCGGCGGGGCAGGACCAGCCGTTCTTCATGTTCGTGTCCTTCCCGGATCCGCACCATCCGTTCTCCCCGCCCGCCGGGTATTCGGAGCTGTACGATCCCGCCGAACTGCCGCTGCCTCTCGGCTTCGAGCAGGACCATGGACGGTCGCCCGAGCACATCCGGACCATGATTGAGCACCGGGGAACGCCCAACCCGGATCCGACCATGACGTGGGCCGCTACGCCGGAGCAGTACCGGCACGCCGCGGCCGCGCAGTACGGCCTCATCACCATGATGGATGAACACATTGGCCGGATCCTCGATGAGCTGGAGCGGCAAGGCCTGGCCGAGGACACGATCGTCGTGTTTACCAGTGACCACGGCGATCTGTTTGGTGACCATGGGCTCATGCTGAAGCACTTTGTCCATTACCGTGCGGTGACCAATGTGCCGCTCGTGGTGCACGTCCCCGGTGGGATCCCGGGCCGCACCGATGCCTTGGTTTCCAGCGCGGACATCGCGCCAAGCTTGCTGGAACTGACCGGTTCCGCGGGGTTCCGTGGCATCCAGGGACGCTCGCTCGTACCTCTGCTGACCGGCGCAACCGCCCAGCACCGCAGCGCTCTGCTCGTCGAGGAAGAACAGCCCTTCGGCCTGGACGGCTTGCCCGGCCCTGTCCGCATGCGGACGGTCATCACCAAGGAAGGGCGACTGACCCGCTATTTCGGGACGGACATCATGGAACTCTACGATCACCGCTCCGACCCGGGCGAACTGGTGAACCTTTCCGGGAATCCATCAGCCGCCGGGCTGGAAGACAGGCTGCTGCGGACCATGCTGGAGGAGATGGCCGGCGTGGCGGACGAAGGGACGGCGCCCACCGCCGCTGCGTAGCAGTAACGCGGCCGGGACGCTCGACGGCGGCAGCCTCCGACGGCGGTCCGTGGAACCTCAGTGGCTGCTGCGGTAGCCGGTAGGGGAGTTCCCGAAGGCGGCACGGAAGATCCGGCTGAAGTGGGCCGCGTCGGTGAATCCCCATTTGGCCGCGATGGTGGTCACGGCGCGGTCCGCCAGGACGGGATCCAGCAGGTCCCTCCGGCAGCGTTCCAGGCGGCGCTGCCGGATGGAGGCCGCCACGGTGGTGCCGATTTCCTGGAACAGGTCATGGAGGTGACGCGTGGAGATGTAATGGGCGGCAGCAATGGTTCCGGGGGAGAGTTCGGGATCGCCGAGGTTGGCCTCGATGTAGTCGTGGATCCTGCCGAGCAGCAGAAGGTGCGGATCACGGCCGGTTTCAATCAACTGGTCCAGCTCGCCGTTGAAGAGAGTGGTCACGAGGTCCAGGGCGTTGTGGACCAATCGGAGCCCGTTGGTGCCGCTGAGCGCTTCAAGGTTGTCGGCGAGGCGGACAAGGAAGGGGCTGATCAGTTCGCCCAGGCCTTCATCGCCGGGAATCCGCAGGGCTGTCACATGGCCCATGGCTTCGGCCGGCAAGTCGAGCAGGACGTGCGGAAACATCAGCACCAAAGTGCGGAAGTCGTCGTCGAACGTCAACTGGTAGGGGCGGGAGGTGTCATAGATCGACAGGTCGCCCGGCTTGAGCAGTGCCTCGCGCTCATCCTGGACAAGTCTCCCGGTGCCGGAAAGCTGGATGCTCAGCTTGAAGAACCGTCCCGTGGATCCGGCAATCAACTCTGGAGTGCGCAGCACGGTGTGGGGGCCGGCGGTGACTTCAACCACCGAGATCTGTCCCAGGACCCTGGCCCGCATGGTGCCGTGGAACGTTGCACCGCGGGGACCTTGGGCCAGCAACGGCACAAAGGACGCGGAAATAGCGCGGCTCCATTCCTGGAACGACTCCGCGACGATGGTTTGCACGGTAGCGGGCCCGGTCTCAGCCGCGACGGTCATCAAACTCCTTTTCAAGGGCCCGCCGTGCCGCTTGGCGCTGGTGGTGGAGGGCACCAGGGGGACGTGAGCTTGCCCACGATTCTACACCGCGGCCTTGCGGCGCTGCGGCGTGCGTGGACAGACAAACACCTTGCCGTGTGAGACAAGTCACGCGCGCCCCGCCCGATGGAAGATTGCGGAATGACCGACACCTACCGCGCCATCTCCCGCGGTACCGAGGCAGGAGCACACTTATGAGCGTGGACAATCCCGTGAAGGGCCGGACTACTGGGTCCGTCAGCACCAAGAGGCGTCTCGGCGTCCCGGCCGTGACTTTCATGATCATCGCGGCATCGGCCCCGTTGACCGTCCTGGCGGGTGGCGTGACCACCACGTTCGCCGTCACTGGCGTCACCGGGGTACCACTTTCGTTCCTCATCCTCGGGGGTATCCTCGCCCTCTTTGCCGTTGGGTACGCCGCCATGAGCCGCTACGTCACCAACGCCGGGGCGTTCTACGCCTACATCGCGCAAGGCATCTCCCGCCCGGCAGGCGTGGGTGCCTCGCTGGTTGCCCTGATGGCCTACAACCTCATGCAAGTAGGCATCTACGGACTCTTCGGATTCACCGTATCCTCCCTGCTCTCTGCGCGGCTGGGCATCGCTGTCCCGTGGTGGATCCCCGTGCTTGTCTGCATCGCCATCGTGGGTTGGCTCGGCGTCAACCGGGTGGATCTCTCAGCCAAAGTCCTGGGCATCCTGGTGGCCCTCGAATTCCTGGTGGTCATTGTCTACGACATCATGAGCCTGGCCGTCGCGCCGGAAGGCGTGAACGCTGCGACGTTCAGCCCGGAGAGCCTCTTCGTTCCGGGAATCGGGGCGGTGCTGTCCTTTGGTATTGCTGCGTTCATGGGGTTCGAATCGGCAGCCATCTACGGCGAGGAGTCCAAGGACCCCAAGCGCACTGTTGCCCGGGCAACATTTGCCGCCGTCGCCATCATTGCCCTCTTCTATGCCGTCTCCGCCTGGGCCATGACCGTCGGAGCCGGGCCGTCCGCCGTCGTTGAAACCGCCACCACCAGTGGTCCGGACATGATCTTTTCCTTCCTCGGCGCCAACGGCGGCGTCCTGCTCAGCGACATCGCGCAGGTCCTGTTCGTCACCAGTCTATTCGCCGCACTGGTCAGCTTCCACAATGCGGTGGCCCGGTACTTCTTCTCCCTGGGCCGCGAGCAGGTCATTCCGTCGGCACTCGCCGCCGTCCGTCCAGGCAGCGGAGCGCCGTTCGCCGGTTCGCTCGCCCAGACGCTGATCGCCGTCGTCGTCACCGTGGCGTTCGCGATCGCCGGAAACGGTTCCGAACTCGGCGAACTGTACCCCGTCCTGACCATGTTCACGTGGCTGACCAACAGCGGCGCGATGGGGCTGGTGCTGCTGATGACCGTCGTGTCCCTGGCCGTGATCGGCTTCTTCCGCAAGGAGTCGCACGGTGCAAGCCTCTGGGTCCGGGTGGTGGCTCCGGGCCTCGGGTTCATTCTCCTGGCCGTGGTCTTCGTGTTGATCCTGGCCAACTTCAACGTTCTCCTGGGGCAAACGGACTCTACCTCCGCAACGTTTGTCCTGCCGCTCGTCGTGCTGCTTCCCGGTGTGATTGGCGTTCTGTGGGGCTTGCGGTTGAGGCGCTCGCAGCCGGCTCTCTATGCACGGATCGGGCACGGCTCGGAAGACTGAACCGTTCCGCAAAAAAGCGTCCCCGGCAGGTTCTGCCGGGGACGCTTCTGCGTTGAGGGCGCTTAGAGCGCGGGGTTCAATTCGGGGCTGTGGTGGCTGACGCTGATCAGGCGGCCATGCGCTCCGAACGTGAAATGGACGGGATCGACGCCGGATTCGTCCCAACCGAACAGGCTGCCGTGGGAACGGATGGCGTTGACGTCGCGGTGATCGGCGATGGTCACCGATCCGCACGGAATCACCTTCTCGCGCCACGTGAACACGAAAATGCCCGGCCTGACCTGGAAAACGGTGTTGGAATCGGTGTCTGCCAAGCCACGCTCCGGACCTGCCAGGCATTGCCACGTGTACCAGGTGGGGCTGAGGTAGACGTGCTCGTACGCGTGGACCGGGC
Organism: Paenarthrobacter sp. NPDC058040; assembly: GCF_042885775.1. NCBI lineage: Bacteria > Bacillati > Actinomycetota > Actinomycetes > Micrococcales > Micrococcaceae > Paenarthrobacter > Paenarthrobacter sp. NPDC058040. The sequence continues at coordinate 202,289 of NZ_JBHVRN010000005.1, forward strand.
TGTAAATCCATTCGACGCGGCGCCCGATCAGGCCGGTGCTTTCCTGGATGGCGTCACCCTTGGCTGTGAAGCCCTCCAGCGTGCCGACCCGGAAATCATGCTGCACGGCCGTGGCCCCCGGGGTTGCCCGGCCCAGGTGCGCACCAACGTACAGGGCGCGGCCGTTGGCCAGGTCCGCTATGAGCGAGACCGCGAGTCCAGCATCAACACTGCTGTGCCACTGCGCATAGTAAAGGTCCTCGGCAACCTTGAAGGCCTCGTAGGCCGAGGTGCCTGAGTAGCCTGCGGCTGTCCACGTGACTTCTTCGTCGTCGAAGCTGAAAGTCATGGGGCCGCCGTCGCCGACTACCGTCAGTTCCCTGCCCGCCAAATCCTGGACGGTGGGCGCCTTGTTGGCATCGAAGCCGGGCGCCAGGCCGTCCAGGGGCAGCCAGTTGGAGGTGTCAAGAAGATTCAGGCTCATGGGGTTCCTTCCGAAAGTCGGCAAGGCCAGGCCAAAGCGGTCCTGTCCTTCTTCGAGTATTCGAGATCCGCTGGCCCCCAGTCTTGTGTGCTGGGGCACACTCCTTGCCGTGGAAGGAATGACCTCAGGCGAGTTGGCTTTCGATCCGCCCCGCGCTGGCCGCGAGCGCCTTGCCAACGGCGTCGGCGTCCTGGTCCAGGCGGATATAGACGACGGCGATCGCGGCCGGCCGTCCGCCGGGAACGTGGATGGGTGCGGCCAAGGAGGACAGCCCGGCAATTACTTCGTCGTGGCTGATGGCGTAGCCCACGCGCTTGGCTTCGTGTGCTTCGGGCCGGTAAGGAACGCCCGGACCCACCTGCTGCCAGCGTTCCTCGGTCATGGTGGATTGGATGGCTATTCCCGGTGCGCCCGTGCTGATGGGGTGGCGGGTGCCGGGGTGCTGGGCGAGCGCTGCCCCGGATTGCCGGGGCTCCACGGTGACCAGGGTGACGCATTCCTGGTGGTCCCACACCGCGACGAAGGCCGTCATGTGCAGCGAATTGGCCAGTTGGGTGAGCTCGGGGAGCGCGGCGGACTGCAGATTCCGTGACACGCCGCGGGCCAGCACGGCCAGTCCGGCCCCGGGCTGCACCCGGCCCGAGTCATCGCGGAATACCAGCGAGTGGTCCTCGAGGGTGCGAAGGATGCGGTACGCGATGGAGCGGTGGACGCCCAGCGCTTCGGCCAGTTCGGCGATGGTGAGCGGGCGGTCGGCCGCCGCCAGGATCTCCAGGGCGCGGATCCCCCGGGAGAGGGTTTGCGACGGCGGAGCCTGGGTTGGTGCCTCCGTCGGGCCTTTGACGTCGCTGCGGGAATCCATGCCACCAATCCTATGTCCCATGAGGTCTGTGCTTCCGGTCACAGCGTGTAGTACAGTTTCCTAACTGACCGTTCTGTCGGTTAATGCAAGTCAAACGCCGAGCAGACACTCACACCCACTGGAGTTTCAATGACCGCAACTTCCTCTGTCGACTCCCTGTCAGGTCCCAGCAGTAAGCGCGAAGAGCGCCGAGTCCTTGCCGGGACCCTGGTAGGCACCACCATCGAGTGGTACGACTTCTTCATCTTTGCCCAGCTCACGGCCACATTGCTGTCGCCGTTGTTCCTGACTCCGCTGGAGAAGTCCAACCCCGGAGTCGCGCAGCTCCTGTCGTTCGCCACCATCGGTATCAGCTTCTTGTTCCGTCCGCTGGGGGCAACCATTGCGGGCCACCTGGGGGACAGGGTCGGCCGGAAGGCAGTCCTGGTCATGACCCTGGTGATGATGGGCGCTGCCACCGCACTGATCGGCCTGTTGCCGACGTACGAAACCATCGGATTGTGGGCTCCCGTGCTCCTGATCTTCCTGCGCGTCGTCCAGGGCTTCTCCGCCGGAGGCGAGTGGGGCGGTGCCGCACTGATGGCCGTGGAACATGCTCCCATCACCAAGCGTGGGCTCTTCGGCGCCTACCCACAGATCGGTGTTCCCATTGGCATGATCCTCGCGACCGGCCTGCTGTTCTTCCTGCAGTCGGGCATGTCCAAGGAAGACTTCGCGGCCTGGGGCTGGCGCGTTCCGTTCCTGCTCTCCGTGGTGCTGATCGTGGTGGGATACCTGATCCGGCGCGCAGTTGGTGAAAGCCCGGTCTTCAAGGAGATCGCCCAGCGCAAGGCCGAAAGCAAGGCGCCCCTGGGTGAACTGTTCCGCCACAACACCAAGGAAGTTGTCCTTGCGGCCCTGATCTTCATCGCCAACAACGCTGCCGGGTACCTCCTGATCGCGTTCTTCATTTCCTATGCCACCAAGGCCCTGAAGATGCCCACTCCGCAGATCCTCCTGGCCACCACCGTTGCTTCCTTCGGTTGGCTCATCTTTACCATGGTGGGCGGTTGGCTCTCGGACAAGATCGGCCGGGTCAAGACGTTCCTGCTTGGCTACGCCCTGGTCTTCGCCTGGATGATCCCGTTGTTCGCCCTGATCGACAGCAAGGACATCCTGCTGTATGGCATTGCCCTGTTCGTGCTGACCATCGGCCTGGGTCTTTCTTACGGACCCATGTCCGCCATGTACGCCGAAATGTTCCCGCCGCAGGTCCGGTACTCGGGTATTTCCATCGGATATGCCCTCGGCGCGATCCTGGGTGGTGCTTTTGCACCGACCATCGCACAGGCCCTTCTCGACCAGACCAAGTGGTCCGGCTCCGTGGGCATCTACATCATGGCCCTCTGCGTCATCTCCGCCGTCGGCGTGATCCTTGCCAAGGAAACGAAGGGCCGCCCGCTCGGCTTCAGCACGCACCACTAACTAACGGCTCCGGGAAGGCAGGCGCTGTTCCTCAAGGGACAGCGCCTCCCTTATGCCCTTGGGGTCTACTCCCTGGTCCCGCGCCCTTGAGCAACTCCATCACATCCTGGTCGGCCAATTGCTCGAAGTGCCGGTAGAAAGCGCCAACTGCGTGGAACTTGCCCGGAATGTGCAGGCAAAACACGGCGTCGCACACGCGGGACAGGGATGTCGAGGCTTCGAGCGAGGCAACGGGCACGGAGGCCACAACCTTGGCCGCGCCCGCCGCGCGGACGGATTCGACGGCGGCCCGCATGGTTGCGCCCGTGGCCAGGCCATCGTCTACCAGGATGACGTTCTTGCCGCGGAGGTCCTGGTCGATGCCCGGATACTCTGCGGCGCGCCGGTGCAGTTCGGCGCGTTCGGCAGCTTCCACGGCATCGAGGGCGGCTTCGCCCATGCCGCGGGCCAGGAGGAGATCCTTCAACTGCCTGTTCACGATCCGGACCACGTCTCCCTGGCACCAGGCGAGCGCTCCGAACGCGGTCTCGCCCCTGCCGGGAATGCCTAGCTTCCGCACCAACACGGCTCCAAAGGGCAAGTAGAGTTCAGCTGCCGCCGCGGCCGCGATGGGGATGCCGCCGCGGGCGAGGCCAAGCACTATGGTGTCCGGCCGTTCCCTGAACTGGGGGAGTCCCTGGGCCAGGCGTTGCCCGGCCTCAGCCCGGTCCCTGAAACGCATGCCCATTTGCTCCCATTCCCATGTTGTCCGGCGCTGGTTCAAGCCTACAGTTCATCCTTGCCGGAGGGTTGTCACACTGGAAGCATGGGCTTGTGAACAAGCCAATCGGTTATTGGATCAAAAGGCTCGATGCCGCCTTGGAAGTGCAGCTGGACAGTACGCTTGCGCGGGTCAAGCTGAGCCGGCGCCAGTGGCAGACGCTTAACACCTTGGCTGAGGCAACCATGAAGCCGGAGGAACTCGAGGAGGTGTTGCGCCCGTTCTGGGGCAATGATGTCCGTTTGCGCGAGCGGGAATTGGCCTCCCTGGTTGGCCGTGGGCTGATCACCATGATTGATGACAGGCTGACCCTCAGCGAACGCGGCCGCGAGACCTTCCACCAAGCACAACGCCTGGTTGAAGAGGCCCGGCTGGACTTGTCCATGGGCATTGGCATTGACGAATACGCCATGGCCGTCAGCGTCCTGGAGCGGATGAGCGTGAACGCTGAACGGCTCGCACGCTAAGACGGCGCATTACACTCCGAGGAACCCGACGGCTGCTTCCTTGAAGGCGCGGCTGGTGATGACGTTTGTGTGCGTCCGCCCGGGAATTACCAGGATCTCCACCAACCCGCCGCGTTTGCCTGCGAGTTCTGCCAGTTGCGGCATCGTGGCAGCCCGCTCGTCCTTCTCGCCGGCCACCAGCAACAAGGGAACATGCGGCGCGGCCTCGGCGGGATCGAAGGGTTCACCCTTGATCGCTTCGATGAGGGACAACATGGCGAAGAGATCGTTGCTGGGCAGCAAACGGGCCATCTTCAGCAGCCCTTCCGTGGACTCGTCCTCAATAGGCGTTCCGTCGGCCAGGTAGCGTTGGGCGGCCGCGAGATCGAAGGCGGCGAGCGGGTCGGCAGCGCTGGGTCCGCCGAGCACCACACGGTGGACCAGATCCGGCTGGGTGGCAGCGAACTCCCAGGCCAGCCGCGAACCGAGCGAGTATCCGATGATGTCCAGGCCCGTTGACGGATCGCCGTCGCGCAGTGGCCGCGCTCCGGCGTCGAAAACTATCTGGAGGAGGTCCGCGCGGATCCGGCTGGGCGTGTACGAGTCCAGGTCTTCGGGGGAGTGGCTCCGTCCGTGTCCCGGCAAGTCCACGGTGATCACCCTGCGGCCGGCGTCCTGAAGCCTGGTGATCCAGCCGCTGTCAGCCCAGTTGAGCTTGCTGGAGGAGGAGAAGCCATGGATCAGCAGGACGGGCCGCAAGCCGGCGTCGTTGGCAGGTTCATGGACTTCCACGAACAATTCGGGATCAGTGCCTTCCACGGTGTGTCGCTGTTCCACGGTGTGCCTGCCGGTCATCATGTCAGTCCTCATCGAGTACGGCGCTCAGGCGGACCCGGCGCTTGGGTGCTTCGTCCTTTGGAACTGTGCCCACGATCCCGGCGGTGTCATCCGGTACCTCGAACACGATCAGCGGCTCGCCGACGTTGATGGTCTCACCCGGCTCCCCGTGAATACGCACCACTTTACCCGCCTGGGGGCTGGGCAATTCGAGGGACGACTTGCTGGTTTCCAGCTCCACCAAAGGCTGGTTTCGTTCCACCTGCTGGCCGGGTTCGACCAGCCAGTCCAGCACGGTTGCTTCGATGAGGCCTTCACCCAGGTCCGGGAGAGGGAAGGAAAGTTCAGCCACGGCGGTACTCCAGTACGCGTTGGATCCCATAGAGGATGCGGTCGATGTTGGGGATGTATTCGTCTTCCAGGTCGCCGGAGGGGTAGGGCACGTCGAAGCCGGTCACGCGTTCCACCGGAGCTTTCAGCGTGCCAAAGCAGTGCTGCGTGATGAGTTGGGCGACTTCGGCGCCAAGGCCCGAGGTCAGTGGCGCTTCATGGACGACGACGGCGCGACGCGTCTTCGCGACGGACGTCGCCAGGGCTTCGGCATCGATGGGTTTAAGCCACCGCAGGTCCAGGACTTCGACGTCGATTCCGTCTTCTGCGGCCAGTTCGGCCACCTGCAGGCAGCGGGCCACCATGGCGCCCCATGCCACGAGGGTTACATGGCGGCCGCTCCGCGCCACGCGGGCGCCGGTGAGCCTGCCGCCGTCGTTCGCTTCTTCGTCCGGAGCGTCAGTGGTGAGGTCCACCGGCCCCTTCTGCCAGTAACGGGACTTCGGCTCCATGAAGATGACCGGATCCGGTCGGGAAGCCGCGTACCTGAGGAGGTGGTAAGCATCATGCGGTGTGGAGGGCGAGACCACCTTGAGCCCGGGCACATGCGCGAAGAGCGCCTCCAGGCTCTCACCGTGGTGCTCGGGGGCGCGGATGCCGCCGAAGCTGGGCACACGCAGCGTGATGGGCATGGCCAGGGTTCCGCGGCTGCGGTAGTTCACTCGCGCGATCTGGCAGACGATCTGGTTGATGGCCGGGTAGGCGAAGCCGTCGAACTGGACCTCGGGAATCGGGTGGAAGCCTGCCATCGCCAGGCCTACGGACATGCCCAGGATGCCGGACTCGGCCAGCGGGGTGTCGAAGACCCGGTCTTCGCCGTGCTTGGCCTGCAGGCCGTCGGTGATCCGGAAGACGCCTCCGAGCTTCCCGCAGTCCTCGCCGAAAATGACGGCCTTCGGGTTCTCCGCCAGGACATCGTCCAGGGCGCGGTTGAGCGCCTGCTGCATGGACAACTGCTCCACGCGGGTTTCGCTGCTGGTTTCGATCAGCGCCTCAGACATGGTCCGACTCCTCTCGCCACGCAGTGGCCTGGGATTGCAGGGAGGGGGTGGGTTCCTGGAAAACCAGGCTGAACATCTCCGCGCCGGGCCGTGGTCCCAAGGCTTCGACGCCGGCGCGGATGGCGGCTTCTTCTCCTTCGGCCTGGCGCTGTGCCTGGTCGAAGAATTCCTGGTCCGCTACGCCCGCTGCGAGGAGGTGGCGGCGGAATCGCTCCAAAGGATCCTCGCCGGCGTCGAGCCGTTCTTCGTCCAAGGTCCGGTAACGCCCGGGGTCGTCCGCGGTGGAGTGCGGTCCGCGGCGGTACGTCATGGCTTCCACCACCACGGGACCGTTACCACCGCGGCAGTGCGCCAACGCCGAGCGCGTGGCCTCGAACACAGCGACGACGTCGTTGCCGTCCACCTGGATTGACGGGATGCCGTATCCGGCAGCCCGTGCCGCCACGGAACCGCCCGCCACCTGCCGTTCGGTGGGCACCGAAATAGCCCAGCCGTTGTTCTGGATGAAGAAGACCACGGGTGCCTTCATGACCGCCGCAAAGTTCATGGCTTCATGGACGTCGCCCTGGGAGGAGGCGCCGTCGCCGAAGTACGTCATGGCCACGCCGAGTTCACCGGCAGGCTTTCCGGAGAGCGTCTGGCCGTGAGCCCAGCCGACAGCGTGCAGGACCGAGCCGGCCACGACGGCTTGGATGGGGGCGAAGCGGGACTCGAGCGCGTTGTACATTCCGCCGTGCCACGTGGCTTTGTGCGTGGCCATGTAGCCCACCATGTCCAGCCCCATGGCCCGGGCGACGCCCATCTCGCGGTAGGTGGGGAAGACGAAGTCCCGGCTCCGGTCCACGGCGTAGCCGCTGCCGACCTGGGCAGCTTCCTGGCCGAGCTCCGGAGCGTAGCCGGGGATGATTCCCTGCCGCTGCCAGGCTACGGCCGCGGTGTCCAGATGGCGGACCGAAGCCATGAGTGTGTACAGCTCGCGCAGCTGCTGGTGCGTGAGTGGGGCCGCGTCATCCTCGACGGCGGCAATCACTGGAGTACTTGTCATGGCTGTGACAGTAATCACCCGGTTCGGTGCTGCGCAATCAGCTCAGTTCCAACCAAACACTTTGTACAAACTGGATAGAAAAAGAGGCCCCCTGCAATACAAACTGCAAGGAGCCTCTTCATTTCGCATGGCAAGCCGCTACCGGGCCGGGTGGCCTGCCTTGGCCGACTTCGCCCGGGCATTCAGGAAGCAGCCGAGGGCGATGACGAGGATCAGTACCAGGGTGCCGAACAGTTGTCCTGCGCTCTCCGGGTTGGCGAAGCCGACCGCAAAGATGATGCCCAGGAGTACCAGTCCCACAATCGTCAGGGCGGGGAAGCCCTTCATGCGCAGGGGCAGTTCCGTACCCTCACGGTCGGCCCGGCGGCGCAGGATGAGTTGTGATACCAGTGCCGTGCCCCAGACAACAAGGCACGTGGAGCCCACCAGGTTCAGGAGGGCGGGCAGCACGCGGTCCGGGAACAGCAGCTCCAGGACAGTGGCGATGAAGCCGAAAGCGACAGAAACCCCGACGGCGGCAACCGGCACCTTGGACACACTGAGGCGCGAAAGGAAGCGGGGTGCTTCGCCGCGTTCGGAGAGTGAGAACACCATGCGGGACGCGCCGTACAGGTTGGCGTTGAGGGCGGACAAGAGCGCGACGACGGCAACAAGGGTGATTGCCGCACCGGCACCGGGGATTCCGGCCAGGTCCAGGACGCCGGCGAACGGCGACTTCAGTCCGTCCGAGCCAACAGGGAGCACGGCTGCGATGACAAATACGGATCCGATGTAGAACACGAGGATGCGCCATACGACGGTTCGGATCGCCTTGCCGACGCTGTGGGCGGGGTTCTCTGTTTCGGCTGCGGCCACACTGACGATTTCCGTGCCGCCGAAGGCAAAGATCACCACGAAGAGTGCCGCAGCGATGCCGCCGATGCCGTTGGGCGCGAAGTTGCCAAAGGCGGACAAGCCGGGGGTGGGAACGTTTGGCAGCCAGCCGAACAGCAGCGCGGCTCCGATGAGCAGGAAGATCACGATTGCGGCCACCTTGAGGATGGCGAACCAGAACTCGAATTCGCCGAAGTTGCGCACGCCCACGAGGTTGATGCCGGTGAAGACCACCATGAACACGAGGGCGAGGACCCACACTGGAATGACCGGCCAGACGGAGAAGAGCAGCCCGGCTGCCCCGAGCGCCTCGGCCGCGATCACCACCACCAGTTGCAGCCACCAGAGCCAGCCGATGGTGCCGCCTGCGGTCTTGCCCATGGCCTTCTCGGCGTAGACAGAGAAGGCGCCGCTGTTCGGGTTGGCCGCGGCCATTTCGCCGAGGGCCCACATCACCAGGATGATCAGGGTGCCCGCGACGAGATAGGAAATCAGGACCGCCGGGCCTGCTGCCTGCACGCCTGCGCCGGAACCCAGGAACAGGCCCGCACCGATCGCGCTGCCAAGGCCCATCATGGTGAGCTGGCGGGGTTTGAGGGAATGGCCGAGGCCGGAAGTTGGTGCAGGAGCCGCGATGGACTTCGTTGTCATACGTGTCTACCTTCTATGGATTTCATACTGGCGTTGGCGTACCCGCTTTGTGGGCTGGGCGCGCAGGGCGTCGACGACGCAGCAAGAGCCGTGGAATAATTCTCGCAGTTTGTAAGATACATCACTTTTTGCTGTGGCGATGTGATGGGTAAGGCTCCCCGGGGACAGGAACTTTGATGCTGGTCGATGCTCTTGATGCAAAAATTGTACGTTTCTTCACGGATTCACCGCGATCCTCCGTCCTGGAGGCGTCCCGGGTCCTGAAGGTTGCGCGGGCTACGGTGCAGTCCCGCATTGACCGCATGATCGAGAACGGCGTCATTGGCTCGTGGGTGCCCCAGCCGGACCCGGCGAACTTCGGATTTCCCGTTGTGGCCTTTTGCTCGGTCACCATCACCCAGGAGATCGGGCACGACGCCATCATCGAAAGCCTCAGTGCCATACCGGAGATCATCGAGGTCCACACGGTCACGGGAAATTCGGACCTCATGGTCCGGATTGTGGCCCGTTCCAACCCGGATATGCAGCGGGTGCTCGATGCCATGATCGCCACCAAATCCGTGGTCCGGTGTTCTTCCGTGATCGTCCTCAACAGCCACATCCAGGGCCGCACGCTGCCGCTCATGGAGTCGGCCGCCAAGCCTGTGTGACGAAAAGCATTTTGCGCTGCGCCTGCCGAGTCGTACCATTAGTTCTAGTCAATCTGACTTTAACTAAATGGGATCCAACGGTTCCAGCGGCGATGAAGCGAGGTGAACGCCGTGAACGTCAACTCAGCCAACGTCGCCGAGCGGCGGCTCGCACCGCCGTCGTTGGCCATATCCACGGTGATTTTCGCCCTGAGGCCCAGCGAGAAGACCGGCCGCCCCACGCTGTGGCTGCCGCTGGTGCGACGCATCCGCGAACCATACAAGGACCAGTGGGCCCTGCCAGGCGGGCCGTTGGCCCACGACGAATCCCTCCAGGATGCGGCCTCCCGCAACCTGCGGGACACAACCGGCCTGGCGCCCGAGTACCTTGAGCAGCTGTACGCCTTCGGCGGCCTGCACCGCTCGCCCAGTCAGCGCGTTGTCTCGATCGTCTATTGGGCCCTGGTCCAACCGACGGAGGCTGCGCTCGCAGATGAATCCGAGAACGTGAAGTGGTTCCGGGCAGACCGGTTGGGGGAACTGGCGTTCGACCACAACGCGATTGTGGACTACGCCTTGTGGCGGCTCCGCAACAAAATGGCCTACGGCTCCATCGCCTACCACCTGCTGGGCGAATTCTTCACCCTGGCGCAGGTCCGGGAGGTCTACGAAGCCGTCCTGGACCGCCAGCTCGACCCGGCGAACTTCCGCCGGCAGATCAAAGCCACACCGGACATCGAAGAAACCGGTGAATACCTGCAGGGCGGAAAGCATCGTCCGCCACGCCTCTACCGCTTCACCGGCACGCCCGGCCTCGGGCCAGATAACAGGAGTACACCATGAGCAGCGTCAACACTGCCGTCCAGCTGATTACGCGCGAGGAAGCCGAGAACGGCCTGTCCCGCGCAGGAGCCACCTGCAGCCCCGCCCTGGCCAAGGGCCCGTGGGAGTACGACCTCGCCGAGGCCCTCGCAGGGGCGCCCGCCTACGGTCCCGGTGCCTCCAGCGGCGACGTCGCCCCGAAAGCAACGCCGCGCCAAGGCCAATTGCCCGAGGAATACAAACTGGCGTCCGAGGCCGAACTCGACCAGCGCATCCGGGCCGCCAAAGAAACCCTGGGAGACCGTGCCGTGATCCTGGGCCACTTCTACCAGCGTGACGAAGTTGTCCAGTACGCGGACTTCGTGGGCGACTCCTTCCAGCTCGCCAACGCGGCCCTCACCAAGCCTGACGCCGAAGCCATCATCTTCTGCGGCGTGCACTTCATGGCGGAGACCGCAGACATCCTCTCGACGCCCGAACAGGCCGTCATCCTGCCCAACCTCGCCGCAGGCTGCTCCATGGCGGACATGGCAGACGAGGACTCGGTAGAGGAATGCTGGGAACAGCTCGAAGAGATCTTCGGAACCGACGTTGACGGGCAGGGCCGCGTTCCGGTCATCCCCGTCACGTACATGAATTCCTCCGCCGCCCTCAAGGCTTTCTGCGGCCGCAACGGCGGAATCGTCTGCACCTCGTCCAACGCCAAAGTCGTGCTCGAATGGGCCTTCGAACGCGGCCAGCGGGTCCTGTTCTTCCCCGACCAGCACCTTGGCCGGAACACCGCAAAAGCCCTGGGCGTACCCCTGGAACAGATGCCCATGTGGAACCCGCGCAAGGAACTCGGCGGCAACGACGAGCAAACCCTCCTGGACTCACGCGTGATCCTCTGGCACGGCTTCTGCTCCGTCCACAAGCGGTTCAACGTAGGCCAGATCGAGAAGGCCCGCCAGGACTTCCCGGGCGTCAACGTGATCGTGCACCCCGAGTGCCCCATGGAAGTGGTGGACGCCGCCGACTCGGCCGGTTCCACCGACTTCATCAAGAAGGCCATCGCCGCCGCCACGGAACCCACCACGTTCGCCATCGGCACCGAGATCAACATGGTGAACCGGCTCGCCGCGGAAAACCCGCAGCACACCATCTTCTGCCTCGACCCCGTTATTTGCCCGTGCTCCACGATGTACCGCATCCACCCCGGCTACTTGGCCTGGGTGCTTGAGGAACTCGTGGCAGGACGCATCGTCAACCGCATCACCGTGGACGACACCGTGCAGGACAACGCCAAGATCGCCCTCGAGCGCATGTTGGCCGCCAAGCCCGCGTAACGAGCCGCATTTCTGCGCGGCACAGGAACACCGGTTCACCGGACCAGCCGAATCGAGCCCACATGACCTCCACCCACCCCACGGCCGCCCTTTCCGGCCACGCCGACCGGCAGCGTTTGATCGTTGTCGGGAGCGGAATCGCAGGACTTTACGCCGCGCTGCTGGCCGCCGAGGCGGGGAGCGACGTCGTGCTGCTGACCAAAGGTGCCCTGGAGGACAGCAATACGTACTTCGCCCAGGGAGGTATCTCGGCAGTCCTGGAAGAACCCGCCCCGGGCGACACCGTGGCTGCCCACATTGCCGATACCCTCAAGGCCGGCGCGGGCCATTGCGATCCGGAAGCGGTCCGCGTCTTGTGCACTGAGGCGCGGTTCGACATGGCCGGCTTGGAACGCTTTGGCGTCCGGTTCGACCTGGACGACGACGGCGACCCCGCCTTGGGACTCGAAGCCGCCCACTCGGCGCCCCGTATCCTCCACGCCGGCGGCGACGCCACGGGCGCCCGCGTGGCAGAAGCCTTGATCCGCTCCGTGCTTGCCTTCCAAGCGGAGGGGCGGCTTACGGTGATTGGCCGGGCGCAGGTCACATCGCTCCTCCCCGAGGACGGTACGCCCGAACGCAGGATTGCAGGCCTCACTTACCTGCGCGACGGGCACGAGTTCACGCTGATGGCCGACGCCGTACTCCTTGCCACCGGCGGTGCCGGACAGCTCTTCGCACAGACCACCAACCCCTCCGTTGCCACCGCCGATGGACTGGCCCTCGCCTGGCGTGCGGGCGCCGCAGTGGCAGACCTCGAATTCTTCCAGTTCCACCCCACGTGCATGGTTCCTCCAGCCGGAACCCCGGCAGGTGCCGATCCGCTGCTGATCTCCGAAGCCGTCCGCGGTGAAGGGGCCATCCTGGTGGACGTCCACGGCCAGCGGTTCATGCCCGACTACCACCCCGACGCCGAACTCGCCCCGCGCGACGTCGTGTCCCGCAGCATCGCCCTGCACCTGGCTGCCCTCGGAGACCCCAACGGACATGTCTACCTCGATGCGACCGTCGTCGAAAAAGAGCGGGGTGCGGGCTTCCTGGAGAAACGCTTCCCGACCATCAGCCACCGAACCCGCCAGGCCGGGATCGACTGGACCAGCGAACCCGTTCCCGTGGCGCCGGCGGCGCACTATTGGATGGGTGGCGTGGTGACGGACCTGTTCGGCCGGACGTCTGTCCCGGGGTTGTTCGCTGCAGGTGAGGTTGCTTGTACGGGAGTCCAGGGCGCTAATCGTTTGGCCAGCAACTCGTTGCTCGAGGGGCTCGTGTTTGCGCGGCGGGCCGTAGGGGCGATCTTGTGGTCGCCTGCCGCGGGGCCTCCAGCACCGCTGGTTGACGTGGAAGGTCGTCCGCGCGCCAGCATTGCCTCGTCCAGCGGGTTCTCCCGCCAGGAACTCCAGCGGCTCATGACCGCCAAGGCCGGGGTCCTGCGGAACGGGGTGTTGTTGGCGGAAGCCGAGGCTGTTCTCGATGCCTGGGCCGAGGAGATCCTTCCTTTGGTCGGTGCTGGGTCCGTGAACGTGGGGGAACATGAGGATTCCAACCTGCTTCTGGCCGCGCAGCTGCTGGTCCATGCCGCGCGGGAGCGGCGTGGGTCCCTTGGGGCGCATTACCGCAGCGACAGCGTGGCTGAACCAGCCGCCGTCGACGATTTTGACAAGCGTTACACCATGAGCCGGAAAGCGAGCCTCGTCCATGACTAACTTGACCCTCCCCGCCGCAGCTGTCCGGGACATCCTGGAGCGGGCCTTCGCCGAGGACGCACCCAACGGGGACATCACCTCGCAGTTGCTGATCCCCGCAGACGCCCGCGCCACGGCCGTCCTCAACGCCCGGGTTCCGGGTGTCCTCAGCGGCGGAACGGTGTTCCGTGACGCGATGAAAGTTATCGACCCGGATACCGACGTCCACCCCCTGGTGGCCGACGGCGAAACGTTCGACGCCGGTACCCACCTCGCGCGCGTCAGCGGCAGTGCCCGCTCGGTCCTTTTGGCCGAACGGGTAGGCCTGAACCTGGTCCAGCGCATGAGTGCCATCGCAACGAAGACCGCAGAGTTCGTCGGCCTGGTTGAAGGAACGCGTGCCAGGATCACCGATACCCGTAAGACCACCCCGGGTCTCCGTGTGCTGGAACGCTACGCCGTGCGCTGCGGCGGGGGAGCCAACCACCGCTACAGCCTCTCCGACGCCGTCCTGGCCAAGGACAACCACCTGGCAGTCATGACCGGCGGCGACTCCGCCAAGCTGACCGGACTGCTGCTCGCGGCCAAGGAACAACTGGGCCACACCACCCACTTCGAGGTGGAAGTGGACCGCGCCGAACAGATCGAACCCGTGCTCGCCGCCGGGGTGGACACCATCATGCTGGACAACTTCACCACCGACGAACTCCGTGCTGGCGTCAAGCAAGTAGACGGCCGGGCCATCGTTGAAGCCAGCGGCAACGTCAACCTCCACACCGTTGCCGAAATCGCGGCGACGGGAGTGGACGTGATTTCCGTTGGTGGCCTCACCCACAGTGTCACGGCACTGGATTTGGGCTTGGACGTTGAGCTCGAGTTGAACCAGCCGTGATCTTCCTGGACGCAGCCGCCACCACGCCTGTGCGCCGGGAGGTGCTCGAGGCCATGTGGCCCTACCTCAGCGGCGACTTCGGGAATCCCTCGAGCCACCACAGCCTGGGTGAAGCGGCCGCAACGGCGCTCGCAGAGGCGCGTTCCGCCGTCGCAAGAGTGTTGAATTGCCGCCCCGGCGAGGTGACATTTACCTCCGGTGGGACGGAAGCGGACAACCTTGCGGTTAAGGGCATTGCGCTTGCCCGGAACGCCGCGGACGGAAACTTGAACCGGGTGGTGATCAGCGCCGTCGAGCATCCTGCGGTGGAAGAATCCGCCAGGTATCTGGAACGGGTCCACGGGTTTGCCGTTGATGTGGTTCCCGTCGACGGCACCGGATTGGTCACCGTCGACGCCTTGCGGAAAGTGCTGCGCCCGGAAACAGCGCTGGTGAGCATCATGTATGCCAACAACGAGGTTGGCACCATCCAACCCGTGGCTGAATTCGCCGCGGCGGCCCATGAAGCCGGCGTCCCCTTCCACACCGACGCCGTCCAAGCGGCCGGTTGGCTGGACCTCGACGTCAAGGCACTCGGCGTGGATGCGCTGAGCATCTCGGGCCACAAGCTTGGGGCGCCCAAAGGCTCCGGCGTCCTCTTCACGAAGGCGCGCCTGCGTGTGGAACCCCTGGTCCATGGCGGCGGCCAGGAACGGGGGAGACGGTCCGGAACGGAAAACGTGGCTGGAGCCGTTGCCTTGTCCACCGCGCTGGCCTTGAGCCACGCCGAACAAGCCGCCGTGGCTGCCCGGGTCGCCGGGCTCCGGGAAGCCTTCACGACCTCAGTCCTGGCAGCGGTTCCCGGGGCCTTCCTGACCGGCCACCCTGAACGGCGCCTGCCGTCAGTGGCGTCCTTCTGCTTCCCCGGGACCAGCGGCGAGTCCGTGCTGCTTGAACTCGAACGGCTCGGGGTGGTGTGCTCCAGCGGATCGGCGTGCGCGGCTGGTTCCGACGCGCCGTCGCCCGTGCTCCTGGCCCTGGGAATCGCCCCGGAAACGGCCCAGACGGCAGTGCGGTTCAGCTTTACCTCCGCTGTCACCGACGCTGAACTGGATCAGGCGGCAGCAGCCGTGGAAACCGCCGTCGGGCGTGTCCGGAACCTCTCGAACCAGCCCAACTAGGTCGCATTTGTGCGCGTTTTGACCCCTCAAAACGCGCACAAATGCGACTCAGTTGGGTTCGGGCCAGGCGTGGAATGCGCAGCTAGACGTGGCGGGCGCGGCGGAAGATCCAGTGCCGCAGGAGCGTGAACCGCACCCCCGTGGCAACGAACCCTGAGAGTGTGGTGGTCCAGAGTTCCTCGGAAACCGTCGCCTCGGGCCGGAAGATGTGCAGGACGCCCAGGCTGCCGCCCGTGATGACCAAGGCGATGACGATCACGATCACGCCGTTGAGGTGGTCCTGCGCCCGCTTCCTGCCACCGGTGATCTTGAAGGTCAAGCGGCGGTTCAGGGCCGTGTTCATCAGCGACGTCAGGATCAAGGCGATCGCGTTGGCGAGCTGGGGGTCGATCCACGGGCGGAGCAGCGCATAGATGGCCAGCGAGCTCGCGGTGCAGATAATGCCCACGCCCGTGAAGCGGATGAGCTGGCGGACCATGGGGTACTTCAGGATGCCGCGGTGCCGTTTGCGGGGCGGTTTGGTTGCTGGGTTGTCCGAGGGAGACGGGCGCAGTCCAGTGGCATCCGCGGCTGTCTCCATGCCTTAAGCCTGACACATTAAGGCGACGGGTTCTCCCACGTGGCCTCGATCACCGGGTTGCGCAGCTCTCCGATGCCTTCCACCCGGCACACGACGACGTCTCCTGGCTGGATACGCGCACACTCCGCCGGAAATCCCGTCAGCACCAGGTCGCCCGGATGGAGCGTCATGAAGGATGTCAGGTAAACGAGGATCTCGTCCACCTTCCAGCCGAGGTCCGCTGAGCTCGCTGCCTTCAGTTCCCTGCCGTTGTGGACGATGCCGATAGCCAGGTCTGAGTCATCAAGGCCGGTGACGATCCAGGGACCCGCGGGTGTGAAGGTGTCCTGGCTCTTGGCGCTGATCCAGAGTTCGTCGGACTTTTGGAGGTCGCGTGCCGAGACGTCATTTCCGATCGTGAATCCGAGGACTGCGTTCCGCGCCGTTTCCAGCGTCAGTCCCCGCGCGGTACGGCCGACGACGACGGTCAGTTCCGCTTCCGGGTCCACATAGCCAACCGTCGAGCTCAACTCAATGGCGTCCCCTGGCCCGATCACGCTTGAGGCCGCCTTGTGGAAGGCCTGGGGTGGCAGGTCCCGTCCGGGCTGGCCGGTGTTGTGGGCCATGCCGAAGACGTTGGCGGGCACAGACGGGGCCAGGAACGCGAAGCTGGCCTGGTCCACCACGCCACCGGTTTCCCAGCCGGGCCGGGCGGGGCTCGAGGCATTGGCCCGGGATCCCGGGAACGGAGTTTCCACCAGCGTCCACTGCCGCCCGGCGTCCGAGTCGAAGTCCCGGGCATCGTTGGCCACGAAGAATTGCTCGTCCGGAGTGTGCGATTCGACGGGCCGGACGCGCGCGATGCGGCGGGGAAGTGTGGAAGTCATGATGACATCCTACGTCCTTCCATGCGTTGCGGGGCCCGCTTTACGCCCCACGTCGTGGTCTTGGCGCGCAGAGCGGGCCCCGCAAGGCGTCAGGCAAGGGGCGCCGAGCCAAACGCAACACTGAAGCGGTCGCACCACAACACCACTGAGCTCAGGCCCGTAATATCAGCGCCGGCGGGGACAGCGTAATTCTGGTTGCCATGCGTTGCCTTGACCGGACCCAGATCCACGTAGCGGCCCGAGCGGTATTTGAACCAGTCACCGCCGGCCTCGAGACTGCTGAGCCACACCTTAACGTCCGGGCCGTCGCTGCTGGCCAGGTTCTCCAGCCGGACCACGTGGCTGCCGTCGGGGAGCCGCAGAAGTTGGGCGGTGCCGCTGGTCCCATGTTCCTGGGATTGGAAATTGCCGGTGCCAAGCACCACCGGAGCAGGTGATGGGTTTGCGGCCGGGGTGGACGGCGCCGTCGGATCGACTGAGGCTTGCGCGGAAGCAGCGGGTTTCACCGAAGCGGGGGCGACGGGAAACGCCTCGTTAAGGGTGCTGCTGGTGAACAGGCGCCACGGTTGCAGCAACGCGGCTCCGACCGCCACCATCGCAGCCACCAGGAGCACGGTGACGCCCGCGATGATCCTGTGCTGCCGGACCATCCCTACCTGTCGGTTCATGCTTCAAGGCTAGGCTCCGGCCCTCTGACATGGGGCCTGCAATGCTTACCATCCCGTGACGCCGACTGCGGTGGACCGCGCCGTCACGGGTGCCGGCATGCGGGAGCATAGAATCCGATCATGCGTCTGGCGATCATAGGGGCGGTCCTCCTTGTGGCCGGTGCAATTGCTGTGGCAACGGGAATTTTGCCGTGGGCCGAGGTGGGCGTTCTTGTGGAGCGCGTGGCACCCATCATGGGGTTCGTGGCGGCAATGACGGTTGTCACCGAATTGGCCAGCGAAGCAGGGGTCTTCCAATGGATTGCGGGCAGGCTGCGCCACTGGGGCCGTGGCCGAAGCTCTGTGCTGTGGGTGCTCCTGGCCGTGCTCGCGGTCCTGTGCACCATCTTCCTGTCCATCGACACCACGGCAGTGCTGTTGACGCCCGTTGTGGTGACAGTGACCAGGCGCGCCGGGCTCCCCATTCTTCCCTTTGCGCTGGCCACGGTGTGGCTGGCAAACACCGCAAGCCTCTTGCTGCCGGTCTCCAACCTGACCAACCTCCTGGCGCAGCACAACCTGGGCGGCATCAGCCCGGGTGGTTTCGCGGCGCTCATGTGGGCGCCGTCGCTGGTGGCCATCGTAGTGCCCCTGGCTTTCATCGCCATCGTGTTCCGACGCGACCTGCGGCGCACTTACGCGCGCGTTCCCGTCACCAGGATCAAGCCCGACGCCGGAACGCCGGCAGCTTCCGGGCAGCGGACGGACCGCGTGCTCTTGCTTGCGACGGCCATTGTGCTGGCGTTGCTTCTTCCGGCGCTGGTTTCCGGAATTCCGTTGTGGTTCTCCGCCACGGTCGCGGCAGGTGTCCTGCTGGTTCTCTTCGCCGTCCGGCGACGCCGCTCGCTCACCGTGCAGTTGGTGCCCTGGTCCTTGCTCCTGTTCACTTCAGGGCTGTTCCTGGTGGTGGAGGCGACCCGCTACGTTGGCCTGCCCGCGCTGATTGGGCAGTTCGCCGGCCAGGGGGAGGGTTTCCTTGAGTTGCTCCGGCTGGCGGCAACGGGAGCCTTGGGGTCGAACGTCGTGAACAACCTTCCGGCGTACCTGCTGGCCGAGCCGTTGGCTGGTTCTCCGCTGCGGACGGGCGCGCTGCTGATTGGCGTGAATGCGGGGCCGCTCATCACGCCGTGGGCCTCCTTGGCCACCCTGCTGTGGCATGACCGGCTGACCAAGATGAACGTGCTCATCAGCTGGAGGGGGTACGCCCTGTTCGGCTTGATCGTGGCGCCGCTGACCATTGTTGCCGCCGTGGCGGCCCTGGCCTTGGCCGTTGCTGCGGCTCCGGCCATTGGTGCGGCACAATGAACCATGCTCAGTCTCCAGGACCTGGACCAGATAGTCCTCAACGGCGGGATCGTTGTGGACTCTGCCGGGGAGAAGATCGGTTCCGTCGAGCAGGTGTTCCTGAGCGGTGATTCGGGCGATCCTGCCTTCGTGACGGTCCGGACGGGGTTCTTTGGCATGTCGGAATCGTTTGCGCCACTGGCTGGGGCCCACGTTGAGGATTCCACCATCAAACTGGCAGTGGCCAAGGAGCGCGTGGAAAAGGGACCCCGGATCGACAATGACCGGGGATCCATCAGTGAGAGCCAGGAAAAGGAACTCTACGACTATTTTGGACTGGTTTCCGGATCGGGCGAGGATGGCGGGGCATCAACGGCCAACGGGGAGAATGCCGAATCCAGGGACGGCGCATTCGAAACGCCGGCGCAGCACCACCCCGTTCCACCCCCTCCGCATTTGCACAAGCACGTGCCAAGCGCGGGGAGGCCGCCAGGTCCGCCGCCACCCCCGACTGGAGGCCCGCCGGGACCCGGCGGACCGCAGCACCCCGGCGGCCCTCACCACCCCGGCGGCCCCCGTCGCAAGGACAGTCCGTAGCTACTCCGAAGGCGTGTACAGCTCCCCGACAGGGATCTCCGCGGCGAGACGGTTGGCCGGCCCCGCGAGTGGACAGGCCCACGCTTCGTTGTAGGCGCACGACGGGTTGTACGCGAAGTTGAAGTCCAGGACGAATTCCTGTTCCTCACCACTTCGGCGCACTCCATGGAACGCGCCCTTGATGGTGTCCAGCAGGTACCGGCCAGCCCCGTAGCTTCCACCCTCCTTGCCGGCAGTGGCGTCACGGAAGGGGACGAAGATGCCGCCACCGTAGCTGCGCAGCCGCCAAGCGGCCAGTGAGCCGAGTCCCGGAAGCTCAAAGGTGCCCATCCGCACGAACGGGACAACGCCGTCCGTCCCTGTGGCCACCTTCATTTCCTGGCCCTCGCCCTCCGGCGACAACGGGACATAGAGGCGGAAAGCAGGATCGTAGTCGGCCGTCCGCAGCCCGGAGAAGGAGGCTTTAACCGCATCCGTCAGGGCCGAGGCCGGATGCGTTCCGAACATCCGGTCCCGCTCCTGCCGCCAATAGTTGTGGGCATCGAACGGGTCCTGGGCCGCCAGCTGCCGCACGTGGTGGTACAGCGCAAAGGTCCGCATCCGCCAGTCGGCGATGTCCACGGCGGACATTGTGGGGATGCTGTCCTCGAAGCCAGAGAATTCGTCGGTACTTTCGGGAGCCATGTGTTCAGCCTAGTCCTGTGCGTGTCGCGGGACCTCCGCCGATAGGCTTTCCCCATGAAGGGCATGACAAAACCCATCACCGTCCCCGGCCGGATCACCGCCCTGGCTGCTGCCGTCGTGGTCTTGTTGGCAGGTGCCACGGCCTGCACGGCGCAGAACAAGGGGCCGCAGGTTTCGGACACCGCAACGGCACGGCCCAACAGCTCGGAGTCCGGCACCGTACCGGCGACGCCGTCGGGTGAAAGCACGACGCCGGCACCTCCTTCCGGCAGCAGCCAGGCTTCCGCGACTCCCGAAGGATCCGGTTCTCCGGATGCCGTGCCCACGGCATCGTCCTGGAAGACCTACACCGACCCGGCCAGGAGCGTCAGCTTCGAGCTGCCCCAGGAGTGGATCGTCCAGTCGGTTGCTCCGGACGCAGGCTCGCTTCCAGGTGCCCTGAAGGTCGAAGTGAAGGACGCAGCCGGAAAGTACGTGGCAACGCTGCAAACAGGCTTGCCTGCTGCCGCTCCCGCCGATTGCCCCGCTGGACAGGCCAAGCCCTATGTGGTGATCAGCAGCATTCCCCTCGACGTGCCGCATTCGGACGGTGCCGGGACCATCGACCCCAGGGTGGTGTTCAGGGTGATCCAGGGCTACAAGTTCTTCGGCTCCTATGGAATCACCAATGTGGTGGCCGGCGCGGAGGGCCAATCCTGTGAGCTGCGCAACCGCGTCCTCGGTCCATCCGGCAAGGGGGACATTGCCTTCGGGGACGTCACGGCGTTGGATGCGTTCGCCGCGGATGAGAAGGTGGCTCCCGCCAAGTCCTTTGACACCCTGGACCTCGCTGCGAAGTACGTCGCCCATGGCTCCGAATTCGCGAACGTCCAGCGGATGCTACTGTCTCTGAAGGTCAATCTGTAGTCCTGCTGTTGGCCGATCCACGCACGGCGGCATGGGGGCTGTCCCGCCGCAACCAACCCGGAGATTAATGGAACGCAACGTAGCTGCCAAGCTCGTTTTCAAGACCGTCGCGAACACCAAGGTTGCCATGGCCGTCGCCGTGGCCCGCAACCCCGGTTACGACTCCCTGACCGAGACGCTCTCCATCACCAGCGAAGGCAATGACGTCCCGTTCGCCGAACTGGCGGACCATCACGGCGGCCGGTTCCAGTACATGGAGTTCACGGAGCCGAGCGAAGTCACGGTGGACTACCAAGCCACGGTAGTGGGCAGGGGAGTGCCCGATGCCTCCGAGCCGATGGAACTTATCCGCTACGTCCGCCCCAGCCGCTACGCGGAATCGGACAGGTTGCTGCCCACGTCCTACGCCGAATTCGGAGGGCTGCACGGGACCGAACTCTTGTCAGCCGTGCGCAACTGGGTCCACGGGGAGCTGCGCTACGTCAGCGGATCGTCCCGGGGCACTGACGGCGCGGTGGAGACGCTCCTGCACCGGCGCGGCGTGTGCCGCGACTTCGCGCACCTGGCCATCGCCCTCTTGCGGTCCAAGGACGTGCCCGCGCGTTTGGCCGCGGTGTACGCTCCGGGCCTGAGCCCCATGGATTTCCACGCCGTCGCCGAGGCTTACCTTAACGGTGGTTGGCACGTCATCGATCCAACAGGCCTGGCCCCGCGCGACGCCATGCTCCGGATTACGGCAGGAAGGGACTCCTCGGATACGGCCTTCCTGTCCACTGTCGGAGGCAGCCTTTCCCTCAAGACCCTCAAAGTCAGCGCGTCCGTTAACGGCGAGTTGCCCGGGGAAGACCCCGGGCAACTCATCGTGTTGCGTTGACTATTTGACCCCTGCCGGGTGCCCGGCGACGGATGCGCGGAGCTTCTCCGTCAGGCGGAGCAGCTCGCGCTGTTCGTCAGCGGTCAGGGCCGGGGCGACAAGATGGGCGATGTCCCGTACGTGCTCGCGTCCAATCGTTTTCTGCAACTCGCGCCCGGCTTCGGTGAGGGACAGCAGGACTCCCCGGCCGTCGTCGGGCGCTGCCGTCCGCTCCACCAGCCCGCGCTTCTCCAAGCGGTCCACCAGCCGGCTGAGGCTGGATTGGCTGAGCAGGACCTTGTCGTTGATTTCGTTCTGGCGCAGCTGGCCCGAAGGGCAGCGCGAGAGCGTGAACAGGACGTCGTACTCCTTGACTGGAAGGGCCTTGAAGGCGGGACCCGATTGCAGCTTCCGCATCACCGCCACCTGGGAACGGAACAACGACTCCCAGGTTTCGGCGGCGAGGCGGACGGCAGAGGATGCCGAGGGGCTGGACATCAGGACTCCTGTCCCGCAGCCCCGGCTTGTGCCGACTCGCTGACGCTGGCCTCGAGGGCCTTGGCGACGCGGGAGGCGTGCGTGGGAGCGTCCGGTACATGGGCAGGCTTCCGGGACTCGTATTCCTTGCGGAGGACCGGCAGGACTTCCTCGCCGAACAGGTCCAGCTGTTCCAGGACGGTCTTCAGCGGCAGGCCGGCGTGGTCGATCAGGAACAACTGCCGCTGGTAGTCGCCGAAGAACTCACGGAAGGTGAGCGTCTTCTCGATGACTTCCTGCGGGCTGCCCACCGTCAACGGGGTTTGCGAGGTGAAGTCCTCCAAGGACGGACCGTGGCCATAGACCGGTGCATTGTCGAAGTACGGACGGAACTCCTTCACTGCATCCTGCGAGTTCTTCCTCATGAAGAACTGGCCGCCCAGGCCGACGATCGCCTGGTCTGCCTTGCCGTGGCCGTAGTGCTCGAAGCGCTCACGGTAAAGGCCGATCAACTGCTGGTAGTGCTCCTTGGGCCAGAAGATGTTGTTGGCGAAGAACCCGTCGCCGTAGTACGCGGCCACTTCGGCGATCTGCGGTGTGCGGATGGAGCCGTGCCAGACGAACGGTGCAACACCATCCAGCGGGCGGGGCGTGGAGGTGAAGTTCTGCAGCGGCGTCCGGAATTTGCCGGACCAGTTGACCGTATCCTCGTCCCACAGCTTGCGGAGCAGGCTGTAGTTCTCGATCGCCAACTCAATCCCGTCCTGGATGTTCTTGCCGAACCAGGGGTAGACGGGGGCGGTGTTGCCGCGACCAAGGACCAGGTCCACCCTGCCATCGGACAGGTGCTGCAACATGGCGAAATCCTCGGCGATCTTCACGGGATCGTTCGTGGTGATCAACGTGGTGGCCGTGGAGAGCGTGATGCGCTCGGTCTGGGCTGCGATGTAGGCGAGCGTGGTGGTAGGGGAGGAAGAGAAGAACGGCCGGTTGTGGTGCTCGCCGATGGCGTAGACGTCCATGCCGATTTCTTCGACCTTCTTGGCAATGGCCACGGAGGCCTTGATGCGCTCGTTCTCCGTGGGTGTGCGGCCCGTGGTGGGGTCAGTGGTGATGTCGCTGACGCTGAAAACGCCGATCTGCATGATGTGCCTTTCTCCCTGCCCGTGGTCCCGGGCTCTGCTCAACAGTGTACCTGAAAGTAGATGCATTTGCATCTATCACTGCCTGTAACAGGACAGGGCCGGGAAATGTTCCCGGCCCTGCAGTGGGTTCAGTGGCGCTATTCCGCGGGGTTGTGGGCAGCCCGCCTGCCGGTGACGCGCGGCACGGCGCCAGTGGTCCAGTCGCCGAAGTCGTCGCCCCCATTGCCCCGGGCGGGCGCTTCAGGCTTCTGGTGCAGGGCTTTCTGGAGTTGTTTCCGCTCGCGGCGGCCTTCCACCAACTTGTAGAGGACCGGTACCAGTACCAGGGTCAGCGCGGTGGAGGAGACCAGCCCGCCGATCACCACAATGGCCAACGGCTGGGAAATGAAGCCGCCTCCGCCGGTCAGTCCCAGGGCCATGGGAGTCAGCGCGAAGACAGTGGCCAATGCCGTCATGAGGATGGGCCGCAAGCGTTGCCGGGCGCCATGGGTGATGGCGTCCGCAACGCTCATTCCCGGCCTTCCGTCGTGCGGTTTCCTGTATTGGTTGATCAGGTCGATCAGCACGATCGCGTTGGTCACCACAATGCCCACCAGCATCAACATGCCGATCAGGGAAGGAAGGCCCAGGGGAACACCCGTCAGGAGCAGGAGCCCCACGGCCCCGGTGGCCGCGAACGGAACCGAGACCAGCAGGATCAGCGGCTGGATGAGCGACTTGAAGGCCGCCACCATGATGACATAGACAATCGCGATCGCGGCCAGGAGGGCAAGGCCCAACTGCCTGAAGGACTCAGCCTGCTGCGTGGTGGCCCCGCCAACGGCCGCCGTGACGCCGGCCGGCAGCTGCACGGAGGCCAGGCGCTCCTGGACCGCTGTGCTGACGCTGCCCAGGTTGGAGCCCGACGGCGTCACGGTCACCTTAGCGGTGCGCTGGCCGTTGCTGCTGGTGATGGACACCGGTGTGTCCACCTGCTCGACGGCGGCAATGGACTCAAGAGCGATCGGCCCACGCGCCGTGGGGAGCTGGACTGCCTTGACCGCTGCGATGCTCGTGAATCGGGTGCCCTTGCCGATCTGGACGGGGAAGTCGTTGGTGCTGATGCGGACGGTGCCGGCCGGAACGGGGCTGACCGTCGAGGCGAGGAAGCCCCCCACTTGTTCTTCGGTCAGGCCCGCCGCTACGGTTTTGGCCCGATCCACCCGGACCTGCACCACCGGTTGGCTGGCGGCCAGGTTGGTGGAGACTTCCGTGCTGCCGGGAACGCCCTCCATGGCCTTGACCATGGCATCGCTCGCTGTCTGCAGGTCGGCCGAGTTGGCGGCCTTGATGGTGATATCCACGGTGGAGGAGGTGCCGAAGCCACCTTGCTGGGAGCCCACCGTGATTTTGCCCGCAGCATCGGCAAGCTTGGCCCGGACCTCGTCCTGGAGCTTCTTCTGGTTGGCCTTCTCGTCCGTGACAATGGTGTAGGTCGAATTCGAGGCGCCCGTGGATGTCAGGGCCGCGAAACCTGTCTGGGCGTTGCCCGAGGTTACCTGCACGTCTTTGATGCCCTCCGTGCCCCGCAGGATGTCCTCTACCTTCCCGGCTTCCTGGCTGGTGGCCTCGAGGCTGGTGCCGGCCGGAAGGACCTGGCGCACCGTCATGCTGTTTTCGCCGGACCGCCCCAGCAGGTCCGTCGCCAGCAGGGGAGACGCTGCGGCTGTGGCCACCAGGATCAGGACAGCGGCGGACAGGGTGATTACCGGGTGCTTCTGCGTTTTGGCAAGGATGGGCAGGTAACCGCGCTGGAGCCGGGTCCGCTGCTCGGCCTCCCTGGCTTGCTCTGCCGTGGTGGCTTGCCGGGGCGTGCTGGCTCGGGCGCTTTCCGTGGCGTGTTGCTCCGCCTTGTCCCGTGCGGGTGCGGCCAGGAACCAGTAGGCCAGCACCGGGACGATGGTCAGTGAAACGAGCAGCGAAGACAACAAGGCGATGGTCACCGTCAAAGCGAACGGCCGGAACAGCTCGCCTGCGAGATCCCCCACAAATGCGATGGGGAGGAACACGGCAACCGTGGTGAGGGTGGAAGCGGTGATGGCCCCCGCTACTTCGCGGACGGAGGTCACAATGGCCGCCAGCTTGTGTTCGCCGTAGCTCAGGTGGCGCTTGATGTTCTCGATCACCACGATCGAGTCGTCCACGACGCGCCCGATGGCGATGGTCAACGCGCCAAGAGTAAGGATGTTCAAGGAGTACCCGGTGGCTGAAATGCCGATGAAGGTGATCAGCAGGGACAGCGGGATGGATACTGCGGTGACCAGCGTCGACCGGACCGACATGAGGAACACCAGGATCACGGCAACGGCAAAGCCCAATCCGAGGAGACCCTCGGTGGTGAGGTCCTTGATGGACTTCTCGATGAACGGTGCCTGGTCGAACACCGGGGTGAACACTGCATTGTTGCCCAGCTCGGCCTCCATCGGCGCGATGGCGTCCCGGACAGCGTGCGAGATGGCGACGGTGTCACCTTCGGGTTTCTTCGTTACGGACAAGGCCAGGGTCGGCTTGCCGTTGGTCCGGGTGATGGATGTGGCAGCGTCGTCTTCGATGCTGACGTCAGCCACGGCTCCGATGGTTGCCGCACCCTTGGCTCCCGTCAGCGGCAGGCCCTTGATGGCGTCCAGCGAGTCGACGGGACTGCCGAGCTGCAGGGAGAGTGTTTTGCCCTGGTCCTCGATGGTGCCCACCGGAACCAGCGTCCCGTTGTTCTTCAAGGCCGCACTGATGGCCTGGACGGACGCCCCCGAGTTGGCGAGGTCCGCCGGCCGCGGTTGGATCAGGATGTGCTGCGTTGCGCCGCCAGTCACGTCGGCGCCGCGGACGCCGTCGATCTTTTGCAGGCGCGGGACGCTCAGGCGCTGGAGGTCGGCATTGAGTTCGCTGAGCGGCTTGTCCGAGGACACGGCCAGGAACACGATGGGGAAATCGCTGATATTGCCGGCGATGGACTGCGGCTCCACGTTTGCCGGAAGTACGCGTTTGGCGTTGGAGATGGCCCGGTCGATCTGGTTCCGGGCGCGGTCCAGGTTGGAGCCGTACGTGAACACCATGGTGATCTGCGAAACGCCATTGCGCGAAGTCGAGGTGGTGGACTCGAGTCCCTCGACGCTGTTCAGGGCGGTTTCAAGGGGCCGGCTGAGTTGCTTGTCCACCACCTCGGGAGAGGCCCCGGGCATGGAGGTGACTACGGTGATCTGGGGGAACTCGATGGACGGAATGAGTTCCTGCTTGAGCGAACCCATGGTGATCACGCCGAACACCGCCGCAAAGACGGTGATCAGCGCGATCAGGGCCCGGTTTCCCAGGGACAGCGTGGCCAGGCGGAACATTGCATTGTCTCCTGAGGTCTACGGAAGAGTTCGGCTGACGGAACCGGCCGCAGCCCCTGGGTGGCCTAGCTCTGGAGTGCGGTCGCTGTATCCAACTGCAGCGAACGTGCCGTGCTGGCTTCCAGTTCGGCGGCGAGCTCGGCGTTTTCGTTCAGCTTGACGCCGTAGCCGGGCATCATGTCCTTGAGCTTGGATTGCCAGCCCTTGAAGTTCTTCGGGAAGGACTTCTGCAGCAGTTCGATCATGATCGGCACGGCGGTGGAGGCTCCGGGGGACGCGCCCAGCAGGGCACCGATGGAGCCGTCGCGGGATGCGATGACCTCGGTTCCGAACTGCAGGATGCCGCCCTTTTGCGGATGCTTCTTGATGATCTGCACGCGCTGGCCAGCGGTGATGAGTTCCCAGTCTCCGCCCGTGGCCTCGGGGTAGTACTCGCGGAGGGACTCCACCTTGGCTTCGTGGCGCTTGGCCACTTCCTTGATGAGGTAGGCCGTGAGGTCCATGTTGTCCTTGGCCACCGCCAGCATGGGAATGATGTTGCTTGGGCGGATGGACAGGGGAAGATCCAGGTAGCTGGAGGTCTTGAGGAAGTTGGTGGAGAAGCCGGCGTACGGGCCGAAGAGGAGTGAACGCTTGCCATCGACGTAACGGGTGTCCAAGTGGGGGACGGACATGGGCGGCGCTCCCACGGACGCCTGGCCGTACACCTTGGCGCTGTGCTGGGAGGTGATGGCCTCATCCGTGCACCGGAAGAACTGCCCGGAAACGGGGAAGCCGCCGTAGCCCTTGCTTTCCGGAATGCCGGAGGCCTGCAGCAGGTGGAGTGCGCCACCGCCGGCGCCCACGAAGACGAACTTGGCGCGGATCCGGCCGTGCTCGCCGGACTTGGCGTGCTTGAGGGACAGATCCCAGCCACCGCCCGGAGCGCGGCTGATGTTGGTGACGTCGTGGCCGTAGTTGACCTCGGCCCCACTGCTCTGCAGGTAGCTGGTCAGTTCGCGGGTCAGGGCGCCAAAGTCGACGTCGGTGCCTTCAGGGGCGTGCGTTGCCGCCACGCGCTGCTTCCGGTCGCGGCCCTTGACGATCAGCGGAGCCCACTTGGCGATCTGTGCCTGGTCCTCGGTGTACTCCATGCTGCGGAAGAGGGTGTTGGGCTTCAGTGCCTCGTAGCGGGTCTTCAGGAAGTTCGCGTGGTCGTCGCCGATGACGAAGCTCATGTGCGGAACGGTGTTGATGAAGCCCTTGGGGGAGCCGATCACGTTGCTGTCCACCAGGTGGGACCAGAACTGGCGGGAAAGCTGGAACTGCTCGTTGATGTGGATGGCCTTGGAGGGGTCCACCGAGCCGTCCTTGGCCGCGGGGGAGTAGTTGAGCTCACACAGCGCGGCATGCCCGGTGCCGGCGTTGTTCCAGGGGCCGGAGCTTTCCAGTCCGGCTTCGTCGAGGCGTTCGAACAGGGAGATGGTCCAGGTGGGTTCAAGTTGCTTGATGAACGCACCAAGGGTGGCACTCATGATTCCGCCGCCAATAAGGACGACGTCGGCGTGTTGAGTCTTGGAAATGAAGGTCACAATCAATCTCCGATAGCGGCGGCACTGGCTGTCACAGAATATCCCCGGGCGCACCCAATACTGAAATTGCCGGGAATCGTCAAGGCTTTAAGCGGACGTTTGTGAAAACTTCGTTCAAGACCGGCGAAGCCGGGTAGCTTTCCACCTTGTTCGAAAGGGCCAGGGCCGAGATCGGGAAGGCTACGGGGACCGCAGGAACGGAGGCCGCGATCTGCGCGTTGATGGACTGGTACTCGGTGTTGCGTCCATCACCATTGGGCAGTGCACGGGCACGTTCGATCCTGTGGAAGACATCTGCGTCCGAGTAGCCGAACTCAGGCCGGGCCTCGCCGAAAAGCGGTCCCAGGAAGTTGTCCGCATCCGCATACGAGCCGTTCCAGCCCAACAAGTGCAGGGCATGGTCGCCGGGAGACTGGACCTTTTGCAGGTATCCGTCCTCCCACTGGACGGGAACAGGCTTGATGTTGAAGCCCACGGCCACCAGTTGGCGGCTGATTTCGGCGTAGATCTTCTCGGGAGTGGGCAGGTAGGCCCGCGTCGCGTTCAGCGGGTAGTAGAACTTGAGTTCCTCGCCGTTGTAGCCGGCCTTCTTCAAAAGCTCCTTGGCCTTGTCCGGGTTGTAGCCCAACGACGGCGCGTTGTTGTTGAAGCCACTCAGTTTCGGGGGTACGAACTGGGACGCCTGGGCCGTGTTGTCGATGAAGAAACGGCGGATCAGTGTTTCCTTGTCGATGGACATTTCGATTGCCTGGCGGACTTCGAGTTTGTCCAGTGGAGCCACGGCCTGGTTGATGCCCAGGTACATCACGGAGAAGGGATCCCGTTGGATGATCTGGACGCCCTTCTTTACCAGTTGGTCGAAGGTCCCGGAGGTGACCAGGTCATAGGCGTCGATCTTGCCGTCCAACAACGCCTGCTGGCGCGTCTCGGCGCGGTCGTAGGGGATGAAGTTGATGGTGGCGATCTGGCCCCTGTTGCCCCAATAGGCCTCGTTGGTGGTGAGGGTGACCTTCTGGTCGTCCCACGCGCCGAATTTGAAGGGCCCGGTGCCCACAGGATGGGTGGCGTAGGCGGAAATGGCCTGTCCGTTCCGGTGCGTGTCCAGGACGTTGGCTTTCTGGGCTTCCAGCGCCTTGGGGGAGGAGATCGCGAAGGCTGGAAGAGTCAGGGCCTGAAGGAACCCCGTGAAGGGTCGCGTCAGGTTGATCTGCACATCAGTGGGCGAGACAACCTTGCAGTCCTTGAAGATCGAGAACACGGGCTCGTCGGAGTAGGCCTTGAAGACGCTTTGGAAGGAGATGCCCGGTGCCTGCTTGCGGAGGTCCGCGGGGAACGTGAACCAGCGGTTGAAGTTGGCACAGACTGCCGCGGCATCAAACGGCGTTCCATCGTGGAAGGTGACTTTTTCCCGGAGCGTGAAATCGTAGCTCAGCCCGTTGTTGCTGTCCTTCCATTCCGTGGCCAGCAGGGCAGTGGTTTGCCCGGTGGAGCCGTCCACGCCTACGAGGCCTTCCAGGACCTGCCGGGTCACCCTGTAAGCCTCGGAATCGGAGGTCAGGGCGGGATCCAGGCCCAGGGGCATGGACCCCGTTCCAAAATTGAAGGTGGCGGTGGGAACCGCCGGAGTGGAACTTCCAGTGGAGGAGGACGGCGGGGGGCCGGGGGTTCCCGTGCAGGCGGCAAGTCCCAGGGCCACGATGACGGCACCGAATTGCTGGCCCAGACGCCGTATCTTGCTGCTTGCCACTCTTGTCCCCTCAAGCCGGTTGGAAGTGCGCGGCCGGCTTCGGCCAGACCGCATTCCAGTCTAAATGAACGTCCTGTGAGCCCGGTCCGGCTGCATGCCGCAAGCACGCCGGAGGCTGTTCCCCAGCTTCTTGAGGAAAATACCCCCGGTCAGCGACCGGGGGTATTTCAAGGAAATGCGTGGATGCAACCACTGTGCGCAAGGGGGGACTTGAACCCCCACGCCCGAAGGCACAGGAACCTAAATCCTGCGTGTCTGCCAATTTCACCACTCGCGCGGGCTGGCCGCGACCGACTCCGGGGAGGACCGCGGCCACGTATCGGCCTCCAGTGTACCCGCTACTTATCGAGCTTGAGGTCGCGCCGCAGTTTGGCGACGTGGCCAGTGGCCCGGACGTTGTACTGGGCCAGTTCCACCTCGCCCTCGGGATCAACCACGATCGTTGAACGGATCAGCCCCATGTAGGTGCGGCCGTAGTTCTTCTTTTCGCCCCAGGCTGCGTAAGCCTCGGCCACGGCATGGTCCTCGTCAGAGAGCAGCGGAAAGGTCAGTTGCTCTTCGTTGGCGAATTTCGCCAACGCTGCGGGGGAATCGGGCGAGATGCCCAGTACCTCGTAGCCTGCTCCCTTGAGCGATGCCAGCGAGTCGCGGAAGTCGCACGCCTGCTTGGTACATCCGGGGGTTGAGGCGGCCGGGTAGAAGTAGACGATTGTTTTCTTCCCCCGAAAATCCGAGAGGGTGATCTTCTTCCCATCTTTGTCAGTGAGTGTGAAGTCCGGGGCTGTGTCCCCCGGAATGAGTCGTTCCACCAATATTTGCTCCTAGATAACGTTCGCGATTCCCCAGTTTAGTGTGCGGAAGCCGCAGCACAGGGGGCCTGCCGCATATACTGACGGCATGCCTGATATGGAGAGATGGCCCACGACGCGACTGCTTTCGACCGCTGCCCGGCTCGTGGAAATCTCGTGGAACGAAAAGTTAAAAGCGATTGGCCTGACTCATGCAGGCGTTATTGCGATGCAAGTACTCGCGGTCAAAGGCCCCATCACCCAGGCCGCGTTGGCCGAAGTGGCGCGTGTCAAAGCCCAGACCATGGGTACCACCCTTGCGAGGCTCGAACTTCACGGCCATGTGACGCGGCACCGCAGCGACTCCGACCGCCGCAGCCACGTTGTCACGTTGACCGAGGCCGGAAGGGAAGCGCTCTCGGAAGCCGTCAAGCTTGAGCAGGACGTCCTGGCACCGGTCGCCGTGGATACGGCCAGGCTCCGCGATGAACTCCGGATTGTTGTGCGCGGGCTCATCGGAGCCCCCCTCAAGGAAGAACCCACTGACGACATCAACCTCTAGGCGCTTCCTGGCTTCGGCCAGGAAGGCCTTGGGCATAAAGAAAAGGCTCCGGATCGCCAGTAGCGATCCGGAGCCTTTTCTTTTGGTGCACCCCCCGGGACTCGAACCCGGAACCCATTGATTAAGAGTCAATTGCTCTGCCAGTTGAGCTAGAGGTGCAACTGCTGTTTCGGTTTTTACGAGGAATTGATTTCCTCGTTGACCTCCGCAACGACAGACAACTCTACACCACATTTTGAACGCCGTTGACCACTTTTGGCAAAGAGTGACGGACCACACATGCGGGCGATTTCGGGCTTCGGGATGGACAGCAAAAGGCCCCGAAGTGAATCTCACTTCGGGGCCTTCAATTTGGTGCACCCCCCGGGACTCGAACCCGGAACCCATTGATTAAGAGTCAATTGCTCTGCCAGTTGAGCTAGAGGTGCAGCTGTTGATTTCGATCAATCCAAGGTCTTTCAGATCCTTGGCGATCTCCGCAACGACAAGTAACTCTACACGACTTCCACGGAAGTGCGAAATCGACCTCCGGGCGGCCGTGTTCGTCACTGCGAAGGCCGCAAAACCAGCACGAAATCAGGGTTCCTGTTGTTGCTCAGAACCCAGAGCGACCCGTCCGGACCCTTCACCACGTCCCGGAGCCGGCCATATTCCCCTGTGAAGAAAGCCACAGGAGTGCCTGCCGTTTCCCCGGCCAGCGGCACCGCCCACAAGCGCTGCCCCCGGAGCGCTCCCGTGTAGGCCACGCCGTCGAGGATTTCCAGCCCGCTCGGTGACGCATCCGCCGTCGACGGCCACACCACTTTGGCGTCCAGGAAACCGTTCCTCCCCGGGGCCCCTGTGACGGTGGGCCAGCCGTAGTTTCCGCCCGGGGTGATCAGGTTCAGTTCGTCGTCCACGTCCGGTCCGAACTCGCTGGCCCAGAGTCGCCCGTCGGCGTCCCACGCGAGTCCTTGGACGTTGCGGTGCCCGTAGCTGTAGACGGGGTTGTCGCCGAAAGGATTGCCCGGAGCGGGCTTGCCGTCTGGGGTCAGCCGCAGGATCTTGCCGCCCAGGGCCTTGATGTCCTGGGGTTGCTCGCGGCGCTGGGAATCTCCCGTACCAACGTAGAGGAATCCGTCGGGACCAAACCGGATCCGGCCGCCGTTGTGCGTGGAGGCCTTGGATATCCCGGAGAACACGACGTTGGGTTCGCCAACGGAGAGGCGGCCGGCGGAGTCGCGGGTCAGCTTCATCCGGGCGATGCGGTTGTCCGTGCCTGAGGTGAAGTAGGCGTACAACCAGTGATCGCTGGCGAAGCCAGGGGACAAGGCCAGTCCCAGCAGGCCGCCTTCGCCGCCAGGTACGACGCCGGGAACCTCACCGATGCTTGTTGCCCGGCCATCGCGGATCTCCTTGAGAAGGCCCGAATCGCGCTCGGAAACCACAGCCGCGCCGTCCGGCAGGAAGACCGCCGACCACGGCAGCTGCAATCCGACGTCGAGCTTTTCCTTGAGCAGCGGGCGGGCAGGCGTGGCAGAGGGCGACGCAGTGACTGGAGCGCCGCCGACCGCCGTGCTGCTTTGCTGCTGCGTGCCGCCCGGCGTCGCCGCCGTGCCGGGCGACGACGGACTGCCCGTGCAGCCAGTTGTTGCCCCCAGCAGCGTGCCAGCCAACGCCAGCGCACGCATCTTCAGGCGAAACCGCGCCCTCGGCATGGCCCTGTCGGTCTTCAACTCAGGCGCCCGGGGATGGTAATCGGACCGTTCGCCGGCTAATGCCGGCTGCGACGCGGCGGGCGGAATCCTGCCGCCTCCGCGTGCGCTGCCGATTCGAACCATACGTCGGCGGGAGCTTCGACGTAGGTGGCGGCGTCCTCGTCCTGGTAGGTCATGGTGCCGGCATCGCCCTTGACTGGATACCCTTCGGGACTGCTGCCGTCGGGGGCTGCGCCCGAGGATCCGGCGCCGTAAGGCTGTTCGGCGGCAAGGTGTCCCGTGCCTGTGGCGACTGGTTCGTCCGGCTCTTCCGCGGCCGCTGTTTCGGCTCCGGGCAGTGTGGGGGAGTGGGCACCGGTGTATTCGTGGTGATGGACCGGGGTGCCCGACGCGTCCGTCCACGACGATTCCCATTCGGCCTTGTCGGCAGCTTCCTTGTCTGCGGCCTCGTTACTGTCCGCGGCGTCTTTGCGCGCAGCTTCGTCAGCTGGTGCGACGTCGTCTGCCGTGACTCCTTCCGGGGCATCGGCGGTGTCAGGCCCGGTGGGCGCCGCTGCGGTGGCCGGGGCTTCGGTTGCCGGGGCTTCGGTTGCCGGGGCCGTTGTCCCGGCGCCACCGGACGGCCCGGACTCCCAGTCATCCACATCACCGGCGCCAACGGATTCCACCCTGACGTTGGTGTCCACCAAGGGCTCATCCACCACAGGTTCATCCAGCACGGGAGTTTCGACGACCGGTTCGGCTTCTGCCGTGTCTCCTGCCGGGCCGCTGCCTTCTGCGGCAGCCTTGCCGAGGTGGGTCACACCCGCGATGCCCGCAATGCCTGCGGCCGCTGCGGCGGTTTCCGGCATGGACGGGACGTCGCTTGGCTCCATGGCGGCAGGTGCCGCAGTCCCGCGCTGTCCCGGCGTTCCAGCCCGGGAATCGTTCGGTGCGGACGGTGAATTCCTTGCGTTGTTGCGGCTTGTCAGCCACCAAACAATGGCGACGACCAGCACAATAACAATGACCCAAATCAACCAGTCCATGGTGATGCCCTTCTGCTTTCGGGGTGTGCAGCGTTCCAGTGAGTCGTAATTCCGACGTTACGTGGCTGCCTATTGACTGTCCAGCACCTGAAGCGGGCCAGGGAACCGCCGAAATATTCTGCCTTTTCCAATTTTCCCGCTCCGGCCCGGTCCGGGGGAGGACGGGGGCACATAGACTTTGGGGCATGAGCGAGACCACCCAGATTTCAGACAATACGCCGGACATCAAACCCCGCAGCCGGGTTGTCACTGACGGCATTCACGCCGCTCCCGCACGCGGAATGTTCCGCGCAGTGGGCATGGGCGACGACGATTTTGCAAAGCCGCAAATCGGCGTCGCGAGTTCCTGGAATGAAATCACCCCGTGCAACCTCTCCCTGAACCGCCTGGCCCAGGGCGCCAAGGAGGGCGTGCACGCCGGTGGCGGCTTCCCCATGCAATTCGGCACCATTTCCGTCTCGGACGGAATTTCCATGGGCCACGAGGGCATGCATTTTTCCCTGGTTTCCCGCGAAGTCATTGCAGACTCCGTGGAAACCGTGATGCAGGCAGAACGCATTGACGGTTCGGTTTTGCTGGCCGGTTGCGACAAGTCGCTTCCGGGCATGCTCATGGCAGCCGCCCGGCTCGACCTCGCGAGCGTCTTCCTTTATGCCGGTTCCATCATGCCGGGCTGGGTGAAACTCGAAGACGGATCGGAAAAAGAGGTCACGCTCATCGATGCTTTCGAGGCCGTTGGTGCATGCGCCGCCGGCAAGATGAGCCGGGAGGACCTGGACCGTATCGAGAAAGCCATCTGTCCCGGTGAAGGCGCCTGCGGCGGCATGTACACCGCCAACACCATGGCGTGCATCGGCGAGGCATTGGGCATGTCCCTTCCCGGTTCCGCCGCGCCTCCTTCGGCAGACCGCCGTCGTGATGATTTTGCGCGCAAGTCCGGCGAGGCCGTGGTCAACCTGCTCCGCAAGGGCATCACCGCCCGGGACATCATGACCAAGGAGGCGTTCGAGAACGCGATCGCCGTGACCATGGCCTTTGGCGGGTCCACCAACGCGGTGCTCCACCTCCTGGCGATCGCCCGCGAAGCCAACGTCGAGCTGACTCTGGACGACTTCAACCGCATCGGGGACAAGATCCCGCACTTGGGCGACCTCAAGCCGTTCGGCCGTTACGTCATGACCGACGTCGACAGGATCGGCGGCGTGCCGGTCATCATGAAGGCACTGCTCGACGCCGGCCTGCTGCATGGCGACTGCCTCACCGTCACGGGAAAGACCCTCGCTGAGAACCTCGCGTCCATCAACCCGCCGGACCTGGACGGCAAGATCCTCCGCGCGCTGGACAACCCGATCCACAAGACCGGCGGCATCACCATCCTTCACGGTTCCATGGCTCCGGAAGGTGCCGTGGTGAAGACTGCCGGCTTCGATGCCGACGTCTTCGAGGGCACCGCCCGCGTTTTCGAACGGGAGCAGGGTGCCCTGGATGCCCTGGACAATGGCGAGATCCAGAAGGGCGATGTGGTGGTGATCCGGTACGAAGGACCCAAGGGCGGCCCCGGCATGCGCGAAATGCTCGCGATCACCGGCGCCATCAAGGGTGCCGGGCTGGGCAAGGATGTCCTGCTCCTCACTGATGGTCGATTCTCCGGCGGTACCACCGGTTTGTGCATCGGCCACGTCGCGCCAGAAGCGGTCGACGGCGGTCCCATTGCCTTCGTGAAGGACGGCGACCGCATTCGTGTGGACATCGCAGCCAGGTCCTTCGATCTCCTGGTGGATGATGCCGAACTCGAGGCCCGCAAGGCGGGCTGGGAACCGCTGCCCGCCAAGTTCACCAAGGGCGTCCTGGCCAAGTATGCCAAGCTGGTGCACAGCGCCTCCACGGGCGCATACTGCGGCTAGCAATCCGGTACGGACTCCGCCCGTTCCGTCCGGGCGGAGTCCGGCACTTGGACACCGCTGTCCAAATAGTGGGATACGATGGTGCTCGATTGACACGTATCTCACTTAGAGGGAACACTGAACGCATGATTTCATTCGTTACCGTCGGCGTCGTCGTCCTTACCAAGCGCGTGGCTTAGCCCGACTGGTAACGAACTGTCACGCGCAAACCCCTCGAAGAGCCGGAAGGCTGAGGGGTTTTTTTATTTCCAAGACCCATCAATTGAAGATCCACTAAGGAAGAGTCCGATGAGCAAAGGATCGCCGATCAGCCCCTCGCTGATGGCTGCAAAGTCCGCTGGAGCCCCAAAGGCTCCGGAAAAGGTCGACCGTGCGGCTGACACCGTCGTCGACACTGCTGCACCTCTCTCTCCTGTACTTGGGCCGAACAACGTTGTACCCCCAACGGTGATGACCGGCTCGCAAGCAATTGTCCGTTCGCTCGAAGAACTCGGCGTGGACGATATTTTCGGTTTGCCCGGTGGCGCGATCCTGCCCACCTACGACCCCTTGATGGCCTCCAGCATGAATCACATCCTGGTCCGTCACGAACAGGGAGCCGGCCACGCCGCGCAAGGCTACGCCATGGTCACCGGACGGGTTGGCGTTTGCATCGCCACCTCGGGTCCCGGTGCCACCAACCTCGTCACCGCCATCATGGATGCCCACATGGACTCCGTGCCGATGGTGGCCATCACCGGCCAGGTATCCAGTGGAGTCATCGGCACCGATGCCTTCCAGGAAGCCGACATCGTGGGCATCACC
Source organism: Paenarthrobacter sp. NPDC058040 (assembly GCF_042885775.1). Taxonomy (NCBI): domain Bacteria; kingdom Bacillati; phylum Actinomycetota; class Actinomycetes; order Micrococcales; family Micrococcaceae; genus Paenarthrobacter; species Paenarthrobacter sp. NPDC058040. Next base: position 239,201 of record NZ_JBHVRN010000005.1, read on the forward strand.
ATGCCCATCACCAAGCACTCGTTCCTGGTGACCGACCCCAACGACATTCCGCACGTCATGGCCGAGGCATTCCACCTCGCCAGCACGGGCCGTCCCGGACCCGTGCTGGTGGACATCGCCAAGGACGCCCAGGTTGGCCAGATGACGTTCTCCTGGCCACCGAAGATCGACCTGCCCGGCTACCGCCCGGTGGTCCGTGGCCACAACAAGCAGGTCCGCGAAGCCGCCAAGCTGATCGCCGCGTCCAGCAAGCCCGTCCTCTACGTGGGCGGCGGCGTGGTCAAGGGCCACGCTTCTGCCGAATTGATGGAGCTGGCGCTGGCTACCGGCGCCCCTGTGGTCACCACCCTGATGGCCCGCGGCGCGTTCCCGGACTCCCACCCGCAGCACGTCGGCATGCCCGGCATGCACGGCTCTGTTTCAGCCGTCACCGCGTTGCAGCAGGCTGACCTGCTCATCACCCTCGGTGCCCGGTTCGATGACCGCGTGACGGGCGTCCTGAAGACGTTCGCCCCGTTCGCGAAGGTGATCCATGCGGACATCGACCCCGCGGAGATCTCCAAGAACCGTACGGCGGACGTGCCGATCGTTGGCTCCGTCAAGGAAATCATTCCGGAGCTCACCGAAGCCGTGAAGGCCCAGTTCGAGCAGAGCGGTACGCCGGACCTTGATTCGTGGTGGTCCTTCCTGGGCAACCTGCGCGATACCTACCCCTTGGGTTGGACCGAGCCGGAAGACGGCCTGAGCGCTCCGCAGCGGGTGCTCAAGCGCATCGGTGAACTCACCGGTCCGGAAGGCATCTACGTGGCCGGCGTGGGCCAGCACCAGATGTGGGCGGCGCAGTTCATCAAGTACGAGCGCCCGCACGCCTGGCTGAACTCCGGAGGCGCTGGAACCATGGGATACTCGGTTCCGGCAGCGATGGGCGCCAAGGTGGGCGAACCGGACCGCGTGGTCTGGGCCATCGACGGCGACGGCTGCTTCCAGATGACCAACCAGGAATTGGCCACCTGCGCCATCAACAACATTCCGATCAAGGTTGCCATCATCAACAACTCTTCGCTGGGCATGGTCCGCCAATGGCAGACCCTGTTCTACGAAGGCCGCTACTCCAACACGGACCTGAACACCGGCCACGACACCATCCGCATTCCGGACTTCGTCAAGCTGGCAGATGCCTACGGTTGCGCCGCGCTGCGCTGTGAACGCGACGAAGACATCGACGCCACCATCCAGAAGGCCCTCGAAATCAACGACCGCCCCGTGGTGATCGACTTCGTGGTGAGCCCCAACTCGATGGTGTGGCCCATGGTTCCCGCCGGCGTCAGCAATGACCAGATCCAAGTTGCCCGCAACCTGACCCCGGAATGGGAAGAGGAGGACTAAGCATGAGCCGCCACACATTGTCCGTTCTGGTGGAAGACAAGCCCGGCGTTTTGACCCGCGTGGCCAGCCTCTTCGCCCGGCGTGCATTCAACATCAACTCCCTCGCCGTCGGACCCACCGAGGTCTCCGGCATGTCCCGCATGACGGTCGTCGTCGACGCCGACGGCGACCTGATCGAGCAGGTCACCAAGCAGCTCAACAAGTTGGTCAACGTGATCAAGATTGTTGAACTGACTTCCGAATCTTCCGTACAACGCGACCACATCCTGGTCAAGGTACGTGCGGATGCCGCGACACGTCTGCAGGTTACCCAGGCTGCAGACCTGTTCCGCGCAGCTGTTGTCGACGTGTCCACAGACTCGTTGGTGATTGAGGCAACCGGTACCCCGGAGAAGCTCGCAGCACTGCTTTCAGTGCTTGAGCCGTTCGGCATCCGTGAAATTGTGCAGTCCGGCACCTTGGCCGTTGGACGGGGATCCCGCTCCATGAGTGACAGGGCGCTTCGCTCCGCCTGAGCGCCCAGTACCGCAGCACCACATCAATATCGAGAAATCCACTCAAGAGGAGTTACGCAAGTGACTGAAATGTTCTACGACGACGACGCAGACCTGTCGATCATCCAGGGTCGCAAGGTCGCCATTGTCGGCTATGGCTCCCAGGGCCACGCCCACGCGCTCAACCTGCGCGATTCCGGCGTCGAGGTTGTCATCGCGCTCAAGGACGGCTCGAAGTCGACCGCCAAGGCACAGGATGCAGGCTTCACCGTCAAGAACGTCGCCGACGCCGCCGAATGGGCCGACGTCATCATGATCCTCGCGCCGGACCAGCACCAGCGCTCGATCTACAACGACTCCATCAAGGACAAGCTGACCGAAGGCAAGGCACTGGCCTTCGCCCACGGCTTCAACATCCGCTTCGGCTACATCGAGGCTCCGGCCGGCGTCGACGTCATCCTGATCGCTCCGAAGGCGCCGGGCCACACCGTCCGCCGCGAGTTCGAAGCCGGCCGAGGCATCCCGGACATCATCGCCGTCGAGCAGGACGCTTCCGGTTCCGCTTGGGACCTGGCCAAGTCTTACGCCAAGGCCATCGGCGGCACCCGCGCCGGCGTCATCAAGACCACCTTCACCGAAGAGACCGAAACCGACCTGTTCGGCGAGCAGTCCGTCCTCTGCGGTGGCGTTTCCCAACTGGTCCAGTACGGCTTCGAAACCCTGACCGAAGCCGGCTACCAGCCGCAGATCGCCTACTTCGAGGTCCTCCACGAGCTCAAGCTCATTGTCGACCTCATGTGGGAGGGCGGCATCGCCAAGCAGCGTTGGAGCGTCTCCGACACCGCTGAGTACGGTGACTACGTCTCTGGCCCGCGCGTCATCACCCCCGAGGTGAAGGAAAACATGAAGGCCGTCCTGGCCGACATCCAGTCCGGTGCTTTCGCCAAGCGCTTCATCGACGACCAGGACAACGGCGGCGTCGAATTCAAGGAACTGCGTGCCAAGGCAGAGCAGCACCCGATCGAGGGCGTTGGCCGCGAGCTGCGTTCCCTCTTCTCCTGGCAGCAGCAGGACGAGGACTACGTCGAAGGCTCGGCTGCACGCTGATTCTTCCCCACCAATGCCCGTCCGGCTCTTTCACGCCGGGCGGGCATTGCCTGTTTTACCTGCCCTCCGGCTCCCAACGGAGGGTTGTGAACTTGTTCACAACGGGCCCGGCCGGGCCGTAACATCCCCAACCGGGCACCGGCTTAGCGGCCCCCATTAGATATTCTGGGCAGGTCCCGGCGTCGTGCCCGGGCCACGCATCCGCTCCTTGTCCAGTACTGTTCCCAAGTTGTCCAAAGTAAGGTGCCACCCCGTGTCAGCCACCAAACCCGTCGTCCTCCTCGCCGAGGAACTTTCGCCCGCCACAGTCGAGGCATTGGGCCCGGATTTCGAGATCCGCCAGACCGACGGCGCCGACCGCTCCCAGCTGCTGTCCGCCATTGCCGACGTCGATGCCATCCTGGTCCGTTCGGCTACCCAGGTTGATGCCGAAGCCATCGCCGCAGCGAAGAACCTCAAGGTCATCGCCCGTGCAGGCGTGGGGCTGGACAACGTGGATATCAAGTCCGCCACCCAGGCCGGTGTCATGGTGGTCAACGCTCCCACGTCCAACATCGTCTCCGCCGCTGAACTGACGGTGGGCCATATCCTCAGCCTGGCCCGCCACATCCCGCAGGCAAGCTCCGCGCTCAAGAACGGCGAGTGGAAGCGTTCCAAGTACACGGGCATCGAACTTTTCGAAAAGAAGATCGGCATCATCGGCCTGGGCCGCATCGGTGCGCTCGTGGCTGCCCGCCTGCAGGGCTTCGACACCGAGATCCTCGCCTATGATCCCTACATCACGGCGGCCCGCGCGGCGCAGCTCGGAGTCAAGCTTGTCACCCTGGACGAGCTCCTGGAGAACGCCGACTTCATTACCATCCACATGCCCAAGACCCCCGAGACGGTGGGCATGCTGGGCGCTGACGCGTTCCGCAAGATGAAGGAATCCGCCTACGTGATCAACGTGGCCCGTGGCGGCCTGGTTGATGAGGAAGCCCTCTACACTGCCCTGAAGGAAGGCCAGATCGCCGGCGCCGGCGTCGACGTCTTCGTCAAGGAACCCAGCACGGACCTGCCGTTCTTCGAACTCGACAACGTTGTGGTCACCCCCCACCTCGGCGCGTCCACCGACGAAGCACAGGAAAAGGCCGGGGTTTCGGTCGCCAAGTCGGTCCGCCTCGCCCTCGCCGGCGAACTGGTTCCGGACGCCGTGAACGTCGCAGGCGGCGTCATCGCCAGCGACATCCGCCCGGGCATTCCGCTGATCGAAAAGCTCGGCCGGATCTTCACCGCCCTGACGCACGCATCCCTGACCCAGATCGACGTCGAAGTCGCCGGAGAAATCGCCGCGCTGGACGTCAAGGTGCTGGAACTGGCGGCCCTCAAGGGTGTCTTCGCCGACGTTGTCACCGAACAGGTGTCCTACGTCAACGCCCCGGTTATCGCCGAGCAGCGCGGCATTAACACCCGCCTGATCACCACCCCCGACGCCGAGGACTACCGCAACGTCCTGACCATCCGTGGTGCGCTCAGCGATGGCTCCCAGATCTCCGTGGCAGGTACTCTGACCGGTCCCAAGCAGGTGGAGAAGCTGGTTGGCGTCAACGGGTACGACGTGGAAATCCCCATCAGCGAGCACTTGGTTGTTGTGGCCTACGCGGACCGCCCCGGCGTCATCGGCACCATCGGCCACATCCTGGGCATGAACAACATCAACATCGGCGGCATGCAGGTTGCCCGGCAGACCGAAGGTGGCCAGGTCCTGGCCCTCCTGACCATCGACAGCTCCGTACCGCAGCAGGTCCTTGAGGCCATCAAGGCGGGCATCGGAGCGGACATGGTCCGGGAAGTAGACCTGGAGGACTAGGGAGTCATCCTATCCGCTGATTTTGGCGTGCCGGAGACACACCTCTGACACGCTTGCGTGGCCGGTCTGCTTACAATGGCTGGGTCCGGAATTCGGACCCGGCAGCAGGCCGGCCACTACTTTTTGCACATAGCGCCCGGGATTCCTTTGTGTTTTCGAGGGGTCACGGTCCATGTGTGCGCGCCCGCAATCAAGGTCTCAGGGAGCCCAATGAACGCCGTCCAAAGGTTCATCAGAAGCCGTGTGCTGCTGCTGACCGCGGCCATTTTGATCGTCGCGATGTGCTTGTCCGTCCTCGTCCAGAGCCAGTCGCAGGCGGCTCTGAACAGGACTGTGGATGAGAACTCGCGCGGTCTGTACGACATCCTGGTCCAGGCCAAGCCTGACCAGTCGAAGGACGGCGAAGGTGGTGCGCTGATCCAGCCGGAAATCGCCAATGGCCAGGGCGGCATCAGCTTCGAGCAGCTGGATAAGATCCGGGCCATGGGGCAGACCTCCGTGGCTGCTCCGATCAGCCTGGTGTCCCGCGTCTCGCAGAACCTTGAGGCGCCCCGGCTGAATGCCATGGACTACCTTGGCTACAACGCCGGACTCGCCGGAGCCGTCACGGCGGGCGACCCGTCCGCCATGGACTCAAGCAAATGGCCTGCAGCTGAATCCGTGTTGTCCGATTCGCCGAAGAAGTACCGCCTGACGGCCACTGCCACAAGCTCCGATGGCGTTAACCAGCAGACGTTGTTCAAGACCAGCGCCGAAGGCACCCTGGGCAAGGGCCGCCTGGTACAGGAACAGGCCACCGGTGGCTCCAACGTCCGGATCGCCGGACCGGATGGCGAAACGGGCATCAAGTTCCCCGCCCCCGCACTGGGCTCGGAGCACAACCTCTTCAACCTCTCCGTGGCGCTCCCGCTGGCACCTGAGGTGACAGAGTCCGTCGTCGCCGTCGACCCTGCCTCGGAACGGGCCCTCCTGGGCACCGCGGGCGACTTCCTCGCGCCACTGGAGAAGGCCCCGCCGGCGGATGCCCGCAATGCAGGTGCGATCGGCCGCCACTTTGAAAGCCTCTTCACCACGGGCCTGAGCATGCAGCAGCTGGAGGAAGGGCCTGATTTCCTCGGCGTCAAGCTCAAGTACTGGGCTCCGCTCATGACCCAATACCAGCAGGCCAAGCGCGATGGCATCCTGACGAACGATTCCCAGGCAATCCCGCTGATCGTCCGCTCCGGAACGTCCCTGGACCTGCAGTACTCGGTCAAGATCGAGGAAATCGACTCGTCCGGCAAGGTGGTCAAGGACGTCGGAACCGTTTCCCGATCGCTGGACAAGGACTACCTGCCGTTCGTCTCCAAGTCGCCGTTCGCGCTCGAATGGCCGGGCTCAACCGACCATAGCCAGCTTCTCGGCAGCACTGCCTCCTTCGGCCAGGGCCTCTACAACCCGGCAACATGGAGCACGGCCTTCGCCGCGGCTCCGAAGTACAAGGACGGCGATCAGGCCGCCAACGGCGCATCGGACAAATCGGCGACGCCGGGGGACTGGGTAACGGTCAACCGACTGCCCGAGAAGTCCTCGTTCGGCGCAGCCGTGGACCAGACCCAGCGCAAGCCCGTCGACGAGCGCTCCTACCGGGAAGACCTCGCCACCGGCAAGAAGCCCGCCACGCCGATGCCCATGGTGTACGGGACCTTCAACCCCGCCGACGTCCAGGCAGCCGCAGGCGACGTCAACAAGCTGCCGCTCGGTGGCTACGACCCCGCGCCCATGACACTGAGCAAGGACGCCCAGGGCAAGGACGTGGACGGCACGCAGCTGAAGCCTTCCCTGAGCGCCACCGGCCTGGTGAGCCAGTCCGCCGGTGCGATCACTGACTACTACGGCCTTGCCGCCGCCCGCGGGTACGACTCCAATGCGAACGTCATCGACGCCATCCGCGTCCGTGCCAACGCTACGGGCAACTGGAAGCAGGCCCAGCCCGAGGTGGAGAAGCTCGCTGCCCAGATCCGCGGGCTCGGACTTGAAGCCACCGTAGTGGCAGGTTCGGCCCGGGAAGACGCCAACATCTTCGTTCCCGGCTACAGCAAGGACGACTCCGGCAAGGAAGCCCCGCTGGGCACCGTCCAGCAGTCATGGGTCCGCCAGGACGCTGCCGACGCGGTGTCAGGCTCCTTGACGGGAACCAACGTCACGCTTCTCTTCCTGACGTTGCTCGGTGCCACGCTGCTGACAGGTGCATCGACGGTCAGCTACATCCGGCAGCGCCGGAGCGAAGCGGGCATCCTGAGGGCCATGGGTTGGACGCAGAAGCGCATCCGTTCCTGGGTCCTTGAGGAATTCGCGGTGGGAGCGGCTGCCTTGGCTGCGGCCGGGATCATCCTGAGCCTGCTCAGCTGGAACCTCGCCACCGTGATCGTCTCTATCACCATGCTGATCATTTATGCGGGTGCTGCGTTCCTGGCTGCCCAGCAACTGCGGCACCGCGTAGTGGTGGACCAGGAACCGCAGCACGACGAACGCCTCGTTTCCGTGGACTCGCCTCTGACGTTCGCCAACCGGCAGCTGACCACCAACCGCTTCAACTCGATCTCGCTGGCCGTGGCCGTGGGCGTTTTCGGTGCCGCTGTTGGCGCGCTGATCGCCTTGCTGATCGATATCCCGCGCGCCGCCGGCGCCAGCGCACTGAGTGGCCTGGCTGCTGCGAGCGTGGCCTTGCCGAGCGTGATCCTCGCCGTCTTCGGCGTGCTGGTTGGTCTGTTGCTGACCCTTGTGACCGGGCGCTTCGAGCTTCATGCCAAGCGCGAGTACCTTGGTACCCTCCGCGCCATGGGATGGAACCCGGACATGCTGGGTCAGGTTCGCTTCTTTGAAAATGCCCTTGTTGGCACCGTGGCTCTTCCCCTGGGCGTCCTCGGCGCCTTGGGACTGGGGCTGCTCCTTGCACCCTACGCGGCTCTCTGGGCCGGGCTGGCCGGTCTGCTGGCCGTAATTTGCTGGATTCCGATTGCAACGAAAGTAGTCAAATGACTGAGACTCCCAACCCCGAGCTGACGGCGACCCCGGAATCCACGGACGAGTCGCTGCAGACCCGTGCCAACACGATCGTGAAGGCCGCCGACCACGCAACTCCCTTGGAGCTGAGCCGGGTCACCATCCACTACGGTGGCGACAAGGGCGGCGCCGAGGAAGTCGACGTCGTCGATGACTTCAACCTCACGCTGCACGCCGGTGAGATGCACTGCATCGCCGGCCGAAGCGGCTCCGGCAAGACCAGTATCCTGACCGTGAGCGCCGGACTGACGCTCCCGACGTCGGGCAAGGTCTTTTGGGAGGGCCAGTCGCTGGAGGCGATGGGCGACGACGAGATCGCCGACCGCCGTCGGGCGCTCATCGGCTATGTGGACCAGGGCGGTGCCCTGATCGACGGCATGAGCGCGCTGGAGAACGTGTTGCTTCCGGCCGTGCCGGATGGCGAGGTTGAGCAGCGGACCGAAATGGCCAAGGACCTCCTGGACCTCGTGGGCCTGGGTCGCCGCATGCGCCACCGCCCTGCCCAGCTCTCCGGAGGTGAGCGCCAGCGTGTGGCAATTGCCCGGGCCCTGATCCTTGGCACGCGCGTCCTGGTGGTCGATGAGCCTACGGCAAGCCTTGACCGCGCTGCGGCCAACCGCATCATCGGAATCCTGAAGGACACCACGAGCGACGGCATCGCGGTACTCGTAGCGTCACACGACCATGAACTGGTCCGGCTCAGCGATACGCTGACCGAGCTCAACTAGCTTCTCCACACCGAAAATAAAGGTAACTTCTTAGAGTGACGTCTGCAGAGAAATCCCCGTTCTACATCACCACGGCCATCAGCTACCCCAACGGCGTGCCGCACATCGGGCATGCCTACGAGGTCATCGCAACGGATGCCATGGCGCGGTTCAAGCGCCTCGACGGCCATGAGGTGTTCTTCATGACCGGAACGGATGAGCACGGGCTCAAGATGCAGCAGTCCGCCGAGAAGGAGGGCATCACTGCCAAGGAGTTGGCCGACCGCAACTCGGCCGCCTTCAAGCAGATGAGCAAGGACCTGGGGATCTCCCACGACCGCTTCATCCGGACCACGGACCCGGACCACTATGCGGCGTCGCAGGCCATCTGGAAGAAGATGGAAGCCAACGGCGATATCTACCTGTCCAAGTACGAGGGCTGGTACTCCGTCCGCGACGAAGCGTATTACGTCGAGGACGACACCGTGGTGAAGGAAGACGGCCTCCGCTACTCCAAGGAAACCGACACTTTGGTGACCTGGACGGCGGAGGAAAGCTACTTCTTCAGGCTTTCCGCTTACCAGGAGAAGCTGCTGGCCCTCTACGAGGAGCAGCCCGAGTTCGGTGCTCCGCAGTCCCGCTTCAACGAGGTCATCAGCTTCGTCAAGCGTGGCCTGGAGGACTTGTCCATCAGCCGCACCACCTTCGACTGGGGTGTCCCCGTCCCGGGCGATGAGAAGCACGTCATGTATGTCTGGGTCGACGCCCTGACCAACTACCTGACAGGTACGGGCTATCCCAACGTGGAGTCCGAGTCGTTCAAGAAGTTCTGGCCGGCCGACGTCCACGTCATCGGCAAGGACATCTCCCGCTTCCACGCCATCTACTGGCCGGCCTTCCTCATGAGTGCCGGGCTGGAATTGCCCAAGCGCGTCATGATCCACGGCTTCCTGACCAACAACGGCGTCAAGATGTCCAAGTCCCTGGGCAACGTGGTGGCCCCGCAGGATTTCGTGGAGCAGTACGGGCTGGACCAGTGCCGTTTCTTCTTCCTCCGCGAAGTTCCCTTCGGTGCGGACGGCAGCTACAACCATGAAGCCATTGTTGGCCGCATGAATTCGGACCTGGCCAACAACTTCGGCAACCTGGCCCAGCGTTCGCTGTCCATGGTGGCCAAGAACTGCGAAGGCAGGGTTCCCGTTCCCGGCGACTTCACGGCAGAGGACCAGGCGCTCCTGGCCAAGGCCGGCGCGTTGCTGGAAACGGCCCGGGGCGCGTTCGAGAAGCAGGAATTCAGCCGCGCCCTTGAAGCCATTTGGACCGTGTTGGGGGACACCAACGCCTATTTCGCCGAGCAGGCACCGTGGGTGCTCCGCAAGACAGATGTGGAGCGCATGAACACCGTCCTCTACGTCACGCTGGAGGTCGTCAGGATCGTAGCGATCCTCGCCCAGCCGGTCATGCCGTCGTCGTCCGCCAAGCTGCTTGAGGTGCTCGGCCAGCCGGAAGGCGAAGCGCGGCAGTTCGCCGCGATCGCCACGCCGATCGTCGCAGGCACGGAGCTTCCCACACCCGCACCGGTGTTCCCTCGCTACGAGGAACCGGCCGAGGCGTAAGCAACGCTCTCTCACGTATCACCCCCTATACGCCAACGCTCTCTCACTTCCATCCGGTCAAACCGAAGGAAGTGAGAGAGCGTTTGCCGTTAAGGGCGGTTTCGTGAGAGAGCGTCAGGCGGTGGCGAGGCCCTCCACGGGGGACAAGCGAGCCGCGCGGCGGGCAGGAACCACCGAAGCCAGCAGCCCGGCCACCACCGCCACGCCAAACACCGCCGCCAACTGGAGCCAAGGCACCGAGGGAACAACTTCCGCCATGCCACCGAGCGTCGCCTGTGCCCCGAGCCAGCCGTAGACAATGCCCAGTCCTGCGCCGAGCACAGCCGCCACACCGGCCACCAGTACTGCTTCGATGGCGAGCATTCCGCGCAGCTGGCCCTTGGTCAGTCCCAACGCCCGCAGGAGGGAATTCTCCCGCGTGCGTTCCAGGACGGAGAGCGAGAGGGTGTTGGCCACACCGATCAGCGCGATCACGACGGCGATGCCCAACAGGCCCGTGACCACCAGCAGCAGGACGTCGATGATGCTGTTGAAGGTGGCACGTTCAATGGCTGAACCGCTGACCGTTCGCTCCGGGACTCCGAGGATGGAGGCGATGTCCTTCTGGAGCGCCTGCACCCGGTCACCGGAAACAGAGTCGTCCAGCTTCACCCACACCATTCCCGGCGTCCCCGGCAGGGCACCGGATCCGATCGTGGACGTTTCCACGAACGGCGGGATGTGCCGGGTCTTCAGGACCGTCGCGTCGAGCGATACCGTGCCCGCCGCCGCAGTGATGTTCGCCTTGCCCGTCGTCGAATCCTCCGGCAGGTACACCGTCCCGGGTGCCGGCTGCAGTTTAGCGTCCCGCAGGACGGCGGACGCATCGGCGCCGCTGATGGCGTAAACGGTTGTGCCGCCGTCGGGCGTAGTTGAGTCGGCGAGTTGGCCGACGGGCTGCAGCACGACGGCAGCGTCCACACCATCCAGGGACGCGATGCGGTTCACGGCAGCCGCGGCATCCGCAGTGCCCGTCTGGGCCGCAAGATCCACCGGATACGTCTCGGAAAGCGTCGAGTTGAACGCCTGCCGGGACGTCGCGGCCCCGGTCATCATCAGTGAAACCAAAGTGACGCCGATCAACAGCGCAGCAGCCGTTGCCGACGTGCGGGCGGGGTTGCGTGTGGCATTGACTGCAGCGAGCTTCCCGGGCACTCCGGCCGGTGCGGCCAGACGGCCGGCCCAGGCCACGACGGTCGGGATGAAGAGCGTGGAACACAGCAGGATGCCCACGAAGGAAACGGCCCCACCCAACAATGCCACCGGCAGGGAAACGGTCAGGCTCCCGGCCGCCAGCAACGCTGCACCACCGATCAAGGCCACCAAACCGACCACCAGTCGGACCTTGCCCCGGCGGTTCCGGACGGAAGCGTCGTCTGCGGGGCGCAAGGCGGCAAGGGGCGCGACGGCGGTAGCCGCCTTGGCGGGGACCAGCGCCGCCACGACGGTCAGCAGGGTTCCAGCCACGAGCCCCGCGATGATGGCCGACGGCGGCACAGCCAACGTGGCAAAGGACTGCTCAGGCTGTGTCCTGGCCCAGGCAACCAGTCCGGACATCAGGCCGATGGCGGCGCCAACGCCCAACACCGAGGACACGAAACCAACGATCAGTGCTTCCACCATGACCGAACCGCGGATCTGTGCGCGGCCGGCTCCAAGGCATCGCAGGAGCGCCAATTCCCTGGTGCGTTGGGCCACCAGGACGGAGAAGGTGTTCGCCACCACCAAGGTGGACACCAGGATGGCCACACCGGCGAAGGCCAGCAGGACGATGGTCAGTTGGTCCTGGCCGGCACTCAGCAGGGCCACGGTGGAGGTGACCTTCTCCTGGGCTGTTTCCAGGACCGGCGTCTCTGCCCCCGCGGCCTCCATGCGGCGCGCGATGTAGTCCTTGGCGGCGGCCACATCCTGGCCGGGCTTGAGCAGGAACTGCAGGCCAGTGAAACCCGCACCGCTGTCCTGCACAGCATTGAGCACTGAGGGGCCAGCGATAAGCTGGGCGGCCGAAGCCGCGAAAGGATCGTTGGTGGACTGCACCAGCCCGCTGATGGTCACCTTCGCGTTCTTGACCGGACCGCCGCCGTGCAGTTCGAGCGTGCTGCCGGGAACCAGGCCAAGGTGCTGGGCCGACTTGACGTCGATGACCGCGTCGAAGGGTTTGGACGGCATGGCGCCCGACGTCAGCACCGCTCCCTCCAGGGACGGAGGCGCCGCGTTCCGCAGCCGGCCGAACTGTTCGCCGCCACCGGCCTCGAAGGTCACGTACGCGGAGCGCTCTCCATAGCTGTCTTGTACGGCGGGGGACGAAGCCGCAGCATCCACCGCCGCCTGGCTGAGCGGCTCACCGCTCCGGGAGGTGGCAACCAGGTCCGCCTTGCGATAGGCCTCACCAATGCTGGCACCCAGCGAGGCATTGGTGCTGGCGCCGACCATGAGGGTGGCTGCCAGGAACATGACGGACAGCATCACCGCCAAGCCAATGGCCACGAAGCGCCGGTAATGGGTGGTCAATTGGGACAAAGCAACGCGCAGCACGCCTTACGCCCCCAACTTGCCGAGGGCAGCCAGCACAGATTCCGGGGTGGGTTGGTGGATCTCGCCCACCAGACCCCCGTCACTCATGAGGACCACGCGGTCGGCGTAGCTCGCGGCGACGGGATCGTGCGTCACCATGATGATGCTCTGGCCCATTTCCTGGCTGCTGCGACGCAAGAGGGCAAGGACTTCGCCTCCGGCCTTGGAGTCCAGGTTTCCGGTGGGCTCGTCGCCAAAAACGACGTCGGGTCGCGTCAACAGTGCCCGGGCAACAGCAACGCGCTGCTGCTGTCCGCCGGACAGCTCATGTGGGCGGTGCTTCAACCTGTCCTTCAACCCAAGGGTGGTCACCACGGTATCCAGCCAGCCGGCGTCGGCCGTTGTCCCCGCCAGCGCAAGCGGCAGCGTGATGTTCTGTTCGGCAGTCAGAGTGGGCACCAGGTTGAAGGCCTGGAAGACGAAGCCGATCCGTTCGCGCCGCAATGCCGTGAGCTCCCGGTCGTGGAGCCCCGTCAGCTCGGTGCCACCCAGGACAATCCGGCCGCTGTCCGCTGTATCCAGGCCAGCCAGGCAGTGCATGAGGGTGGACTTTCCAGAGCCGGAAGGACCCATGATGGCCGTGAACTTCCCAGCCTCGAAGCTCACTGAAACGTCGTCCAAGGCCATGACCCGGGTATCGGCGCGGCCATAGCTCTTGCTCAGCGAGAAAGCTTCGACGGCGGGACGCGGCTTGTCGGCATCGGCGCCGGAGGGCTGATCCGGGACGGAAGGGTGCGGTACGGACGTGAAAGTTGTCATGGTTTCACGCTAGGTGGCCGGGGTGTCCAAGCGGATCGCCCCAAAGGCCCATTCCCGCACCCTGCGGACTCATACTTGGGTCTGAGACCCGGGTATCGGCAGGACTACATGCCCGGGGCCACCACGCCGGTCTCGTACGCGATGACCACGATCTGTACCCGATCCCGCGCGCCGAGCTTCGCGAGGATGTGGCCCACGTGCGTCTTCACTGTGGCTTCAGAGAGGAACAGGCCCGCAGCGATCTCGGGGTTGGACTGCCCTTGCGCGATCAAGAGGAACACTTCGCGCTCGCGGGCGGTCAGTGTCTCCACTGCAGCAGCGTGTTCGCTTTGCTCTGGGGTCTGCGTCCGCAGCAGTGGAGCCACATGGTCCAGCAAACGCCGCGTGGTGGACGGCGCAATCACCGCGTCTCCCCGGTAGACGGTGCGGATAGCCTCCAGGAGTTCTTCGGGCGGGGCGTCCTTCAAGAGGAATCCGCTGGCGCCGGCGCGGATGGCGGCCAGCGCGTATTCATCGAGGTCGAATGTTGTCAGGACCACGATCTTCAGCTCCGCCCGTTGGGATCCGGCCGGTTGGGCTGCGGCCTGCTCCAGGATGCGCCGTGTGGCTTCGATGCCGTCCATTCCGGGCATGCGGACGTCCATGAGGACCACGTCGGCCGCAGTTGCATTGAGTGCTTGGATGGCTTCAATGCCGTTTCCCGCCTCCGCCACCACTTCCAGGTCAGGCTGGGAGTTGATGAGCATGCCGAATCCTGAACGGACCAAGTGCTGGTCGTCCACAAGTGCCACCCTGATGGGTGAGGAAGGTTCGGGCATGGTTCAGGCCTCCGTGTAGGGGATGAATGCGGACACGCGGAAACCGCCGCCCTGTTCCGGGCCTGCGGACAAGGAACCATCGTAGAGCGCAATCCGCTCTTCCATGCCGCGGAGGCCGTTCCCGCCGCCCGGGGCCGGGGGATCGGCAGCCGCACCGCGGCCGTCGTCCACAATGTCCAGCTCCAGTCCCCGCCCTTGCCAGGCCAACACAACGCTGGCCGTCGCTTTGGGGCCGCCGTGCTTGATGACGTTGGTGAGGGCTTCCTGGATGGTGCGGTAAGCCGTCAGTTCAGCTCCGGCGGGGAGGTCCCGGCGGGGTACGCCACGCTCTTCGAAGGCTACTTGGAGGGTAGCCGCCCGGAATCCCAGGAGGAGCTCGTCCAAGTCGGCCAGGCGTGGCTGGGGGCGGGTGGGCGAGTCGTCGTCGGACCGGAGCACGCCCAGGAGCCTGCGCATCTCGCTGAGTGAGTCGCGGCCCGTCGCAGCAATCGTGGCGAGGGCCTGGGTGGCCAGTTCCGGCTTGGCCACTGCCGCGTAGCGTGCACCGTCGGCCTGGGTGATGATGACGGAGAGCGAGTGTGCCACGATGTCGTGCATCTCGCGGGCGATGTGCGAACGTTCGTCGGCGGCAGCGAGCTGGCGTTCCTGCTGCTGCTCGATTTCCAGTCGCCGGGTGCGGTCCTCGAGCGCTTGGAGTTGGAGTCGCCGCACGCGCGTGAGGTCGCCGAGGGTCCAGCTGACCAGCACCAGCATCCAGATCAGCACGGTGTACAGCGCGCCAATCGTGAGCCCAAGGATTCCGGATTCAGCCGAACCGGAATACTCGCGGGTGGTGAGCATGACCCCACCCAGCACGCCCAGGATCAGCACTGTGCGGCTGGCCCAGACCGGGCCATAGGCGGCGGTGGCGTAGATGATGAGTGGCACGGCGATTTGCCCGGCAACCGGTTCGGCCCCCGCCGCCCATTGGACCAGGCAGACCAAGACCACGACGGCGGCAGCCTCCACCGGGCGCGTGCGTCGCCAGGCGAGGGGCAACAGGAGGCCGCACGACAGGGCGAAGAGGAAGGGCCGTCCTGCGAGAAGGTACACCGGACCGAAGAGGAGAAGGAGGACGACGGTTGCCGTGAGGTCCACCTTGAAGCGGTTGATCCGGAACCATTCGTATATCGCGTGCCTTCTGTCCACGGTACGACTCTAAGCGCGCGGAACGGGCCGGGCATCATGCCGAGGGTGGAGCTTTCCGCGCGGGTGTTCAAGAAGTGAGACGATTTTGACCAGCATGTGGATTCTGCGGCTAGATGGTCATATGAGTGCATCGTCCATCAATCTCGCTGTCATCCCCGGCGACGGCATTGGCCCAGAGGTCATCGCCGAAGCCGTCAAGGTCCTGGAAAAGGCTGTCGCCGCAGAAGGCGTCACCCTCGAGCAGACCCACTACAAGTTGGGTGCCCAGCACTGGCTCGAGACCGGCGAAACCCTCCCGGACGAGGTCCTGGCCGATCTCCGTACGCGCGATGCCATCCTCTTCGGCGCAGTGGGCGCGGCACCGGGCGACACCCGGATCCCGTCGGGCATCATCGAGCGCGAAATGCTGCTCAAGCTCCGTTTCAGCCTGGACCACTTCGTGAACCTGCGTCCCTCCCGGCTCTACGGAACCGTGGGCAGTCCGCTGGCGAACCCCGGCAACATCGACTTCATCGTGGTCCGCGAAGGCACCGAAGGACCTTACGTCGGAAACGGCGGTACCTTGCGTGGGGGAACCCCGCACGAGGTAGCCACCGAAGTCTCGCTCAACACCGCTCACGGTGTGGAGCGCGTGGTACGTGACGCTTTCCGTCGGGCGAACGAGCGCCCACGCAAGCACGTCACCCTGGTCCACAAGCACAATGTGCTGGTCTTCGCCGGTCACTTGTGGAAGCGCACGGTCGAGGCCGTGGCCAAGGAATTCCCCGAGGTCACGCACGACTACCTGCACATCGATGCCGCCACCATCTTCCTGGTGACCGACCCCGCGCGCTTCGATGTGATCGTCACCGACAACCTCTTCGGCGACATCCTGACCGACCTCGCAGCTGCCGTTACCGGCGGCATCGGGCTCGCAGCATCAGGCAACATCAACATGGACCGCACCGCACCATCCATGTTCGAACCCGTCCACGGCTCCGCGCCGGACATCGCAGGCCAGCAGAAGGCGGACCCCACTGCTGCGATCCTGTCTGCAGTGCTGTTGCTGGACCACCTTGGCTACACCTCGGCGGCCCGCAAGATCGAAGCGGCAGTCGTTGCCGACGTCGAAAACCGCACCGGCGAACCGCGCAGCACCGCTGCCATCGGCGACGCCATTGCGGCCGCACTTTAGGCCCATTACCCAGGCGTAAGCTTGTCTTGAATTATTTACCTGCTTCCTTGGTCCATCGCTGAACCATCTCCTCTTCCATGGGGCCATGGTTCGCACTGCCAGGTAGCTGACTGTGGAGGAAACATGACTCAGACTGCCCATGGCGTCGAATTCAGCCAGCAGCTTTCGGCCAACCCGAAGTCTGTTGAGGAGCGTGCAGCCATCCTGGCGAACCCGGGATTTGGCGACTACTTCACCGACCACACCGCCGTCGTCGATTACAAGGTCGACGCCGAAGGCAAGGGCGGATGGCAGAATGCCCGCGTAGAGCCGTACGGTCCGATCACTTTGGACCCCTCGGCCGCCGTGCTGCACTACGGCCAGGAGATTTTCGAAGGCCTCAAGGCCTACCGTCACGCCGATGGTTCGGTTTGGACTTTCCGTCCCGAGGCCAACGCCGCCCGGCTCAACAAGTCCGCACGCCGCCTCGCGCTTCCGGAACTGCCGGAGGAGTATTTCCTTGGCGCCATCCGCGAACTCGTGCAGGCAGACAGCGAATGGGTTCCCTCCGGCGACGGCGAAGCGCTCTACCTGCGCCCGTTCATGATCGCCACCGAGGCGTTCCTGGGTGTCCGGGCAGCCCGTGAAGTATCCTTCCGCGTCATCGCCTCGCCCGCCGGCAACTACTTCGGCGGCGAACTCAAGCCGGTGTCCATCTGGATCTCCCGTGAGTACGCCCGCGCAGGCCGCGGTGGTACCGGTGCTGCCAAGTGCGGCGGCAATTACGCTGCGTCCTTGATCGCACAGCAGGAGGCTGAGGCCAACGGTTGCAAGCAGGTCCTCTTCCTGGACCACTTCAACGACGACGCCGTGGAAGAACTGGGCGGCATGAACGTCTTCTTCGTTTTCAAGGACGGCTCGCTGGCGACTCCTGCACTGAGCGGCACCATCCTTGAGGGCGTGACGCGCTCGTCGGTCATCCAGGTGGCCAAGGACATGGGACGCGAAGTCTCCGAACGCAAGATCACCCTGGACGAATGGCGCGACGGCGTCGCGTCCGGCGAAATCACCGAAGTCTTTGCTTGCGGCACCGCGGCCGTGATCACCCCGATCGGCGTGCTGAAGGACGCCACGGAATTCATCGGCTCCGAGGACGCGAAGGCCGGTGAAACCACCATGGCCATCCGCGAGCAACTGCTCGGCATCCAGACCGGAACGGTCGAGGACCGCCACGGCTGGCTGACCCGCCTGGTCTAGGTCCCCAAAAGTACGACGACGGCCCCCGCCTTAGGTGACAAGGCGGGGGCCGCCGTCGTCCCCGGACGCTCTCTCACGAAAGCCCCCTTTCCCGCGGACGCTCTCTCACCGAGGACCCATCAGGTGAGAGAGCGTCGGGTGGAAGGTGCGGTTATGTGAGAGAGCGTCGGAAGGGGTGTCAAGATGGAGAGGTGACTTCCGACGACGCAATGGCCACCGACTTCCAGCCCGACGCCTCCTCCCAGCCCGATGCCGGCTTCCAGCGCAGCAGCGGACTGACCCGGTTCCGCTTGGCACCGAACCCCGGCCCCATGAGCCTGGATGGCACCAACTCCTACATCATCGGCGCGCCCGGTTCCGAACATGTTGCCATCGTCGACCCCGGTCCCGAGGACGGCCCGCACCTGGCGGCGTTGGCAGCGGCCGGAAAGGTCGACGTCGTCCTCATCACCCACCGCCATGCAGACCACACCGAAGCCTCTGCCCGTTTCCATGAGCTGACGGGGGCGCCCGTAAGGGCAGCCCTCGCAGAACACTGCCATGGCGGGGGACCGCTCTCTGACGGCGAGGTGATCCATGCAGGCGGCGTCGAAATCCACGTTCTTGCAACACCCGGCCACACCTCGGATTCCGTGTGCTTCCACCTGCCCGCCGATGGACCGACGGGGTCGGTCCTGACAGGGGACACCATCCTGGGCCGCGGCACCACCGTGCTGGACTATCCGGACGGCCGCTTGGGGGACTACCTCGCCAGCCTGGACCGGCTCGAGGCGCTTGGCCCTGCAACCCTGCTTCCGGCCCACGGACCGGTGCTTCCCGCGCTCGACGAAAAGTGCCGCGAGTACCGGAACCACCGTGAAGAGCGGCTCAACCAGATCCGCGCTGCACTCGAGCAAGTGGGGGTGGACGCCACCATTGGCGAGGTCACCGACGTCGTCTATTCCGACGTCGATCCATCCGTCCGCTGGGCGGCCGAGACCTCGGTGGCGGCGCAGTTGGATTACCTGCGCTGCTGAAGCGCCCCGCCTGACGGTAGGCTTGAGCCCATGCGTATCGCCCGGTTTGTAATTGACTCTGATCCCCTTTACGGCGTCGTCGAAGGCGAGCCCGGCAGTGAGGAAATCACTGTCATCAACGGCGACCCGTTCTTCAACGGTGTTGAACGAACCCACACCAAGCACAAGCTGGAGGATGTCAGGCTCCTGGCGCCGATCATTCCCCGCAGCAAGGTGATTGGCGTGGGCCGGAACTTCGCGGAACACGCCGCTGAACTGGGCAATGAAATCCCGCAGTACCCGCTGCTGTTCCTGAAGCCCAACACCGCAGTCATCGGCCCGAACGATCCCATCGTGCTGCCCGAGTTCTCCGAGGAGATCTCTTTCGAAGCGGAACTGTGCGTCGTGATCGGCCGCATCTGCAAGGATGTCCCGGAAGAACGCGCGGACGACGTCATTTTCGGTTACACCTGCGGCAACGACCTCACGGCCCGCGACGTCCAGAAGACCGACCTCCAGTGGGCGCGGGCCAAGGGCTTCGATACCTCGGCACCGCTTGGCCCATGGATCGAAACCGAACTTGATCCGGACGACGTCGCCATCCAGGCACGCCTCAACGGCGAGCTCCGGCAGGATGGCAACACGACCCAGATGATCCGCGGCGTCCGCGAACTCGTTTCGATCGTTTCCCACGCGTTCACGCTGCTCCCCGGCGACGTCATCATGACGGGCACGCCGGCCGGCGTCGGACTCCTTTCCGAAGGCGACCGTATTGAGGTGGAGATCGAAGGCATCGGCCGCCTTTCCAACCCGGCAGTCCGCCGCTGACGCAGCCGGCCACAGCAGAAAGTCCGACGGCGGTACTCTCGCGGGTGCCGCCGTCGGGCCCTTCCGGCGGGAAAACGGAGAGACGCCAAGCGGTAAAGTTGAAGCACTATGACTACTGCTTCTGCGTCGAACGCTGCCTCCAGCGCCATCCCTGCCGTTAACGCCGAGACCCCGGTCCGGGTCCGGTTCTGCCCGTCACCCACGGGCACACCCCACGTGGGCCTGATCCGTACGGCTCTCTTCAACTGGGCCTATGCCCGCCACACCGGTGGCAAGTTGATCTTCCGTATCGAGGACACGGACTCTGCCCGGGACAGCGAGGAGAGCTACCACCAGTTGCTGGACGCGCTCAAGTGGCTCGGCATCAACTGGGACGAAGGCATCGAGGTGGGCGGGCCGCATGAGCCTTACAGGCAGTCGCAGCGCGGGGACATCTACCAGGACGTCATCGCCAAGCTCAAGGCCGGGGGACACGTTTACGAGTCCTACTCCACGCCGGACGAGATCGAAGCCCGCCACAAGGCAGCAGGCCGCGACCCCAAGCTCGGCTATGACGGCTTTGACCGCCACCTGACCGAGGAACAGCTCGCCCAGTTCAAGGCAGAGGGCCGTGAGGCAGTCCTTCGCCTGCGGATGCCGGATGAAGACATCACGTTCACGGACCTGGTGCGCGGCGACATCACGTTCAAGGCGGGCTCGGTTCCCGACTTCGCGGTGGTGCGTGCCAACGGTGCGCCCCTGTACACATTGGTGAACCCGGTGGACGACGCACTTATGGGAATCACGCACGTGCTTCGCGGTGAGGACCTCCTGAGCTCCACGCCGCGCCAGATCGCGCTGTACCGTGCGCTCTACGCCATTGGTGTGGCCGAGTACATGCCGGAGTTCGGCCACTTGCCCTACGTCATGGGCCAAGGCAACAAGAAGCTTTCCAAGCGCGACCCCGAGTCAAGCCTGTTCCTTCACCGGGAACGCGGCTTCATCCCCGAGGGCTTGCTGAACTACCTGTCCCTGTTGGGCTGGTCGCTCAGCGCCGACGAGGACATCTTCACCGTGGAGCAGCTGGTGGCCAACTTCGACATCCACGACGTCCTGGGCAACCCGGCACGGTTCGACCTGAAGAAGGCGGAAGCGATCAATGGTACCCACGTCCGCATGCTCTCTCCCGAGGTGTTCGAGGAAAGGCTTGTTCCCTACCTGCGTGCCGCCGGTTTCGTAGGCGAGATCCTCACGCCGCGCCAGGAGGAGATCCTGCGGGAGGCAGCTCCGCTGGTCCAGGAGCGCATCGCGTTGCTGGGGGAGGCTCCGGAGATGCTGGCCTTCCTGTTCAAGGCCGACGATTCAATCGACGTTGCCGATGACGCACGCAAGGGACTCCCGGCCAATCTTGAGGAAGTCCTCGATGCTGCCCTCGCTGCGCTTGAGCCGATCGGGGAGTGGACCGCCGAGAACATCCAGTCAGCGCTCAAGCAGGCGTTGGTGGAGGACCTTGGCATCAAACCACGGGCCGCCTTCGGCCCTGTCCGCACGGCAATCTCCGGCCGCCGGATTTCGCCGCCACTTTTCGAGTCGATGGTCATCCTGGGCAAGGATTCCTCCCTTGCCCGTGTCCGCGCTTTCCTCGGCTAGAAAGGATCGGGGCATGGCGATCGCAAGTTCCTTTGGCACCATCCGCGGTGTGCTTTTCGATATCGACGACACCCTGGTGGACCTTGAGTACGCCATGACCACTGCGCTGCGGGATGTCAGCGAACATCTCCTGCCCGGCCTGGACCAGGCCGGGTGGGTGAAGTTCGGACGCATCTTCACGCACGAAACCACTCATTTCTACGACCGGTACCTGGCCGGGGAACTCACCTTCAACGAGCAGCGCCTGCTGCGCGGCAGGGCGGCGCTCGGCCACTTCGGCGTGGAACTTGCCGAGGGCGCCGATTCCCAGGCCTGGGTGGCCGAGTATCACCAGAGGCAGACGGCCTACGTCCGGGCTTTCGAGGACGTCGCCGGAGTCCTGGATGCCTTGGACGACGCCGGAGTTCCCTACGGTGCGGTGAGCAACAACGTGCACGACTACCAGCGGGCCAAGCTTGACGGCGCCGGACTTTCCCGGATCAAGATTCTGGTTGGAACCGATACCGTGGGCGTGCCCAAACCGGATCCCGCCATCTATCTCGAGGGCGTCCGCCTCCTGGGAACCACCCCCGCGGAGACCCTGTACGTAGGCGACAACAGGCTTCTGGATGCGGATGGAGCCAGCGCGGCCGGCCTGGTTGGCGTATGGCTCAACCGGACCGGTGAAGTGGTGGAAGACTTCGCCGGACGCCAGGTTGACTCGTTGTCCCGGCTCCTTGTCCAGGCGCCTGCACGGGCCTGAAGTTCTGTGACGCAGCTAACGCTCTCCCGATTTGTGCAGGTCAAAAGTCTCGGGTAGAGTAATTACTCGTGCTGAGGGGCGCGGAGGGAAAAACCAAGGGAAAACCGCGGTGAGGAACTCCGGTCCGAAAGTCACTTTGGGATATGGTGTAATTGGCAACACTACGGTTTCTGGTACCGTCATTCTAGGTTCGAGTCCTGGTATCCCAGCTCTGGAATTCGGTATGAAAATACTGAAATTCACGGAGAATCCGAATTGATTCATTGATTTGGAAACAGGCTGAAAGTATGAAATACTCATTCAGCTTGATCGCCGGAAACGGCGATAAAAAAGTACAAGGCCCCATCGTATAGCGGCCTAGTACGCCGCCCTCTCACGGCGGTAACGCGGGTTCGAATCCCGCTGGGGTCACAAGCAAATCCCCCGGAGCGCTGCTCCGGGGGATTTCTTTTTTCCACAATGCACTCCGGGCGCCACGGTTGGCAGCCAGTTGACTGGCATGATGAAGCAGTGACCGCAGATCAGGAACCTTCAGAACCGGGGACAGGCCCTTCTTCCCGACAATCGCCGGAACCCGCTGTAGCCGCCCTCGAAGCGGCCCGGGACGATCTTGCAGGCACTGCCTTGCCCCTGGCCCTGCCGGACACGGAGGTCCACCGCCGCTGGATCCGGGAAGTCCTGGCCCAGTTGGACGACTACATTATTCCCCGCTACCAAAGTCTCGACGCCCCGCTTCTCGCCGTCGTCGGCGGATCGACAGGTGCCGGTAAATCAACGCTCGTGAACGCCTTGGTGGGTTATCCCGTGACGCGGGCAGGAGCGATCAGGCCCACCACCCGCCAGCCCATCCTCTTGCACAATCCCACCGATTCCGCGTGGTTCGAGGGCACCCGGATCCTGCCCGGCCTGGCCCGCATCCGGGGGACTGTTGCCGGCACGCCCCTTCCCGCCAACCAGGCCGGACCCACGCCGGATGCGGCAGCCATCGCGTCTTTGGTGCTTGTAGCCCACGAACATGTCCCTCCCGGTGTAGCGCTCCTCGACGCCCCTGACGTCGACTCGATCTCGGACCAGAACCGCAGGCTGGCAGGTCAGCTTCTGGCGGCCGCCGACCTGTGGATCTTCGTCACCACTGCCAACAGGTATGCCGACGCCGTCCCTTGGCGCCTGCTCCTGGATGCCGCGGCGCGGGACATTACCGTGGCTGTCGTCTTGGACCGGGTGCCGCCGGCTGCCGAGGCCGAGGTCCGCGATGACCTGCAGGCCATGCTTGCCCGGCAAGGGCTCGGTGCAGCGCAATTGTTCGTGGTCCATGAGACGGTTTTGGATGACCTGGGGATGCTGCCTTCCGGGGCCATCGAGGAGCTGCGCCAGTGGTTGGAGACCCTCGCCGGGAATGCTGCCGAACGCAGTGGCCTCGCGCGCCGGACGCTCAGCGGCGCACTCAAGGCGGTCTCCGGACGGATCGAGGAGATAGCCGCCGCGGCCACGGCCCAAGGCTCTGCCGCCAACGAACTCCGTGCCGCGGCCAATGACGGGTATGCCCAGGCCCTCCAGCGAATCCTGGAAGCCACCAAGGACGGCGCATTGCTGCGCGGTGAAGTTCTGGCCCGGTGGCAGGACTTTGTGGGGACAGGGGAATTCTTCCGTGCCGTTGAACAGAACATCGGGCGGCTGCGGGACCGCGTCGGTGCCTATTTTCGGGGTGAACCCGCTCCGGCAATAAAGGTGGAAACGGCAATCGAAACAGGATTGCAAGCGGTCATCCTGGACGAGGCCGCCAACGCGGCAGAAGCCGTGGACCGGAGGTGGCGCTCGGACCCTGCCGGCCGCCAGTTGCTGGGCACCGACGATCTCTCGGGAACCACGCCGGGATTCGACGCCCAAGCGGCGGCGGCAATCCGCCAATGGCAGGAAGGGCTCATGGAACTCATCCGCACGCAAGGCCAAGGCAAACGCACGCAGGCAAGGTGGCTCTCCTTCGGCGTGAACGGGCTGGGTGCGGCCCTCATGGTGGTGGTGTTCTCCATGACGGCAGGACTCAGCGGCTTGGAGATCGGCATTGCCGGGGGCACTGCTGTGGTGGGTCAACGGCTCCTCGAAGCTGTCTTTGGCGAGGGCGCCGTACGCCGGCTGGCCCAGCAGGCGAGGGAGGACCTGCAGGCGCAATGCCAGCGGCTCCTGGACGGTGAGCACGCCCGGTTCCTGGAACGCTTGGACGCTACCCCTCCTGGCGATGGTGCCAGGCTCCTCCACCATGCGAAAGAACTGCGCCGGTTAGCGGGTGCTGCATGAGCCGCCACAGCCAGGTGCGGGAGTCTTCCAAACTGCAACAGCGGCTCGAATCCCTCAATACGGCCCGGGAACTTGCCCAAGGTGTCCTGCCTGAGCCAGCCCTGCACTCCGTGTATGAGGTGCTGGACAGGGCGACTTCCCGGCGCTCGTTATCCGCGGGGCACACCGTGGTGGGCTTCTTCGGGGCCACGGGCAGCGGCAAGTCGTCCTTGTTCAACGCGGTGTCAGCCAGCAGCCTTGCCACCGCGGCAGCGCGCAGGCCCACCACGTCGGCACCCCTGGCCGGCATTTGGGGTGAAGACGGCAGCGGCGCCCTCCTTGACTGGCTCGGCGTGCAGGAGCGCCATGTCCTTCCGGACGTTGCGGGACTTGCAGGCCAGGAAACAGGGCTTATCCTGCTGGACCTTCCGGATTTCGATTCAACCAAGCTGGAGAACCGGCAACTGGTCCAACACCTGGTGGGCATGGTGGACGTGCTGGTGTGGGTCCTGGACCCCCAAAAGTATGCCGACGCCGCCGTACACAACGATTTCCTACGCCCCATGGCCTCCCACGGCGCGGTGACCCTGGTGGTCTTGAACCAGCTGGACAAGCTCAATCATGCTGATGCCCAGGCCGTCCAACAGTCGCTCGAAGGGATCCTGGACGCGGATGGGCTGGGGAACGTCCCGGTCCTGGGCGCTTCGGCGTTGACGGGCGACGGCGTAGCGGCCGTCCGCGGGGCCATCAGGAGCGTCGTGGTCCAGCGGGAGGCAGCAACCCAGCGCTTGGCGGCTGACGTTGCCAAGGCGGCAGCGGGCCTGGCGGAAGCCTCGGGCGCCGGCGAGGCGCGGGGCGCCACGGGCAGCTCGAAGGCGCAGCTGGCGTCGGAACTGGCCACCGCCGCCAATGTTCCGGTGGTGGTGGATGCCGTGGCGCGGTCGTTCAAGAGGGAGGCCGCTCGCCGGACGGGTTGGCCAGTGACGCGCTGGCTGCTCCGGTTCCGGCCCGATCCCCTCCGCCGCCTCAACCTCGGCCGCACTGACACCAGACCCGAACTGAACAGGACCTCGCTGCCGCCGGCGGGGGCTCCCGAGCGTGCCAGGACTGACACGGCTGTGCGGACCTTCGCTGATGATGCTTCAGAAGGCGCTCCTGGTCCGTGGCGCGCCGCCATCCGTGGCGTGGCACGCGAAGGACGGGACCAACTACCCGATGCCTTGGACCAAGCCGTTGCCGGTACCGACCTGAGGACGTCCAGGCGCCCCATCTGGTGGGCTGTCTTCAACGTAGTTCAGTGGCTCGCCTTTGTGCTGGCCGTCGGTGGGCTGGGCTGGCTGGGCGTCCTCGCCGCCCTTGGATACTTCCAACTGCCCGTACCTGAGGTTCCGAAAACGGAGGGCTGGCCTTGGCCCACGTTGATGGTTGCCGGGGGAGCCCTGCTGGGTGTGGTGCTGGCCCTCGCCGGCCGGTTGCTGGGTGGTTGGGCCGCCCGCATTCGTGCCAGGGGAGCGGCCCGGCGGTTGAAGGCGGCAGTTGCGAAGGTGGCGGGGGAGCACATCGTGGATCCCGTGGAAGTGGAAATCGCACGCCTCAAGGCCTTCAATGCCGCGCTGAAGGCAGCACGGGGCCACTGAGCCCCGGGGAGGACGCCGGTTCAGAGGGCGGCGGCAGCGTCCCTGACTTTGACCAAAGTGCGCAGGTTGCGGGTGGTGGTGCTCGCCTTGTAGCGCGCCTTTGCAGTCAATTTACTGAAGGGGCTGTCCAGGGTTCCGCCCGCTGGCGCAAGCCACGCCAGGGCTTCGGGTCCCAGCCGGGTCTGTTCCCCGGCGTCCAAGGCCTCGCCCGCTTCGAAGAGCTCATCCAGCATGGCCCTGTCCGAGGCCAGAGTGATGTAGCTGTGCGTCGTCTTGTCGTCGGCCGGGTAGGGGCAGGCCTCCACCAAAGCGGCCACCCGGTCGGCGGTCAACACCACCACCCAGGCGTCGTACCCAAAGGACGAGCGCAAGCACTTTTCGAACTCCGACTTCACTTTCGCGGCGCTGAGTTCGCTTTGCAGGACGACATTTCCGCTGGCCAACAGTGTCTTGACCTGGGAGAACGGGTAGTCCGAGAGTGCCTTCTTGAGGTCGGCCATCTTGATGTTGATGCCACCCACGTTGATGCCACGCAGGAACACAGCGTAATTCTCCACGGAAACCCTCCGCCGGTCAGTCGTTGCTCTTGCGCAGCGCTTCGGTGAGCACCCGCGCTGCGTTGCAGACCACTTCGGCGTGGAGTCGGCCAGGCTGGCGGGTGAGGCGCTCAATCGGTCCCGAGATCGAGACCGCGGCGATGACGCGGCCGGACGGACCGCGGACCGGAGCCGAAACCGAGGCGACCCCGGGCTCGCGTTCGCCGAGGCTCTGACCCCAGCCCCGGCGTCGTACGCCTGCCAGGACGGTGGGCGTAAACCGCGCGTTCTGCAGACCTTCCAGAAGGCGGTCGTGGTCCTCCCAGGCGAGCAGCACTTGGGCGGCGGAACCGGCCTTCATGGACAATTGGGTTCCTACCGGGATCGTGTCGCGAAGGCCGATGGGGCGTTCGGCCGAAGCGACACAGACACGCCAGTCACCTTGGCGGCGGAAGATCTGGGCACTCTCGCCGGTGGCATCGCGCAACTGTATGAGCACGGGTCCTGCCGAGGCAATGAGACGGTCTTCGCCGGCGGCGGACGCGAGCTCCACGAGGCGGCTGCCAAGGACGAAGCGCCCTTGGATGTCCCGGCTCACCAGCCGGTGGTGGACCAAGGCCAGGGCGAGCCGGTGGACCGTCGGCCGGGCCAGGCCCGTGGCGGCTACAAGTTGTGCGAGCGTCGTGGGCCCTGCCTCGAGCGCGTCCAGTACCTGGGCCGCTTTATCAATGACACCGACTCCACTAGAATTGTCCATGTAATGATATTGCCGTCTCAATATCTGAGATGCAAGTTGTTTCACTGGTCTATTTGGCAGCCGTGCTGGTTCAGTGGATGCAGAACAACCAACAGTGAAGGGAGCAGGCCGTGGGAAAGACACTGGCCGAGAAAGTCTGGGACGCGCATGTTGTGCGCAAGGGTGAAGGCGAAGGAGCCAATGCCCAGCCCGATCTTCTTTTCATCGACCTGCACCTGGTCCACGAGGTGACGTCCCCGCAGGCGTTCGAAGGCCTGCGCCTGGCGGGCCGCAAGCTGCGCCGCGTGGACCTCACCATCGCCACCGAGGACCACAACACTCCCACGCTGGACATCGACAAGCCCATTGCGGACCTCACCAGCCGCACGCAGATCGAGACCCTCCGCGCCAACTGCAAGGAGTTCGGCGTCCGCCTGCACTCGCTCGGCGACAAGGAACAAGGCATTGTGCACGTCGTTGGTCCGCAGCTCGGGCTGACCCAGCCTGGGATGACCGTGGTCTGCGGTGACTCGCACACGTCGACGCACGGTGCTTTTGGCGCGCTGGCCATGGGCATCGGCACGTCCGAGGTTGAGCACGTCATGGCCACCCAGACGCTGTCCTTGAAGCCTTTCAAGACTATGGCCATCAACGTCGAAGGCACGCTGCGCCCCGGAGTGACTGCCAAGGACATCATCCTGGCTGTGATTGCGAAGATCGGTACCGGCGGTGGCCAGGGCTATGTGCTGGAGTACCGTGGTTCCGCCATCCGCGCGTTGTCGATGGATGCCCGCATGACCATCTGCAACATGTCCATCGAAGCAGGCGCCCGCGCCGGCATGGTCGCTCCGGACCAGACCACCTACGACTACATGCAGGGCCGCCCCCATGCGCCCGAAGGCGCGGACTGGGATGCCGCCGTCGAATACTGGAACACGCTCCACACCGATGAGGACGCCACGTTCGACGTCGAGGTGGACCTGGATGCCAACACGCTGGAACCTTTCGTGACCTGGGGAACCAATCCGGGCCAAGGCGTGTCCCTCTCAGCCAAGGTGCCCTCTCCGGAGGACTTCGGCGACGAGAACGCCAAGCTTGCCGCGGAACGCGCCCTGACCTACATGGGCCTGGAAGCGGGAACCCCCATGAAGGACATCCGGGTGGATACGGTGTTCCTGGGCTCCTGCACGAACTCCCGGATCGAGGACCTGCGCGCCGCAGCGGACATCATCCGTGGCCGCGAGAAGGATCCGAAGGTCCGCATGCTGGTGGTTCCCGGTTCGGCCCGGGTCCGTCTCGAGGCCGAAGCCGAGGGCCTGGACAAGGTCTTCAAGGAGTTCGGAGCGGAATGGCGCTTTGCCGGTTGCTCCATGTGCCTGGGCATGAACCCGGACCAGCTGGAGCCCGGGGAGCGTTGTGCCTCGACGTCCAACCGCAACTTCGAGGGCCGGCAGGGCAAGGGTGGCCGCACGCACCTGGTTTCCCCGGTGGTCGCAGCCGCCACCGCCGTACGCGGCACGCTGAGCTCGCCGTCGGACCTTGAGTCCGCATCGGCCGGCACGCTGACCGGAATCGCAGTCTAGGAGGATCCCATGGAAAAATTCACCACCCACACCGGCATCGGCGTCCCGCTGCGCCAGAGCAACGTGGACACGGACCAGATCATTCCCGCTGTGTACCTCAAGCGCATCACCCGCACCGGCTTCGAGGACGCCTTGTTCGCCGCATGGCGCAAGGACGAGTCCTTCATCCTCAACCAGGAGCCTTTCAACGCGGGATCCGTGCTGGTTGCGGGTCCTGACTTTGGCACCGGCTCATCCCGCGAGCACGCCGTATGGGCCCTGAAGGATTACGGTTTCAAGGCCGTGCTTTCATCGCGTTTCGCCGATATTTTCCGCGGCAACTCAGGCAAGCAGGGCCTCCTCGCGGCTGAAGTCGCCCAGGATGATATTGAACTCATCTGGAAGGTCCTGGAAAACAACCCCGGCGCCGAAGTCAAGGTGGACCTGGTGTCCAAGACCGTGGAGTGCGGCAACGTCGTAGCGCCGTTCGAGATCGACGACTACACGCGCTGGCGCCTGCTGGAAGGCCTCGACGACATTGGGCTGACCCTGCAGCACGAGGAAGACATCACTGCTTACGAGGCCACCCGGCCATCGTTCAAGCCGACGACGCTTCCTGCGAAAAGCTGACGCTCCGCAGCAAGCGCATGGGGTGTGGCACACCCCAAAAGAAGACCGGATGGCCCTTTCCGAAGGGTCTTCCGGTCTTTTTTCGTTGGCGTCCGCAAAGCCGGGGATATCCCCGCCGCGCGGCCGCTGCATTTCGGTTCGGTAACGCGAGCTTCTATGCTTAGCTGGAGCCTTTGAAAGTATGGGGGGCGAGTAGTCGTGAGGAAACCGGTATAGATGAGTAGTGTTCTGACAATCCGCGGTGGGGTCCCTTTGACTGGACGAGTGACCGTGCGCGGGGCCAAGAACCTTGTACCCAAGGCCATGGTTGCGGCGCTGCTGGGCAGCGAACCGTCCGTGCTGCGGAACGTGCCGGAGATCAAGGACGTCGAGGTCGTCACCAGCCTCCTGCAGCTCCACGGCGTAACCGTGGCCAAGGACGCCGCCACTGGCGACCTGACCCTGGACCCGAAGGATGCCAAGACCGCGTCCAGCACGGCCATCGATGCACACGCCGGGGACTCCCGGATCCCCATCCTGCTGTGCGGGCCGCTGATCCATGCGATTGGCGAGGCGTTCATTCCCGACCTTGGCGGTTGCAAGATTGGCGACCGGCCCATCGATTACCACCTGAACGTGTTGCGCCAGTTCGGCGCCGTCGTCGAGAAGCGGCCGGGTGGCATCCACATTTCCGCCCCGCACGGCCTGCACGGTGCAAAGATTTCCCTCCCGTACCCCTCCGTTGGCGCCACCGAGCAGGTGCTGCTCAGTGCAACCCGCGCCGAAGGCATCACCGAGCTCTCCGGCGCTGCCACCGAGCCTGAAGTCATCGACCTCATTGCTGTCCTGCAGAAAATGGGCGCCATCATCAGCGTCCAGACGGACCGCACCATCCGGATCGAAGGCGTCAAGGACCTGCGCGGCTATAACCACCGGGCACTCGCGGACCGCAACGAGTCTGCCTCCTGGGCTTCGGCGGCTTTGGTCACCCGCGGCGACATCTTCGTTGAAGGCGCTTCCCAGCGGGACATGATGACGTTCCTGAACACGTACCGCAAGGTGGGCGGCGGAATGGACATCGGCGACGACGGCATCCGTTTCTACCACCCGGGCGGGAAACTGACGCCGTTGGTGTTGGAAACCGACGTCCACCCCGGCTTCATGACCGATTGGCAGCAGCCCCTCGTGGTGGCGCTGACGCAGGCCGAAGGCGTGTCGATCGTGCACGAGACCGTCTACGAGAACCGCTTTGGGTTCACCGACGCCCTGGCCCGCATGGGCGCCAACATCCAGGTGCACCGCGAGTGCCTGGGCAGCGTTCCCTGCCGGTTCGGCCAACGGAACTTCCTGCACTCTGCCGTGATTTCCGGGCCCACCCCGCTGCGCGGCACCGAGATCGACATTCCGGACCTCCGCGGCGGCTTCAGCCACCTCATTGCCGCTTTGGCAGCCACGGGAACCTCCCGGGTAACCGGCATTGACATCATCAACCGCGGCTACGAGCGCTTCACCGAAAAGCTCGCCGGCCTTGGCGCCGATTTCGACATCACCACCACCAAGTAGCAGGGGACCCCTTTGAAGGAATCGGCCAAGAGCCGTGCCACGTTCGTGTTGCTGGCAAGCATCGCGCGTCCATTGATGAATTTCCTGATGGCCAAGAAGTGGGAGGGCACGGAGAAGCTTCCAGCGGGCGGCTTCATCGCGGCCCCTAACCATTGCACCGAGATCGACCCCATCGTGATCGGCCACATGCTCTACAACCAGAAACGGCCGCCGCACTTCCTGGCGAAGTCGGGACTTTTCAAGGCGCCTGTGCTGGGTGCCCTGCTTAAGGCCACCAACCAGATCCCCGTGGAACGCTCGACGGCGGGTGCCAACCGTTCACTGCAGGTCGCCAAGGAGGTGGTGGACGCTGGTGGCGCCATCATCATCTATCCGGAAGGCACCCTTACAAGGGACCCGGACCTATGGCCCATGAAGGGCCACACCGGGGCAGCACGCCTGGCCTTGCAAACAGGCGCTCCGGTGGTGCCGATGGCCCACTGGGGCGCCCACGAAGTCTTTCCGCGGTACGCCAAGCGCTTCCACATCTTTCCCCGCAAAACAGTGCGGGTCCTGATCGGTGAGCCCGTTGACTTGAGTGCCTTCGCGGACCGGCCCATGGACCGGACCACGCTGACCGAAGCAACCGAGGTCATCATGGATGCCGTGACGGAGCTCCTGGCGACGCTCCGAGGTGAAGAACCACCTGCCCGGCGTTGGGATCCGGCTGTGCACCAGCAGGCAAAGCACGGACGGTTCGTTGAACGCGGAGCAGAGCCCGGCAAGGACAGGCCCGCGGAATCCGAGGGCGGCAAATGACCCTTCCTGAACCTGCCATCCCCGCTCCGGACAAGGTAGCTGTCCTGGGCGCAGGCTCATGGGGCACCACCTTCGCAAAGATCCTCGCGGACGCGGCGGCCGCCACAGGTGCCACACGCAGTGTCCAGGTGTGGGGCCGCCGCGCGGAAGTTGTCGCGGAAATCAACGCATCGCATCGCAACGGGCAGTACCTGAAAGACATCGAGCTTCCGCACGGCGTCACCGCTTCCACTGATGTGGCTGAGGTCCTTCAGGGGGCGGGCCTGGTTGTCCTGGCTGTCCCGGCCCAGTCCCTCCGGCCCCAACTGGGGGAGTGGAAACGCCTCCTGGAACCCAACGCCATTGTGGTCTCGCTTATGAAGGGCCTGGAACTCGGCAGCGATGCCCGCATGAGCGAGGTGATTGCCCAGGAGTTGGGGATCCCTGCTTCCCGCGTGGCCGTGGTGTCAGGTCCCAATCTGGCCATGGAAATCGCCCGGGAACAGCCAACGGCTTCCGTGGTTGCGTGCAGCGACGCCGAGACCGCAGCAGCCATTGCCCTGTGCTGCACTGCCCCCTACTTCCGGCCCTACACCAGCACCGACGTTGTTGGAGTGGAGATTGGCGGAATCGTCAAGAACGTGATCGCGTTGGCAGTGGGCATTTGCGAGGGCAAGCAGATGGGTGACAACACCAAGGCCTCCGTTATCACGCGTGGCCTGGCGGAGACCTCCCGGCTGGCCCTCGCACTCGGCGGCGAGGCACACACCATGGCTGGCCTCGCCGGCCTCGGCGACCTCGTGGCCACCTGTTCTTCGGCCTTGTCAAGGAACCACACAGCGGGGCGGCTCCTGGGCGAAGGACTGACCCTGGAACAGGTCTCACAGCAGATGACCCAGACCGCTGAGGGCATCAAGTCCGGTCCCGCAGTGCATGAATTGGCCGGCAAGTTGAATGTTGAAATGCCCATCACCGCAGCTGTGGTTGCGGTCCTTGAAGGCAAGATGTCCGTTGATGACCTGGGCCCGCGACTGCTGGCCAGGGCACTGAAGTCCGAAGGCGACTACTGATGGCCACTGAAGAAACCACTCCCGCGACCGGCCGGCGGCCCCGCGTCGCCATCCTCTTTGGCGGCCGGTCCAGCGAACACGCGGTCAGCTGCGTAACCGCCGCCGGCGTCATGGGAGCAATCGACCAAAACAAGTACGAGGTAGTGCCCATCGGCATTGCCAAGTCAGGGCAATGGGTTCTCGCATCAGGCGACACCAGCCAGTGGTCTTTGAGTTCCACGGCCCTGCCGGAGGTCGCTGCGTCGGATAAGACCGTCACGCTGGCTGAAATCGGCGGAGAGCACCAGCTCATCGTGACCGAACCCAACGCCGTTCCGCAGGAGCTCGGTTCAGTGGACGTTGTGTTCCCGCTCCTGCACGGACCGTGGGGTGAGGACGGGACCATCCAGGGGCTCCTGGAACTTTCGGACACCCGCTATGTTGGCGCCGGAGTCCTGGCGTCTGCCGTGGGCATGGACAAGCACTTCATGAAGGTGGTTTTTGAAGCCGCCGGGCTCACCGTTGGACCATACGTCGCGGTCACGGACCGTGAGTGGCTCACTGATGCCGAGGCCGTACGGAAACGGGTGGACAAGCTCGGCTTCCCGGTCTTCGTCAAGCCCGCCCGTGCAGGATCGTCCATGGGTATCTCCAAGGTTGATTCCCTGGAGGGCCTGGACGCAGCAATCGAAGAGGCTAGGCGCCATGACCTCAAGCTGGTCATCGAGGCCGGCATTGTGGGCCGGGAGATTGAATGTGCCGTGTTGCAGGGTCGCGGCACGGATGCTCCCCGGACCTCCATGCCTGGCGAGATCGCCGTTGCCGCCGGCGAGCACCAGTTCTATGACTTCGCCGCCAAGTACGTCGAAGATGGAGCCGCGGCCCTGAGCTGCCCGGCCGACATTCCCGAGGAAGCCATCGCACGGGTCCGCGAGCTTGCCGCCGTCGCTTTCGACGCCGTCGGAGCCGAAGGACTGAGCCGCGTGGACTTCTTCTACACGCCATCGGGCGAGTTGGTCATCAACGAAATCAACACCATGCCCGGGTTTACGCCCAAGAGCATGTACCCGCAGATGTGGGCCGCGTCAGGCCTGGCCTACGGTGATTTGATCGACGAACTGATCCACCTCGCCCTGACGCGCAAGACCGGCCTGCGCTAACCCAACTGAGTCGCAGTTAAGCGCGTTATGACCGCTGAAAACGCGCTTAACTGCGACTCAGTCGGGTCACTTGGTGGACGGCAGGTTCTGCAGGTCTTCCTGACCTACGCACTGGCGCGTGGCCTTGATCTTGCCTGCGGCGTTGGCGAGGTCGGCCAGCACGGTTGCCGAGCTGATTTTGTCCGGATCCATGAGGATCTCGGTGGCCGGCTCCCGGCCGTACGTGGTCAGCGTGTAGTACGGATCCCCCTCTTTGATGACCCAGTCGATATCGTTGACACTCACGCAGCGGTCCGTCGTGGGTCCCGGCACGTTGACGCCGCACCTCAGGATGACTTGCGAAGGGTCGCCCCATGCCGCCGTTGCCTGGCTGTTGGTCTTGCGCAACTGGGCATCACCAATCTTGTCCGGAAGTGCCACCATCATGGGTGCGCACGCGGGATTCGCGGCGTCAGTGGCGGGCGTGACATCGACGGCGGGTGAGCAGGCAGACAAGGCAAGAACGGCAGTTCCGGACATGGCGATGGCCATGGCCGTCCGGCGTAGGGTCTTTCGGTGCATCAGTCCAGCCTATCCCGCATTATTCTGTCGGTTGCCCGCGATAGCGTAGGAGCGTGCCCGCAGAACAGTTGCCAGCAGAACCATTGACAGTCGCCCATCTGAGCGAATCCGAGCTCCTCGCCCGGATTTTTCCGCGTTTGAACAAAAGCGCCAGCATCCTCCTCGGCCCCGGCGACGACGCCGCCATGGTGGCCGCTCCGGATGGCCGTACCCTGATCTCCATCGACACCCAGACCCAGGACCAGGATTTCCGCCTCGAGTGGAACAGCGGCTACCGGACCACGGGCTTCGACGTCGGCTGGAAGGCGGCGGCGCAGAACCTGAGCGACATCAACGCCATGGGTGGCCAAGCCACGTCGCTGGTGGTCAGCCTCACCATGCCGCCTGCCACCCCGGTGGCCTGGGTTGAGGATTTTGCCGACGGGCTCACCGCCGCGATCCTGGCCCTCGGAGCTCCGGATTGCTCCGTCTCCGGCGGTGATCTTGGCCGCGGCCGGGAGATCGCGGTGACTGTCGCCGTCGTGGGTTCGCTGGGCGGGCTGGCACCCGTCCTGCGCTCGGGGGCCCAAGCCGGGGACGTCGTGGCCGTGGCCGGTACCTTGGGACGGGCAGCCGCCGGGCTCGCGCTGCTTGAGAGCCACGTTCCCGTCGCGGAATGGACCCCGGAGCAGCGGTCCCTTGCAGACAGCCAGTGCCGGCCGGTTCCGCCCTTGGCCGCGGGACCGCTGGCTGCCCGTTCCGGTGCCACGGCCATGATGGACATTTCGGACGGCCTGATGCGCGACGCCGGTCGGCTCGCCGCTGCGAGCAAAGCGGTCCTCGACTTCGATCCCGTGGCCTTGAAGGGTTACGCAGCTCCCTTGGAGCCTGTTGCCGCCTTGTTGGGCCAGGATCCCATGCCGTGGGTGGTAGGCGGCGGCGAGGACCACGGATTGCTGGCCACGTTCCCAGCTGATATTCAGTTACCTGGCGGCTTCACTGCGATAGGCTCAGTCCAGGCGGTTGCCGGGTCACAAGGCGACGGCGTCCGCATTGCCGGACAAGCTGCTGACACCGTGGGATGGGATCACTTTGCAGACTAAGATCGCAGCGAATGCGCACGCCATGAAGCGTTGGCTCAGCAAAGCGGAAGTGGTACTTGGCAACCACAGCGACCGCCTGAATGCGATCAATATTTTCCCTGTAGCCGACGGCGATACCGGAACCAACCTGTACCTCACGGTCCGGGCAGCGGTGGCCGCGCTGGGCGGAAACGCGACGGAGAGCGCGGAGACCGGCAACGACGTTGGAGCCGCGCTGGCCCGTGCCGGGCAGGCTGCGATGGAACAGGCCCGCGGCAACTCGGGAACGCTCTTTGCCGTCTTCCTGTGTGCAGCGGCTGAGCCTCTGGCAGGCAAGTCCAGGTTGAGCGCCCCGCTTCTTGCCACGGCACTGAACCGCGCCCAGATCCGTGCTTGGTCGGCGTTGAGCGAGCCGGTTTCCGGCACCATGCTTTCCGTGCTGGAGGCCGCCGCCCATGCTGCCCAGGCCGCCGATGCCACGCAGAACGGCGACGACAGCAACCACGCGCTGGGCCTGGCCCTGGACGCCACGGTGGAAGCCGCCTTCCAGGCTGTGGTGCGCACCGAAGATGAGCTTGCGCCGCTTCATGAGGCCCGCGTGGTGGATGCCGGTGGCGTTGGAATGCTCCTGGTGCTCGACTGCCTGCGCTCGGCCGTGCTCGGGGAAGAGTTGCAGGACGAACTCCTGGACGGATTGCACGGGTATAAGCTGCAGGACCCGCACATCCACGAACACATGCCGGCCGACGACGGCGTGGAAGTCATGTGCACCATTGAACTCTCGCCACTCAACGCGGCCGTCCTGCGCCAACGCCTGGACGAAATGGGCGACTCCGTGATCATGAGCCAGGTGGGTGGGGCCTCCCGAAACGACGACGATGACGACGATTCCCCGGTGGAGGCCAGCTACCGGTGGCGGGTCCATGTGCATGTTCCCGATCCTGAGCCTGCCGTCGCCCTGATCCGTTCGTTGGGAGAGCCCACGGACATTGCCGTCAGCCAACTGGCACTGCCCCGCGACGCAATGGGCGGGCATGACGACTGAAGTGGAACTGCCGCTCGAGCGCAGGATCGGAAAGCGTTCTGCAGCGGTCATTGAAAAACACCTGGGACTGCGGACCACCGGTGCCTTGCTGAACTACTTTCCGCGAAGGTACCTCAACCGTGGGGAACTGACTCCCATCAGCAACCTCCCGCTGGATGAGGAAGTCACCCTGATTGCCCGGGTTGTCTCAAACAGCACCCGGCAGATGCGTGCCCGCCGTGGTTCCATCACCGACGTCGTGGTGACGGACCAAGCCGGCAGCCACGCTTCCGGTACCCTGAAAGTCAGTTTCTTCAACGGTTTCCGGGCCAAAGCCGAGCTTCTGCAGGGCCGCCGGGCCATGTTCTCGGGAAAGGTCACCCGGTATGCCGGCTCCTTGGGCCTGACCAATCCGGATTTCCTCCTGCTGGACGAGGACCCCGACGCCGAGGACTCCATTGATCCCGAGAAACTGGCAGCCATGCCCATCCCGGTCTACCCGGCCACAGCCAAGCTCACCAGTTGGTCCATCCATAAGGTCATCAAAGCATTGCTGGAGACCCTTGACCTCGATGCTTTGGCCGATCCGCTCCCCGAATCCGTGGTGGACAGGGATGGCCTGCTGAGTGTCGCAGACGCCTACCGGTTGATCCACTCTCCGGAGACCGCCAAGGACTGGCAGCGGGCGCAGGGCCGTTTCCGGTACCAGGAAGCGCTGGTCCTGCAAACGGCCCTGGCACGGCGCCGGGCACAATTGGCCGCCGAGCAGGCCACAGCGCGCCGTCCGGTTGCCGGGGGGCTGCTCACGGAGTTCGACCGGAACCTGCCCTTCACCCTGACCGCCGGGCAGTCGGCAGTTGGCAAGACGCTCTCCGAAGAGCTCGCCCGCGACACACCCATGAACCGGCTCCTGCAAGGCGAAGTGGGCTCCGGGAAAACCATCGTGGCCCTCAGGGCTATGCTGCAGGTAGTGGACGCTGGAGGCCAGGCAGCGCTGTTGGCTCCCACGGAGGTGCTGGCCGCCCAGCACTTTGATTCCATCCGACGGACCCTGGGGACACTGGCGCGCGATCCACTGTTCGGCGGCGCCGGGATGCTGGGAGGGGAGTCCGGGCAGCACGGGGTACAAGTCACGCTCCTTACAGGTTCCATGCCCACCGCGGCACGGAAACAGGCGATGCTCGACGCCGCCTCCGGCAACGCAGGGATCGTCATCGGAACACATGCCCTCCTGAGTGACAAGACGAGCTTCCAGGACCTCGGCTTGATCGTCGTGGATGAACAGCACCGTTTCGGCGTGGAACAGCGTGATGCCCTGCGGGCCAAAGCGCTGCGGCCACCCCACTTGTTGGTCATGACGGCCACGCCCATTCCCCGTACTGTGGCCATGACTGTGTTCGGTGATCTTGAGACGTCCATCCTGGACGAATTGCCCGCAGGCCGCGCTCCAATTTCCACGCATGTTGTGGGCCTGGCGGAAAATCCCGGATGGGTGGACCGGATTTGGAAGCGCTCCCGGGAAGAAGTCGAAGCCGGCCACCAGGTCTACGTGGTCTGCCCGAAGATCGGTTCGGACGACGACGGTGACTTCAGTCCCGGCGAAAAGGAACCCACGGACGCTGAACTGTCCAGCGAGGGCCCGGCGCGCGAACTCGCCTCGGTGACAGCCGTCGTCGAGAGCCTCCTGGAGGAGCCGTCGCTGGCGGGAGTGCCGCTGGCGCCGCTGCATGGGCGGCAGGATCCGCAGTTGAAATCGGAGACCATGGCGTCCTTCGCCGCCAATGAGACCAAAGTGCTGGTCTCCACCACCGTGATCGAGGTGGGCGTCGATGTCCACAACGCCACACTGATGGTGATCCTCGACGCCGATCGCTTCGGCATCTCGCAGCTTCACCAGCTGCGCGGACGCGTTGGCCGTGGTGGGTTGCCCGGAACGTGCCTCCTGGTCACCACCTTGGAACCCGGGCACCCGAGCCGGCGCCGCCTGGATGCCGTGGCCGCCACCACCGATGGCTTCGAGTTGTCCCAGGAAGACCTGAAGCTGCGCCGCGAGGGGGACATCCTGGGCGCTTCGCAGTCAGGTGGCCGCTCCACGCTCAAACTGTTGCGCGTCCTGGAACACGAGGACCTCATTGCGCGTGCCCGTGCAGACGCGCAGGCGTTGGTTTCCGGGGACCCGTCCCTGTACCGCCAACCGGCGCTGGCCGCAGCCATCGACGAGTACTTGAACCCCGAAAAGGAGGCGTTCCTTGAACGCGGTTAGCATCCAGCTGGACACCGGAGTCGCGGCATGAGCCGGATCATTGCAGGCGTCGCCGGAGGAAATCCGCTCTCCAGCGTGCCGGGTACGGCAACCAGGCCCACAACGGACCGGGTCAAGGAAGCCCTCTTCTCGCGGCTGGAGTCGTTGGCCGTTATTGACGATGCCCGGGTTTTGGACCTTTACGCCGGCTCGGGATCACTGGGAATCGAAGGCGCCAGCCGCGGTGCGCGCAGCGTCGAGTTGGTGGAATTCGATGGCAGGGCCAGCGATGTCTGCCAGCGCAATGCGGACATGGTCAACCAGGTCCTTGGCGCCAAGACAGTGTCCGTCCACCGCTCCAAGGTGGAGTCCTTCCTGGAACGCGCCGGCGATGACGTGTTCTGGGACCTGGTGTTCCTGGACCCGCCGTATCCGTTGGAAGAACCGGCCTTGAACGCTGTGCTCGCCAAGCTTGCACCCCACTTGGACCAAGGAGCCGTGGTTGTGGTGGAGCGGTCATCCAGGAGCGCGGAACCAACATGGCCCGACGCCCTTGAATGCTTCGCCGACAAGAAATACGGCGAGACCACGCTGTGGTTTGCCGAGCCGGCTTAGCCTGAGATCCTGTCCAGCTCCACTCCGGTGAGCACCGATGCCGGGTGGGGTCCGCGGGCCAGGAGTTCGTGGGTCCAGTCCGCGGGCCAGCTTGTTTGCGTGCCCACCAGGA
The DNA here is from genome assembly GCF_042885775.1 of Paenarthrobacter sp. NPDC058040. Classification (NCBI taxonomy): domain Bacteria; kingdom Bacillati; phylum Actinomycetota; class Actinomycetes; order Micrococcales; family Micrococcaceae; genus Paenarthrobacter; species Paenarthrobacter sp. NPDC058040. Next base: position 278,905 of record NZ_JBHVRN010000005.1, read on the forward strand.
TGATGTTTCCCGGGTAGCGTCCATCGAACATGCCCCTTTCGGCGAAGGCCGCAACGTCACCCATGGCCTCCCGCATGGCTTTCACTTGGCTGCGCACCAGCGTGAGCGCCGGTTCGTCGCCGACGTTCACGATCAGCACGCCGTCCGGGTGAAGGCGCTGTGCGGCCTCTTCATAGAATTCCGTGCGGGCGATATGGGCCGGAGCTTCGGGCCCGGAGAAGATATCCAGGATGACGACGTCGAACCGCAGTTCCGCGGGCAAGTCGCCCAAAGCTTCCCGCGCGTCGGCGATATGCGTCGCGAGCCGGGTCCCTTCAGGCATCGGCAGTTGGTGGAGGACGAAGTCCAGCAACTCGCGTTCCAGTTCCACGGCATGCTGCCCGGAGCCCGGACGGGTGGCCTGGATGTAGCGGGCAAGCGTCAAGGCGCCCGCGCCAAGGTGAAGGGCGGAGATGGGCGCTCCAGGCCGGGCCACGAGATCCACCACGTGGCCGATCCTTCGGAGGTACTCGTAGAAGATGTCCGACGGGTTGGCCAGGTTTACGTGGGATTGCTCGGCGCCACCGATACTCAGGATGTAGCTGCCCGGCACAAGGGTGTCCGCCTCGATGGTGGCGTGGACGCCGCCGGCACGCAGGAAGCGCGAGGCTTCGTGGCCGCGATCCGGGCGGTTCAGAGCCGGTCCCGCAGCGTCGCGAGTCGTGAAGCCGCATCCTGGAGGACTTCGGTTTTCTTGCAAAATGCGAAACGGAGGAGGCTCCGCGTACGGTGCGCGCCTTCCGGATGGCAGAAAACGGGAACCGGAATGGCCGCGACGCCCACCAGATCCGGGAGTCGTCGTGCCAGATCCACGGAGTCGCTGATTCCCAAGGGTGCAGTGTCCACGTTGATGAAGTACGTTCCGTTCGGGATATGGACCCCAAAGCCGGCGGCCCGGAGTCCCTCGGCAAGTATGTCCCGTTTACGTTGCAACGTCTGCGCGATCTCCGCGTAGAAACTGTCTGACAGGGCCAGCCCCACTGCCACCGCGCTCTGGAACGGTGTTCCGGAGCTGTAGCTCAGGAATTGCTTGACCGTACGGGTGGCAGCCACCAGGTCCGCGGGACCGGTGAGCCAGCCGATCTTCCATCCCGTGAAGGAAAACGTCTTTCCGGCAGAGGAAATGGTGATGGTCCGTTCCGCGGCGCCCGGCAGCGAAGCAACCGGAATGTGTGCGACGCCGAACGTGAGGTGTTCGTAGACTTCGTCGCTCACGATGATGGCGTCGTATTTCGCGGCAAGCTCCACCACCTTTGCCAGGACAACGCGGGGGAAGACCGATCCCATGGGATTGTGGGGGTTGTTAAGGAGCACTACCTTGGTGCGGTCGCTGAACGCTTTTTCCAAGGCGTCCAGGTCCGGGAGGAAGTCCGGCGCCAGCAGGGGAGCCGTGACGTGGGTGGCTCCGCTCAAGCCGATGATAGCGCCGTAAGAGTCGTAGAAGGGCTCAAAGGTCAGGACCTCGTCGCCGGGCTGGACGAACGCCAGCAGCGAGGCCGCGATGGCCTCGGTGGCGCCGGTGGTGATGACCACCTCAGTGTCCGGGTCCGGAGCGAGGCCGTAGAAGCGCTGCTGGTGTTCCGCCACGGCTTGGCGCAGTTGCGGAATTCCCTTGCCGGGAGCATATTGGTTGGCCCCCGCTGCGATGGCGTCCTGGGCTGCGGCCTTCATCTCGGCCGGCCCATCCTCGTCCGGGAAGCCTTGGCCCAGATTGATGGCGCCTGTCTTCATGGCCAAGGTGGTCATTTCCTCGAAGATTGTCACACCCAGATTCCCCTCGGCAGAGAGCAGGTTGGCGCCCGTCGCGGCCCTCTGCCATGGAGTGCTGGTATGGACTGGTGCGCTGCTTCCTGCCGGTGACATGTCAGCCATGGTATCCCGGTGAAGCTTTGGGGTAGGTTCGACTCATGAGACGCGCGGTATGCCCAGGATCCTTTGACCCGATACACAACGGCCATCTCGAAGTGATCGCCCGCGCCGCCGGGTTGTTCGACGAAGTCATCGTGGCTGTTTCCACCAACTATGCCAAGAAGTACAGGTTCAGCCTCGAGGACCGGATGGAGATGGCCCGCGAGACACTCGCCTCGTTGCGGGGAATCATCGTGGAGCCTATGGGTGAAGGACTCTTGGCGGAGTATTGCCGCCGCCGCGGCGTCTCGGCCATCGTGAAGGGCCTGCGTTCGTCATCGGACTTCGACTACGAATTGCCCATGGCCACCATGAACCGGCAACTTTCCGGCGTCGAAACCGTTTTCCTCCCGGCCGAAGCCCACTATGTGCACCTGTCGTCCACGCTGATCAAGGAAATCAACGCCCTCGGTGGCGACATCTCCGATTTCGTTCCCAAGTCCGTGCTGAGGCGGCTCCTTGCGGGCGAGCCTTCAGCAGAACAGCCGCGCAACGGGTAGTCTGTAATCCGTGCCTTCGCAGCCCCTGCCGGAGGATTCCCCACCGAAGTCCCGCGCCCTTTGGCGTGCGCGCCGCCGGTTTGAGTCCTCAAGCGTGATCAGGCTAAGATGGTACGTCGGTCATATGTTCTACAGGAGTTCTCATTAAGCGAGATGCAAGTTCGCCCTTGGCGCTGGTAGTCAAGGATCTTGGACGCAGTCCCGGGACCATGCGAACGCTCAAGGAGCATGTACCTGCACCGAGTGATCTCGGTGTGGCACTCATTGGCGTGGAGAAAGGCTCGGATGTCGAGCTGGATCTTCGGCTTGAGGCCGTACACGAAGGAATTTTGGTATCTGGAACCGCGATCGTTGGAGTAACCGGCGAATGTGGTCGATGCCTGGATCCCCTTGCGTATGACCTTGAGGTCAATGTGCAAGAGCTTTTCTTCTATGAAGGCGTAGAGCTTTCTGATGAAGAAGACGATGAAGAGCAACGTCGAGTCGAGCACGATCTGATCGATCTTGAGCCGGTGTTGCGGGACGCAGTAGTCACCATGCTGCCGTTCCAGCCGGTGTGCCGGGAAGACTGCCAGGGCCTTTGCTCCGAATGCGGAGTGCGCCTGGAAGACGAGCCGGGGCACCACCACGAGGTCGTTGACCCTCGCTGGGCTGCCCTAGCTGATCTGGCTAAGACTGACCGGCAAACTGATTAGTAACTGTTCGACTATGAGAGAAATGAGATAGCCGTGGCTGTTCCCAAGCGGAAAATGTCTCGCGCAAACACACGCGCCCGTCGTGCCCAGTGGAAGGCAACTGCCCCCGCCCTGGTCAAGACCATCGAAAACGGTCAGGTAACCTACAGCCTGCCGCACCAGGCAAAGGTCGTCACCGACTCCGCCGGCACCGCGCTGTTCCTTGAATACAAGGGCCGCAAGGTCGCAGACGCCTGATCTGCCGCACAGGCTGACAAAGGATGTCTTCAACTGAAGAGCTTCTGAAGCGTCTCGGTGTCTTCATTGACACCGAGACGCTTCGTCTTGCTCTGACACATCGCTCCTACGCGTACGAGAACGGTGGAATCCCCACCAACGAGCGCCTCGAGTTCCTCGGCGACTCCATCCTGGGATTCTCCGTCACGGATTCTTTGTACCGCGAGCACCCCGAGCTCCCCGAAGGCGAACTGGCCAAGAGGCGCTCCGCCGTCGTCAGTACGCGCGCGCTGGCCGGTATTGGCCGGACCTTGGGCGTGGGGGAGTTCATCTACCTCGGACAGGGCGAAAAACTGACCGACGGCAAGAACAAGGCGTCCATCCTCGCGGACACCATGGAAGCCCTCATCGGCGCCACCTATCTTTCCAACGACATGGAGACGGCACGGCAGTTGGTCATGCGTCTCGTGGGCCCGCTGCTCAAGGACGCAGGGGCGCTCGGCGCTGGTACCGACTGGAAGACCAGCATCCAGGAGCTGACGGCAAGCCGGCAGCTTGGCGCCATCCACTACGCCGTGGAAGGCTCCGGGCCGGACCACGCCCGTACCTTCGAGGCCGTCCTCATCATTGGCGGCAACCCTTACGGTCGCGGCTCGGGCCACTCCAAGAAGGAAGCCGAGCAGGAAGCCGCAGCTGACGCCTGGCGCGCCCTGAACACGCCCGATCAGGATGCCCCCAACCTGGAAGCCGGTAGCCGGGCCCCCGCAGGTCCGGCAACTGCCTGACCCATGCCGGAACTTCCCGAGGTAGAGGTTGTGCGCCGCGGCCTGGCCCGTTGGGTGCGGGGCCGCACCATCACCGGAGTGGACGTCGTGGATTCCCGTTCCATCCGCCGGCACGCGCTCGGCACGGAAGACTTTATCGGCAACCTCGAACATGCCACCGTCCTGGATGTGGTGCGCCGCGGCAAGTTCCTGTGGATGCCGCTGGCCATGGACCGGGCAGACCACACGCTTCCGAAAGTTGCGCTCATGGCGCACCTGGGCATGAGCGGACAACTGTTGATGCAGGATCCCCATGTACCGGATGAAAAGCACCTCAAGGTCCGGATCCGACTCAGTGCGTCGGATGGAATGCCTGAGCAATTGCGCTTTGTTGACCAGCGCATCTTTGGGGGCTTGTTCGTTACGAGCCTCGTCCCCACATCCGACGGCGGGCCCGGTGGACTCGGGGAAACGCCGCTGCCGGAGATCGCCGAGGAAGCCTCGCACATCGCCCGCGACCCACTGGATCCGCACTTCGACTTCGACGCTTTCTACCGCAAGGTGAAAGCGAAGAAGACGGGCATCAAGCGGGCCTTGCTGGACCAGGCCCTGATTTCCGGTATTGGCAACATCTATGCCGATGAAGCCCTCTGGCGGGCGCGCATGCATTATGCCCGGCCCACTGACAAGTTGCGGCGAGGTGACGCGGAGCGACTGGTTGAAGCTGCCCGGGATGTCATGAAGGCTGCGCTCGACGCCGGCGGAACCAGTTTCGATTCGCTGTACGTCAACGTCAACGGCGACTCCGGCTACTTTGCCCGGTCCCTCAACGCGTATGGCCGCGAAGGCGAAATGTGCCGCCGGTGCGAGGCCGGCATCATCAAGCGGGAGCAGTTCATGAACCGCTCGTCCTACACGTGCCCGGTGTGCCAGCCGAGGCCTCGAAACGGGCGCTGGTAAAGGCAGGTTCACAGGGGAAAAACTGTTCCGGATTCGGGGTGTGAATGGTTTACTGTCCCCATGAAAAGCTTGGCGGTCAAAATCGCCATCGCACTGGTTTTCAACGCCATCACCTTGTGGGTGGCGTCAGTTTTACCCGGGGTCCGTTTGGGGGCCGGGTTTCTTTGGGCCGTCATTGTGTTCACGGCGGCCACGATCCTGGTGAAGCCCTTGATCCTGGGACTCTTCCGTCGTCGCGGGCAGGCACCCCATCGCGGGACGGGTTGGCTGATGACCAAGGGCGCCACCGTCCTCGCGGGTTTGGCGGCGACATTGGCCGTGCTGCTGCTGACCGGCATCTTCTCCCACGGGTTTGTCATCAACAGCTTCTTCGGCTGGGTCTCCGCAACGGTGGTGATCTGGCTGGCATCCTTCATTTACGACTTCGTTGACGACGGCCTCGAATCCAGGGCACACCAGTTGCTGGGTGGCGCGGCAAGTGGGAGCAAGCCATGAACGCCCGGCGGTTGGTGATTGCCGGCATCGGGCTGGCCCTTGTGATCGCGGTCATCGCCCTGGTCCTGGACCAGTTGGCGGTGCGGCCGTCAGCCAACACGGCACAGGGACCGACCCCAAGCGCGGGCGCTTCGGCTTCTGCCAAGCCCAGCGGCTCCAGCGCCGGCGAGCAAACCTCCGGAAGTCCGACGTCGGGCGCTTCCCAAGGTGCCAGCGGCGCCGACGGCGGCACCTCGCCAAGCGCCAAGCCGCTTGAGGTCCTTCCCCCGGTGACCGCCACTCCCACCGGCCTGCCTGAGCCATCGTCGCCGGCGCCGCTCCTCAAGGGCAGCCTTCCGGCGGCCGGGGCGGCGAGCGGAAAGGTGGTGGACGGGTGGCCGAACGAGATCCTGTCCCTTCCTGCCGGCACCACCATCGGTTCCACCAGCATCTCCACCTCGGGTGACGTCCTGCAATTGTCGGCGGACGGGATCGTGGGCAAACCGCAGCAAGCTGTCCTGGACGCCTTCCGGGCCGAGTTGGTTCCGCATGGCTTTTGGTCCGAAGACGCACCTGCGTCCGACGGCGCTGTGGCAACGAGGTTTGTTCGGGGAGCAGACACGGTCACGGTATCCGTCTCGGTGACCGGTACCGGCAATTCGCGGTTCCAGCTTTTGGGCAGCCTCCACTCGGCGGGGGACTAGGAGGCACCATGTACATTTCTCTCTCCGATCGCGGCCGCGACAAGAAGGTACAGCCGGAAGGAACCCAAACGGCACTATCCCACGAGGTGCCGTTTCGTTTGTCGCCCATCATTATCTGGCTCGGCATCGTCAGCATGGTCACCGACGTCTCATCAGAGTCGGTCACGGCGATCCTGCCACTGTACATAACGGGCTTCCTTGGACTGTCAACCATTGCCTTCGGGTTCATCGACGGGATTAACCAGGGCGCCAGTGCGATCGTCCGCATCGCGGCGGGGTGGGCAGCGGACCGCAGCGGCCACCCGAAGAGAATCGCCTTGGCAGGCTACGGACTGTCCATGCTGGCCCGGATTGGCTTTCTGTTTGCCGGCGGGTTCTGGGCCATCGCAGCAATCGTCACGGGCGACCGCATCGGCAAAGGCATCCGCACTGCCCCAAGGGATGCGCTCATCACGGTTTCGGCACAGCCCGAACACCTGGCCCGGTCCTTCGGGATCCACCGGATGCTGGACAACATCGGGGCAGCCGCCGGACCCCTGATCGCGTTCCTGGTGCTCCTGCTCATTCCCAACGGCTTCAGTACAGTCTTCGTGGTGTCGCTGGCCTTTGCCGTGATTGGCGTGACAGTCTTGGGCCTCGTGGTTCCGGACCTCCGGGCAGGAGGGTCCAAGGACACGCCGCCCAGGGACGCACCCGCCAAGGGGCAACGCAGGCTCCTCGCTTTCTCGTGGAGCCACCTGAAGGAACCTGGCCTCGGGCGCCTGCTGATCGCTGCCGGACTGCTGGGCCTCGTGACCATCGGTGACGGGTTCATCTACCTTGTGCTCCAGGACCGGGACTCCTTTGCGGTCCAGTGGTTCCCGCTCCTTTTCGTCGGCACCAACGTGGCGTTCCTCGCGCTGGCGGTTCCCTTGGGCCGCCTGGCGGACCGGCTGGGCAAGGTCCCCGTTTTCATTGCCGGGCACGTCGCCCTGCTGATGTGCTACCTCCTGGCGGCGGCACCCTTCGGCGGTCTCTGGGCCACCCTCGGCTGCCTGCTCCTCCTCGGTGGCTTCTACGCCGCCACGGACGGCGTCCTGGCCGCCTTGGCCGCCCAGCTGACGCCAAAGGACAAACTCGCCACCGGCATCGCTTCCGCGCAAACCGTCGTGGCACTGACCAGGATGGCTGCCTCCGCCGGGTTCGGCGTGCTGTGGTATGCCGTGGGGGCGTCGACGGCAGTGCTGCTGGCCGGGGTCCTCCTCGCCTGTGCCGTGGTGGCCGTCATCTTCATCCTTCCCGGAGCCCGCCCCCGCGTGGGGCGCGCATGAGCGGGACGCTGGCGGGTGGAAGGCTCCGATGGGGCATCCTCCTGGCGGTAACTGCCCTGGTCCTCGCCGCGGCCGGGATCTACGCAGTGGGGGCCTACCAGCGATTCGAACAGAGCCGCACGGCTGCGCCGTCCGTGGGGGTAACGGCGGGCCAACCGCTTCCGCAGGTGCCGTTCGTGCTTTTCCGGAACACGGCGGCGGGACAGGGGTACGGGAACGCGGCAACGGTTTCCGCAGCCGAACCGGGTGGCACGCGCGCCGTCAGCGAGCGGGCCTGTGACCGTGTTTACGGCACCGCCTCGGAGGTTGTCTGCCTTCGGGCCAACCGCGGCCTCGTGACCGCCTTTGAAGCCGATGTGCTGAACAAGGATTGGCAGCAGCAGCATTCCTGGCCACTGACGGGCATCCCCAGCCGCACGCGGATAAGCCCGGATGGCTCACTTATTGCCACCACGGTCTTCGTCACCGGGCACTCGTATGCGACCGCGGGATTTTCCACGGCTACCGAAATCACCCGGGATTCCGCCAGCCTGGGCAACCTGGAGGACTTCGCCCTGATGGTCAACGGCGAACGGCTGCTGACCACGGACAGGAACATCTGGGGCGTGACCTTCGTCCCTGGCGACAGTGATGCTTTCTACGCCACGGCAGCCTCATCCGGACGCATCTGGCTGGTGAAGGGGAGCCTGTCCGCCAGGACCCTCACCGCGGTCCACGACAAGGTGGAATGCCCGTCCATCTCACCGGACGGTACCCGCATCGCCTATAAGAAGAACGACGGCGGCGCCCTCACTGCCCATTGGCGGGTGGCCATACTGGACATCGCTTCCGGCCAGGAAACGGTCTTGTCCGAGAAACGCAGCGTGGATGACCAGATCGAATGGCTGGACAACTCCACGGTCCTCTATGGCCTGGCCGACGAAACCACCGATGGGGACAGCAACATCTGGAAGCTGGGCACCGATCCTGCTGCGCAACCAAGCCTGTTCATTGCCCATGGGTGGTCGCCCAGCGTAGTCAGGTAAACAGCGCAGCCGCGTACCAGTCGGAAGCCTTCACTCCAAGGGAGGGATGCGCGGCTCCGCGGTGCACAGAATAATGCCGGCACCCGGTCCTGGAGTTCAGGAAGGACCGGGCGCCGGCAGCTTTCAGGCAGTCAGCGGGCTGTCAGCAGAGCCCCAACAAGCCACAGAGGAGGCCACCCGACTGCGTTGACGTGGGCGACGGGCTCGGTGACGGCGTTGCCGACGCTGTTGCCGTTGAAGTCGCGGTGGGCGTTGGCGTTGGAGTGGGCGACGGCGTGGCCGACTGCGTTTGTGCCTGAGCCTGCGCCTGGCCGCCCGTGGAGTACACGACGTCCACGAAATAGTTGGTGGCGTTCCAGGAGTTCGCAGGCATCACGCCACCGGTGCCGTACCGGTACAGGCCATTGTTGGGGCCGGAAGCCGTGAATGGCCCGCTGGTCCAGGTGGTGTTGAAGAATCCCTGTGTGTAGGAATACCTTCCGTTGGGGGCCCGGTAGGACACCACGTAGGTCTGTCCTGTGGCCAGGGCCACCGGAGTGGAGAGGGTGGCCGTTTGCCAGCCGGTCGCCGTTTCGTTGGTGAACGTCACCTGCGCCAGGCGCGTACCTGCCGAGTTCCACAGCGAGCCAACGTGGGTACCAGTGTTGCCTGTGCCCTTATAGAAGCGGATTCCCGTCACGTTTCCGGTTTGCGAAACTGTGAAGGCCGTTCCAAGTTCCACGGACTTGGTGTCCGTCGAGGCGGCTACCTGGGGTGCCAGCGACCCGAAGATCGTGCTCTGCTGCGCGGCTGCGCTCGCCGTCGTAAACTGCCAGCTGCTTGGGGGCAAGGTTTGCCCCTGTGGGCTGGAGATGTTGGAGACGTTGGCCGTAATGACGGTGCTGGCCGGGAGGACGGCGGCCGGAGTGAACGTGACCGTCCTGGAGTCGGCGGACAGCGCCGCGGTTCCGGCCACGTTGGACCCGTTCGCCGTCAGGGTGAAGGTCACACCGGGGTTGACCGCCGTCGAGAACGTGATGGATGGCTTGACGTCAGTCGGAATCGCCGTGGCCCCTGGGGCCGGGACCTGGGAGGAGACGCTCAGGGGCTGCGCCGGCTGGTTGAAGACCACATCCACCAGGTAGCTTGCGGTGGAGGCTGTGTTCGGGAAGTCGCCGGTGTACGAGTAGGCGCCGGAGTCCGTCACGACCCGGAGCGGGCCGCTTGCGAAGCCATCACCGAATCCGCCGGAGGAGTACGAGTACTTCCCTGTAGGCGTCTTGTACGCGGCGATGTATTCGGTGTCGGCCTGGATGCTCACCGGTTGGCTGAACGTGGCCGTCTGCCAACCGGTGCTGGACTCGTTGGTGAACGTCACCGTGGCGAGCTGTTGTCCCGCCAGGGTATACAACGAGCCGGTGTGGGTCCCGGTGTTTCCACTGGACTTGAAGAAGCGGATGCCCGTGATTTGGCCGGCGGTATCGCTGCTGAACCTGACGCCCAAGGCGAGCGGCACGCCGTCGTTCACTTCCGCAGTGGTTGGCGTTTCAGTGTCCTGGTACAGCGTGCAGGGGCACACTCCCGGAGTCCGCGGAGGTGGCACCGTGGTGAACGTCCAGGTGTTGCCTGAAATCGGGGTTCCCGAAGTGGCCGTAGCCGTGACGGTTGCCGTATACGCCGTTCCGGCCGCCAGTGGGTTGGTCGGCGTGAACGTGACCTTGCGGGTTGCTGTGTCGTAGGCCGAAGTACCCGCGACTATCGTGCCGCTGGAGGTCTTCAGGCCCAAGGCCACGCCGGACGCCGCTTCGGAGAGGACTGCGCTCACTGTCGTGTTGAGTGGAACGCTGGAGGCGTTCGGGAGCGGCGTCTGGCTGCCCACCGTGAAGGCAGGGGCCGAAACCATCACCACGACGTCCACCAGGTAGCTCGCAGTGGAGCGGGAATTCGGGAAGTCCTGGCTGTACGAGTACGCTCCGGCGTCGGAGACGGTCCGCAACGGGCCTACGCTCATGCCGGCGCCGAAGCCGTTGCTCGTTGCCGAGTACGTTCCCGTGGGCGACTTGTAGGCGGCGATGTACTCCGTGTTGGCCGCCATTTGGACGGGTTGGCTGAACATTGCCGTCTGCCAGCCCGCGCTGCTTTCATTGGCGAACGTAACGGTGGCCAGTTGGGTACCGGTCGCCGAGTAGAGCGTACCTGTGTGCGTTCCGGTGTTGCCGGCCGACTTGTAGAACCGGATGCCGGTTACCTGACCCGCCGAGACACTGGAGAACCGTACGCCCAGGGCCAGCGGGACGCCGTCCTGGATCTGGGCAATGCCGGGCGTCACGCTGTCGTTGTAGAGGCTGCACGGGCACGAACCGGGTGGCGGAATCGTGGCCGCAGTGGTGAAGGTCCAGGTACCTCCGGAGGTCACTTGCCCCCCGGTGGTATCAGTGGCGGCGAGCGTCACGGTGTACTGCGTGCTGAACGCCAATTGCGACGTCGGGGTGAACGTGGCCTTGCGTGCCACGGAGTCATAGGCTGTGGTGCCGGCCACTGCGCCCGCGGACGAGCGCACCGTCAACTGCACGGTGGACGCCGTGACGGGCTTGGAGAAGACCCCGCTCACGGTGGTGGATACGGAGACGCTCGATGAGGACGGGATCGGTGTTTGTCCCGAGACCGTCAGCGGCGAGGTGTCTGTGGTGCTGAACACCGCATCGACAAAGTAGTTGCCGCCATTGAAGCTTGCCGTTGGGTAGCCCTGGCTGGTGCTGTACACGCCGGCAGGTTCTGCGCCAAAGCCACCGGCTACCTTCATGGGTGCGTCATTGAAGCCGGTGTAGGCCCATTGGAAGTCCTTGGTGGCGTAGTGCCCCCTTGGAGCCCAGTACGAGGCTGTGTACTTCTGTCCGGTCGCGACGGGCACCGGCGTGCTGAAGAGTACAGTCTGCCAGCCGGATGTGGTCTCGTTGGTGAACGTTGCAGTGGCCAGCCGGTCACCGGCAGCGTTCCACAATGACCCTGTGTGCGTGCCGGTGTTGGCGGTGCTCTTGTAGAAGCGGACGCCGGTCACGAAACCGTCCACGGACGGAGTGAACCGCATGCCCATTTCGTAAGCGCCGCCGTCGCCGGAGTCAACCGTCGCCGGAACCGTTTGGCCAAAGACGGTGTAGGGGCCGTTCAAAGTGAGGTTACGGGTGGCAACCGCCCCGATGTTGGCGCTGTCGTCCACCGCCCTGACCTGCACGGTGGCTGTTGCCAGGCCCTTTTGGATGTAGGTATAGGTCCAGCTCGCCTTGCCGCTGGCCGGGTGCCAGGATGCCCCGCCGTCGGTGGAAACCTCGACGCCGGCAACCACGCCGCCAACGTCCGTCGCCGTTCCGCTGACGGTCACGCTGGCTCCTTGCGCGATGGTCGCGTTGTTGGCCGGGGCGTTGATGGTCACCGTGGGCCCCGTCTTGTCTGCGCTCGCCGTCGCCGCCACGAGCCCGGCTGCAAGCGACGCCGGTTGCGCGCCCATGTCGGCCAGGAGGTTGACCTGCGCCTGCCGCATCCGGCTGTCGGCGGGAGCGCCGTTGCCGTCGTGTTCCTGGTCCAGGCCCCACGTCCATTGGACACTGCCGGCACCGAAGACCAACGCCCCGCTTGCGGCCTTGTACAAGGTCACGTTGTGCGTAGTCGTGCCGGCCTTGACCGTGTTCCCAAAGTCCTGCAGGTATTCGGTAACAGCTCCCGTGGTGGTGGACAGCCGGATCAGGCCCGCGGGCCTGAACCCGTTGTCCAGGTCCTCGTCCGATTCATAGCCCACGGTGTGCGCGGCCAGCGCCGTCTTTGTTCCGGCCGCCATCGATGTCAGGGACGTGTTCCGCCACAGTCTCGTCTTGCCCTCCTCAGCCGAAACCGTCACAGGCAGGTCCGAAAAGTTGGACATGTACAACGTGCCGGTCAGCCCGTTTTCGGGCAGGCCGCCACCGTTGGCCTGGGAGGCAAACCGCGGATCGCGCCACGTACCGGTCCACTGCGGACTCGGATCGATCTTGTCGTTGGACCACGTTTCCTTATAGCTCGTCAGCGTCCGACCGGCAGTGCCGTCCACGCTTGAGGGCTCGAACCGGGTGCGCCAATACATCTCGTTGCCCGAAAGGAACTGCAGGTTCACGCCGGCATCCCGGGCAGCGGTGATGTTTGCCCGCTGGTTGCCGGACACGTACTCGTCATGGCCCACAGAGAGGAATACCTTGTGGTTCAGGAGCTCCGCGCCCCTGGTATCGGTATCGAGTCCGCTGATATAGCTGACGTTGTAGCCGTTCTGCTCCAGGAATCGGACCATGGGGTATTCGTTGGCGAAGTAGAAGTCGCGGCCATCAGGGCCTTCCCTGGTGGCAAAAGGCCGGTTGTAGCTGATCTTGTACGCCCGCCCGTTGACGGCGCCCTGGTAGAAGTCCGCCCCACCGTAAGTGTTGTACGCCTGCCACGTTGTGTCGGACGTTTGGAAGATCACGTCCGAGCGGTTGCCGTCGTTGCGCACAATGAAGATGATGTGGCTTTGGCCACCGGTATCCGGCCGGGTCAGCAAGGCGATGTAGACGCCGGAGACCGCGGTGGAAGGCACTTGCCACGTGGCTGAAACCGCCCAGGTTCCGCAATCGTAGAGTTCGGTGGTCACGTCGCTGCGGCACGCCGGTTGGTTCTGGCGGAACGCCGACGGCGTGACGTCCGCGACCTTGCGGGCGCCGTTGCCTCCGTACCAGCCGGTGCGGTAGATGGCGATGGTGTAGTTGGACGCGGAAGTGTCCACCTTGAACTGGATGGGCTGGCCCGCGTTGACGCTGATGGCCGTGGCAAAGCCCTGGATGGTGTCATCGCCCGCACCCGTGATGTCCCATTCCGACGGCGGGCTGCCGGGTTTGGAATTCTCGCAGGCCACCGGATTCACCACTGGGTTGCAAGGATCTGCCGCCACCGCCGCGGGGACGGTGAACGGCAGCAATGACGCGAACATGGCGAGCAACAAGGGCACAAGAATGCCCTTGAAGAACCTCTGTGGTCGGGAAGCTGAAGGACCGGGCATCTGAACTCCTGGGGGTACGCCTATTGCAAAGACGGGTACGCACACAAAGCGCGTTCCCTGCTTGCCGCTCCCCAGCCAGGGTCAAACCATGATCTTCAGTTGGAAAAACTTCCTGGGCCATACCGGTGCGCACGTTCCGAACCACAGACCGGAACCCGGTTGGACCGATTGGACCCTCAGACCAAACCGGATCACCGGAACGCGAACGCCAAGTAACCCTTGGCAGGAGTGTAAGGATGTGGCGGGCCGGCCGCAAGGCTTTCCGGCCCCGGATCCGCGGATTTCAAGCAAACGGCAGTAGATTTAGGGGATACCGTCACCCGGGGCGATTCCAGGAGAACCGAAACACCTTGCATCTGAAAAGTCTGACTGTCCGCGGATTCAAGTCGTTTGCGTCGGCCACGACGTTCGACTTTGAGCCAGGCGTCACTGCAGTGGTGGGTCCCAACGGCTCCGGGAAGTCCAACGTGGTGGATGCCCTGGCCTGGGTCATGGGGGAGCAGGGAGCCAAGACGCTTCGGGGCGGCAAGATGGAGGACGTCATCTTTGCCGGGACGTCCGGCAGGCCGCCGTTGGGGCGCGCCCACGTCTCGTTGACCATTGACAACGCGGACAACGCGCTGCCCATCGAGTACAGCGAAGTGACCATTTCCCGGACCCTTTTCCGGACCGGCGGGTCCGAGTACGCCATCAATGGGGCACCTTGCCGCCTGTTGGACATTCAGGAACTGCTCTCAGATTCCGGCCTGGGCCGTGAAATGCACGTCATTGTGGGGCAAGGACAGTTGGACCGCGTCCTGCATGCCACCCCCGAGGACCGCCGTGGATTCATCGAGGAAGCCGCGGGGATCCTCAAGCACCGCCGCCGCAAGGAAAAAACCGTCCGCAAGCTGGAAGCCATGCAGGCCAACCTTGCCAGGCTCGGTGACCTGACGGCCGAGATCCGGAGACAGCTCACGCCCCTGGGCAAGCAGGCAGAAATCGCCCGCCGTGCACAGACAGTCCAGTTCGATGTCCGCGACGCCCGCGCCCGCCTGCTTGCTGACGATCTGGTGCAGTTGACGTCGAACCTGGAACAGGACGTCGCAGATGAGGCCGCCCTCAAGGAACGCCGGCTCATTGTCGAGACCGAGCTTGAGCACGGCCGGCGCAGCCAAGCCGCACTGGAACAACAGGCTGCCCAGGCGACGCCACGGCTCAACGCTGCCCGGGACCATTGGTACCAACTGTCCGCCGGCCGGGAACGGCTCCGCTCCCTGGGATCCATCGCCGCGGAGCGCCGCCGGCTCCTCGGTTCGTCGGAGGCTGCCACCGACACCGGCCGGGATCCGGAGCAACTGGAACGCCAAGCGGCACGGGTGCGCGAAGAACAAGCCGCGCTGGAGCACGACATCCTGGCCAAGCAGGCAGCCCTGTTGGAGGCCACGGTTTCCAAGGACGCCGCCGAGGCGCTCGCAGCTGCCGAGGACAAACGCCTCACCGCCATGCTCAGGGCCGCCGCCGACCGTCGGGAAGGACTCGCCAGGCTTGCCGGGCAAGTGGCGGCAGCGCGCTCGCGGGCCGAGGCCGCAGAGGCGGAACGGGGCCGGATCAGGGAGTCGCTGGGTGCCGGCGAGGAGCGCCGCCGCCTGGCCCAGAGTGAGTTCACCGCCCTTGAAAACCAGGTTGCCGGTGTCGAGGACGGCGAGGAAAGCCTTGATGCCGACTACGAGGACGCCAGTGACACCCTTGAGGCGGTTGTCACCGAAATCGAGGAACTGAAGTCAGCTGAGCGCCAGGCACTTCGCGAACGGGATGCCCTGACGGCTCGCCGCGATGCCCTCCAGTTGGGGCTTAACCGCAAGGACGGCTCGGAAAGGCTGCTCGCGGGGGACGTTCCCGGAATCGTTGGTCCGCTGGCCGGGATGCTGGCCATCGAGCCAGGCTGCGAGGCCGCCATCTCTTCAGCACTCGGCCACGCAGCGGACGCCGTGGTGGCCCGGGACGTATCCAGCGCCTTGGCCGCCTTGCGGCTTTTGAAGGACGACGACGCCGGCAAGGCCGTCCTGCTCTTGGCCGACGCCTCCAACGCTCCTGGCAGCATCGCGGAGGGCAGGCTGCCGCCCGGCGCCCGCTGGGCCGTCGACGTCGTCAAGTTCACTGAACCCGATGCCCAGGGTGCCGTGCGGCTGCTGGCCGGTACCGCCGTCGTCGATGACCTGGCAGCCGCGGAGGCCCTCATCGCAGGGTATCCGGAGCTCAAGGCTGTCACCTTGGGCGGCGACGTCCTCACCGGCGCAACCGCCCATGGCGGTTCGGCTGCGGCGCCCTCCCTGCTGGAGATCCAGGCAGCGGTGGACGACGCCGATAGCCGGCTGCGGGGAGTCGTCTCGGCTTTGGAACGGGGACGGTTCGCCCTGGCCGGCGCCGAATCCAGGCGCGCCGAAGCCCAGGACCGGGCGGATGCCGCGTTGGAACGGCTACACGAGTCGGACGCCCGGTTGGCCGCCGTGGCTGAACGGCTTGGGCACCTGAATTCGGTACTGCGCAGTGCTGTGGGTGAGAGCGACAGGCTCGCGGCGTCGCTGGCAAGGGCCGAAGCAAACATTGCCGAGGCGCAGCTCGACCTGGAAGTTGCGGCGGAGCGGCTCGCCGCGGCGCAGGAAGCGCCCGACGAGGAACCGTCCACCGACCAGCGCGACGAACTTGCGGCACAGGCCCGTCATGCCCGGGCCCTTGAAATGGAAGCCCGCCTGGCCCTGCGCACGGCCGAGGAGCAGGTGGGGGCGGTCAGCAACAGGGCTGCGTCGTTGGAACGTGCGGCCGCGACGGAACGGCGTGCCCGCGAAGAGGCCGCCCGCCGGGCCCAACGCCGCCGCGCCCAGGCCCAGCGTGCCTCCGCCGTTGCATCGGCCGTTGAGCACACGTTGCGCTTCATCGACATTTCCGTGGACCTCGCCGGACAGGAACGGGACATCGCAGAGCAGGTCCGCGAGCACTTGGAGTCCGAACTCATCAAGATCAGGTCCGGAAACGAGGCCCTCGCCAAGGAACTGGCCGAGCTGACCGATTCCGTCCACAAGGACGAGCTTGCCCGGGCGCAGCAGCGCCTCCGGATCGAGGCCTTGGAGGCGCGGGCCATTGAAGAACTCGGCCTGTCCGCCGAGCAACTCGTTGCCGACTACGGGCCTGGCCAGCCAGTCCCGGTTCCCGCCGCGGCAAGCACCGACAAATGGGCCGAACTCCGTGCTCAGGTGGACGAAAACGGGGAAGCCATTATCGAAGGGGCCCCGTTTGTCCGGGCCGAGCAGGAGAAAAGGCTCAAGAAGGCCGAGCGGGAGCTTGCGGCCTTGGGCAAGGTCAACCCGTTGGCACTGGAAGAGTTCGCGGCGCTGGAGGAGCGCCACCAATTCCTGAGTTCCCAACTTGAGGACCTCAAGTCCAGCCGCAAGGACCTCCTGGACATCATCAAGGAAGTGGATGCCAGGGTCCAGCAGGTGTTTGCCGCAGCCTTCGCGGATACCTCGGCACAGTTCGACCACGTCTTTGCCCGACTGTTTCCCGGCGGTGAAGGACGCCTGGTGCTGACGGACCCGGAAGACATGCTGACCACGGGCATCGAGGTCGAAGCACGGCCGGCGGGCAAGAAGATCAAGAGGCTGTCCCTGCTCTCCGGCGGCGAACGCTCCCTGACGGCCGTCGCCCTGCTGGTGGCGATCTTCAAGGCACGCCCTTCGCCGTTCTATGTCATGGACGAGGTTGAAGCCGCACTGGACGATACCAACCTCGGCAGGCTCATCACCATCTTCGAGGAACTGCGCGAGTCCAGCCAGCTGATTGTCATCACGCACCAGAAACGCACCATGGAAGTCGCCGATGCCCTCTATGGCGTGACGATGCGCGGAGACGGGGTGTCAACGGTCATCAGCCAGCGGCTCGGTGACGGGGCATAGCTTTGTGAGAAGGTAGGGGAGTGAATGATTCCCTTCCCATAATTCTGTCCATTGTCGCTGCGCTCGTCGTGGTCGGCGGACTGGTGCCGGTACTCCTGAAGGCGCGCAAGTCCGGGGCGAAATACCCTGGAACGCGGGACGCCAACGATCCCGTCCAGTCGCCTGCCGCAGGCGGCGGAACCTTGGTGGATGAGGACCGTCCCGGCGCCGTGAAGGCGCCCGCCCCCGAATTCGATGGATCCGTCGAAGAGGCCGTGGTCCCTGACGACGCCGCCGGGCTGGAAACCATTGCCGTGGAAACGCCGGCTCCAGTCGAGGGCCGGCTCGCCCGCCTCCGCGCGCGCCTGGTCAAGTCGAACAACGTCCTTGGCAAGGGCCTCCTGGCGTTGCTTTCGGGCGACAAGATCGACGAGAACGTGTGGGATGAGGTAGAGGAAACCCTGCTTCTGGCGGACCTTGGCACGGAACCCACCATGCAGTTGGTCGACGCGCTCCGTGAACGCGTCAAGGTGCTGGGCACGCGCGATCCCGAGCACGTCAAAGAGATGCTGCGCGAGGAACTCATCAAGCTGGTCGATCCTTCCATGGACCGCTCCCTTAACGTCGCCCGCCAGAGTGACCGTCCCGCCGTCGTGCTTGTTGTTGGCGTCAACGGCGTCGGCAAGACCACCACGGTGGGCAAGCTGGCACGCGTGCTGGTGGCCGAGGACAAGGACGTGCTGCTCGGTGCAGCAGATACGTTCCGCGCGGCAGCCGCGGAGCAGTTGGCCACGTGGGGGCAGCGTGTAGGCGTTCCCACGGTCAAGTCGGACATCGACGGCGCCGATCCCGCGTCGGTTGCCTATGAGGCTGTCAAAGCCGGCATCGACCAGGAAGTCGATGTTGTCATGGTGGACACCGCGGGCCGTCTGCAGAACAAGACCGGCCTGATGGACGAGCTCGGCAAGGTCAAGCGCGTCATCGAGAAGCTGGCCGAAGTGGACGAGGTCCTCTTGGTCCTCGATGCCACCACGGGACAGAACGGCCTCAACCAGGCGCGGGTCTTCGCTGAAGTGGTCAACATCACAGGCATTGTCCTGACCAAGCTGGACGGTACTGCCAAGGGCGGAATCGTCGTCGCCATCCAGAAGACGCTGGGCGTGCCGGTCAAGCTGATCGGCTTGGGCGAAGGCCCGGACGACCTCGCGCCCTTCGAGGCCGAAGGCTTCGTGGACGCCCTGCTGAACTAGTCTTCGGCAACAACGGGGGAGTGCTTCGACGGTTCACGGGCAGGCAGCCAGGCTGCAGCCGTGAGGAGAAGCACTCCTCCTGTTATTCCAAACGCCCAACCGTAGCCAAGCTGGTCAGCCAGGAGGCCGGCGACGACGGGGCCGATAATGGCGCCAGTGTCCGCGGCCATCTGGAAAACGGCCAGCACCTTCCCGCCGGAACGCCCCCGGCCAATGACGTCGGCGACGGCGGCCTGCTGGGCAGGACCAAGGAGTCCTGAGCCAAAGCCTGCGACCGCCGAGGCAGCGAAGAACGCAGGAAGCCCCGTGGTAAGGCCGATGACCCCGGAGGCGACGGCTGTAAGGGCGAGCCCCGGAACAAGCAACGGCTTGCGGCCCCAGGCATCGGAGAGCCGTCCTGAGAACGTCAGGGCGAGGGCATTCCCCACAGCAAAGACGGCAAGCGCCCACGCGGCCGTTTCCGGGCGGGACTGGAGCACCGCGGTGGCAAACAACGGAATGGTGGCCATGCGGACGCCGAAGGTCACCCAGCCATTGCCGAAACTCGAAAAGACCGCCGCCCGGTAGGCCGAGTCGTGCAGCGCTTCCCGCAGCGACATGGCCGGAGCGTGGCCGGCCTCCTGGCTCTCGGCCCCCGCGCCGCTGAGCATGGTCCTGACCACGAGGGCCGCCACCAGCAACGCTCCCGCATAGGCCAGGAACGGCACCCGCAGCCCGAATCCGGCCAACAGTCCACCCACTACCGGACCCAAGACACTGCCGATCAGGAACGCGGAAGCGTAGGCTCCCGAAACCCGGCCCCGGCGTTCAGGCGGAGCGAGCCGGATGAGCAGGCCCATGGCGGCAACGGTGAACATCACCGAACCTGCGCCGCCCAGTCCGCGAAAGATCAACAGCTGCCAATAATCCTGGGCGAAGGCGCACGCGGCCGTGGACGCAGCGACGATGAGCAGGCCCGTGACGTACACGTTCCGTTCCCCGAACCGTCCTATCAGCGCGCCCCCGGCGGGAGCGAAGACCAGACGCATGAACGCGAAGATACTGACGATCACGGCGGCGGCCGTTGCCCCGACGTCGAACGTGGTGGCGAATTGCGGCAGCACAGGTGCTACCAGGCCGAAGCCCAACGCAATGAGGAAGGCCGCGGCGAGCATCACCTTGATATCGCGGGGGAGCGGTTCCCTGTCCTGCCTGATCCCTGGCTTTTCTGCGGATCGCGGCGACTGAGGCATGTGATGCTGGTCCTTCATTTTCGGGGTGTGTGACGCATGAAACATATCCGTAACAGCGCGGTGATGCACCATTTACGTTGGGGAGGTTGTTGTAACCGGCCCGCAATCTAATTCCTGCGCAGGTGAAACACTGCGGCACAAAACTCTATTGCAGGACGCAAAAGGCGTCAGGACAGCGGTTGGAACCGCAGTACTAGCAAGAGAGGAACGTGCACCATGGAACTTACCGCAGGTCACGTATGGGTCATGGTGGCGGCGGCGCTCGTGCTGTTCATGACACCTGGTTTGGCATTCTTCTACGGTGGCATGACGCGTGCCAAGGCAGCCCTGAACATGATGATGATGAGCTTCATCTCCATCGGCATCGTCGGCGTCGTATGGGTGCTGTGGGGGGCATCCATGAGCTCCGGCGAAGGCTTCCTGCAGATCGTCGGCAACCCGTTCGCCACTTTCGGCCTTGAGGGCGCCGGCTCGACGCCCGACGCGCTGATCAAGATCGGCTACGCAGCAACCTTCGCCATCATCACGGTGGCCCTCATCAGCGGCGCCATCGCAGACCGCGCCAAGTTCGGTGCGTGGAGCCTCTTTGTCCCAGTGTGGGTCACCCTGGTGTACTGCCCGCTGGCCTACATGGTCTGGGGCGGCGGCCTCTTCGGTCCCGAGGGCGTCATCGGCCAGGCCCTGGGCCACGCGATCGACTTCGCCGGTGGCACCGTGGTGCACATCAACGCCGGTGTGGCGGCACTCGTCCTGGTCCTGATCATCGGCAACCGCCGCGGTTTCGGCAAGGATCCCAACCACCGCCCGCACAACATCCCGTTCGTCATGCTGGGCGCTGCCATCCTGTGGTTCGGCTGGTTCGGCTTCAACGGTGGCGCTGCCGCAACTGCGGAACAGGGCGGCCTGATCTGGATCAACACCCTCGCAGCCCCCGCCGCCGCAATGATCGGCTGGCTCATCACAGAGCGTATCCGCGACGGCCACCCCACCTCGCTGGGTGCAGCCTCCGGTGTTGTGGCAGGCCTCGTCGCCATCACCCCGGCCTGTGCCGACGTGAGCCCGGTCGGTGCCCTTGGCCTGGGTGTCGTCGCTGGTGTGGCTTCGGCCCTGGCAGTTGGCCTCAAGTTCCGCTGGGGCTTCGATGACTCCCTGGACGTCGTCGGCGTCCACCTCGTCTCCGGCATCATCGGTACCGTGGCTCTCGGCTTCATCGCAGTTCCCAGCGAAGGCGTCACCGCCGGTGGCCTCTTCTACGGCGGTGGCTTCGCCCAGCTGTGGGCACAGCTCGCAGCGGCCGGCGTAGCGATTGTGTTCTCCGCCGTGATGACCGCGATCATCGCACTCGCCATCCACAAGACCATGGGCTTCCGGGTCTCCACGGAGCAGGAGAACGTGGGCGTGGACCTCAGCCTCCACGCAGAAACGGCCTACGAGTTCGGTGTCAACGGCCACGGTGGAAGCTTCCAGCCGCTGCATGACCTGGTGACCGGCAAGAACGAGGTCGCTGCAGAATCCAAGACCCCCGCCGCAGGCAAGGAGAGTGTCCAGGCATGAAACTCATCACCGCGATCGTCCGTCCGGAAAAGCTGGAAGCAGTCCGGGAAGGCCTGGAAGCCTACGGGGTCCAAGGATTGACGGTCAGTGCAGCAAGCGGCTACGGCCGGCAGCGCGGGTACACCGAGGTGTACCGCGGAGCCGAGTACAACGTGGACCTGCTGCCCAAGATCCGCATCGAGGTCCTTGCCACGGACGAGCAGGCAGATGACATCCTGGATGTCCTCATCGCCTCCTCCAACACCGGCCGCGCCGGCGATGGCAAGGTCTGGACCGTGGATGTCTATGAAGCAGTACGCGTCAGGACCGGTGAGCGCGGCGCCGCCGCGATCTAGGACCAGGCAACGTCAAGGGGCCGGATACCGCACAGGTATCCGGCCCCTTTCGCGTACCGGTTCAGGGACGGAAGCCGACGACGCCGGGAGGCAGGGCCTGCTTAGCCCTCACCGTTGCTGGACCAGCCCGCCGGACCCGCGCTGCCGGCGTCGTACTCTTCCAGCGGAACGGTGCCGCGCGACCAGGCCCGGAGGACGGGTTCCACGATCCGCCAGCAGTCTTCGGCGGTGTCCCCGCGGACAGACAACAGCGGATCCCCTGAAAGGATCCCCTCCAGGACTTCGCCATATGGCAGCAGGTCCGGAGCATTGAGTTCGGCTACGAGGCTTGCCCGGTCCAGGCTGAAGACGTCGCCGGGACCGTTGACGTCCACATCGAGTTCCAGGACATCGGGCCCGAACCCGATGCGGAGCTGGTTCGGTGAATCGACGCCCGAGAAGCCCGTGGGCAGGTGGGGGACGGGCCGGAAGGTGATCACGGCTTCCTTCCGCTTGCGGCCGAGTGCCTTGCCGGAGCGGAGGATGAACGGGACACCCTGCCAGCGCCAATTGTCCACGCTGATTTCCACCTCCGCCAGCGTTTCCGTATTCCGGCCCGGGGCCACGCCTTCCTCGGCCGTGTAGTCAGGAACGTGCCGCTCTCCAAGGGTTCCGGCGCTGTACCGGGCGCGGCGGGTACTTTTCGCATAGGGCGCCTTGACGTTGCTGGCCCGCAGCACGGTGGCAATGGCGTCGCGCAGGTCCCTCTCATGGAGGGTCGCAGGAGCGTCGAGGGCGAGCAAGGCCAGGACATGCAGCAGGTGGCTCTGGATCATGTCGCGCAGGGCGCCGGCACCGTCGTAGTAACGTGCCCGTCCTTCGAGGGCCAGGTCCTCGTCGAAGACGATTTCCACCTTCTCGATGTGGTTTCGGTTCCATACGGGCTCCAAAAACCTGTTGGCGAAGCGCAGGCCCAGGATGTTGAGGACCGTGGCTTTGCCAAGGAAGTGGTCAACACGGTGGATGTGGTCTTCGGGAACCAGGGTGGCCAGGGTCCGGTTGAGTTCCCGGGCGGATTCTTCGCCGGAACCGAAGGGCTTCTCCATCACCAGGCGGGTCCCCGCGGGCAGTTGCCCGCGGCGAAGGACCTCGCAGGCCTTCTGGCTGATGTGCGGGGGCAGGGCGAAATAGATGGCTACGGGTCCGTCCAACTGTCCCAGAAGGTCCGCCAGCGGGCCGTCGGCGGTGACGTCCAGTTGGTGGTAACTGGTGGACGCTGCCACCGCCGCCAGCGATTTCCGTCCAGCGGGGTCGGCCTTGGCGGATGCGGCCTCGAAGGCACCATCCACCCGCTGCCGCCACTGTTCCGCGCTCCAGGGATCCGATCCCGCGCCAACCAGCCGCAGCCCCGACGCGCGGCCGCTGGCAAGGAGTCCGGCGAGGCCCGGAAGGAGCAAGCGCCCGGTCAGGTCCCCGGACGCGCCGAGGATGAGCAACGTTTTCACAGTTGTTTTGTTGGTCACCGTGCCAGCATGCCATCTTGGAAGCGTGACTTGATACCCTAGATAGTCGAGTCCCCTCCGGTGTGCCGCCTTGGCCACCATTCGTAGACCATCGAAAGAAGTGCGCGGCGCGTGTTCAATTCACTCTCTGACCGGTTGACAGCAACCTTCAAGAACCTCCGTGGCAAGGGGCGTCTCTCTGAGGCCGACGTTGACGCCACAGTCCGGGAGATTCGCCGTGCCCTGCTGGACGCGGATGTTGCCGTGCCGGTGGTCCGCGAATTCACCTCCCGAATCCGGGAGCGTGCCCTCGGCGCCGAGGTTTCGGGTGCGCTGAACCCGAGCCAGCAGATCGTCAAGATCGTCAACGAGGAACTTGTGGAGATCCTCGGTGGCGAAACGCGGCGCATCCGCCTGGCCAAGAACGGCCCCACCATCATCATGCTTGCCGGCCTCCAGGGCGCGGGCAAGACCACCCTCGCAGGCAAGCTGTCCAAGTGGCTCAAGGGCCAGGGCCACAGCCCCCTGCTGGTTGCGTGCGACCTCCAGCGCCCCAACGCCGTCACGCAGCTCCAGGTCGTGGGCCAGCGCGCCGGCGTGCCGGTCTTCGCTCCGCACCCCGGTGCCACGTCCGAACTCGAACACCCTGCAGGCGATCCCGTGGCTGTTGCGCAGGCCGGTGTGGCCGAAGCCCGCCAGAAGCTGCACGACGTCGTCATTGTGGACACCGCCGGCCGCCTTGGCGTCGACGCGGAGATGATGGACCAGGCCAAGCGGATCCGCCAGGCCATCATCCCCAACGAAGTCCTCTTCGTCATTGACGCCATGATCGGCCAGGACGCCGTCAACACGGCCATGGCCTTCGACGAGGGCGTTAACTTCACCGGCATCGTGCTGTCCAAGCTCGACGGCGATGCCCGCGGCGGTGCCGCGCTGTCGGTCGCGTCCGTGACGGGCAAGCCGGTCATGTTCGCCTCCACCGGTGAAGGCCTCGACGACTTCGAACTCTTCCACCCGGACCGGATGGCCTCGCGCATCCTGGACATGGGTGACGTCCTGACCTTGATCGAACAGGCCGAGAAGGCCTGGGACAAGGAAGAAGCCGCCCGGATGGCGAAGAAGTTCGCCGACCAGGAAGACTTCACCCTGGACGACTTCCTGGCCCAGATGCAGCAGATCCGCAACATGGGCTCCATGAAGAAGATGCTCATGATGATGCCCGGTGCGCAGAACATCCGGCAGCAGCTGGAGAACTTCGACGAGAAGGAAATCGACCGCGTCGAGGCAATCGTGCGGTCCATGACCCCGCACGAGCGTGTTGCCCCGAAGATCATCAACGGTTCGCGCCGTGCCCGTATCGCCAAAGGTTCCGGTGTTCACGTCTCCGAGGTCAATGGCCTCCTGGAGCGCTTTGCGCAAGCCCAGAAGATGATGAAGAAGCTTGCCCAGGGCGGCGGAATGCCGGGAATGCCCGGGATGCCGGGACTCGGTGGCCCGGGCGGAGGGCGCAAGGGTGGCAAGAACGCCCCGAAGAAGAAGGCCCGCTCCGGAAACCCGGCCAAGGCAGCGCAGGAATTGCGCGACGCCGAGGCGAAGCGTGCGGCTGCCGCCTCAGCGCCGAAGGGTGCTGCTTTCGGCCAGGGGGCTGCCGATTTCGATCCGTCCTCGTTGAACCTGCCCAAGGGCTTCGACAAGTTCCTGGGCAAGTAACCATCCACGCATCCTCCGGGGATGTCGGTGCCGTGGAATAGTCTGATCCAATGCACAAGCAGCGCGTAGTTTTTGTCCACGGCCTGGGCAGTTTCGGCGCTGCGGCCTGGCCAAAGCAACATGGCATGGCTTTGGATTATGACGCCCTGTTCCTGCGGCGCCATGGTTTCCACCCCGTTGCCGATCCGGTGGAATCGGATGTGTCCGCCGATGTCGCGATCCTGCTCGATTCGCTGGGCGCTGCCGGCGGAGGCCACGTGGTGGCGCACGAGCAAGGCGCCATTTCCGCGATGCTTGCAGCAGTGGACCGCCCGGACCTGGTGCACTCGCTGGTCCTCGTTGAACCTGCGTGCTTGTCCCTGACGGCTGAGCTGCCCGCTACGGCAGCCCACCGCGCGCTGATGGAACCTCTCTTCGACGTGCGCGGCCGGCTCAACGACTCCGACTACCAGCGCGAGTACTTCAGGCGCGCCTTCTCCGCCGAAGCCAGCGGGCTGGACACCCCGGAAGCGCAGCGCTCCGCCCGCCGCTTGAGGCTGCAGGCGCCACCGTGGGAGGCCCAGCTCCATATCGTTCCGGGCGTCCCCACGTTGGTCTTGACGGGCGGCTGGGAACCTTTGTACGAGGAAATCGCCGCCTACCTGCAGGAAACCGGTGCCCTCCGGCGCGTGGCAGCTGGAGGGCACCGGCCCCAGGACTCGGTGGATGGCGAC
Source organism: Paenarthrobacter sp. NPDC058040 (assembly GCF_042885775.1). Lineage (NCBI taxonomy): Bacteria > Bacillati > Actinomycetota > Actinomycetes > Micrococcales > Micrococcaceae > Paenarthrobacter > Paenarthrobacter sp. NPDC058040. The sequence continues at coordinate 304,721 of NZ_JBHVRN010000005.1, forward strand.
CGGATCATCCGACGCTTCATCGCCGAGGTCGGCAGGGCTTCGTCAGTTCGCGCGTCCTGAGGCGGCGGGAACCTGGAGTTCCGGCAAATAGACCTTGCCTCCGGCGGCGAGGAATTCCTCACTCTTCTCGCGCATTCCGCTGTAAATCCCGGCTATGGCGGCCTGGGCTTCGGCCGATCCGTATTCATCGCGGATGTCCTGGCTGATGCGCATCGAGCAGAACTTGGGTCCGCACATGGAGCAGAAGTGTGCCGTCTTGGCCGGTTCGGCGGGAAGTGTCTCATCGTGGAATGATTCCGCGGTGACCGGATCCAGGGACAGTGCGAACTGGTCCCGCCACCTGAACTCGAAGCGTGCCTTGGAAAGGGCATCGTCGCGCTCGTTGGCGCCGGGGTGTCCTTTGGCAAGGTCCGCGGCATGGGCTGCGATCTTGTAAGTGATCACGCCGGTCTTGACGTCGTCCTTGTTCGGCAGGCCCAGGTGTTCCTTGGGGGTCACGTAGCAGAGCATGGCCGTGCCGTAGCGGGCAATCTCCGTGGCACCGATCGCCGAGGTGATGTGGTCGTACCCTGGCGCAACGTCGGTCACGAGCGGCCCGAGGGTGTAGAAAGGGGCGCCCTTGCACAATTCCTGCTGGCGTTCCACGTTCTCCCGCACCAGGTGGAAGGGAATGTGCCCCGGTCCCTCAACCATGACCTGGACGTCGTATTCCCAGGCCCGCTGTGTCAGTTCGGCCAGGGTATCCAGTTCGGCGAACTGCGCCGCGTCGTTGGCGTCCGCCGTGGCCCCGGGGCGGAGGCCGTCACCCAGCGAGAAAGCGACATCGTACTTGGCGAAGATCTCGCACAGTTCATTGAAGTGGGTGTAGAGGAAGTTCTCTTGGTGGTGGGCAAGGCACCATCCGGCCATGATGGAACCGCCGCGGGACACAATGCCCGTGACCCGGTTGGCGGTGAGGGGAACGTAGCGCAGCAGGACACCTGCGTGGATGGTCATGTAGTCAACGCCCTGCTCGCATTGTTCGATCACCGTGTCCCGGAAGATCTCCCACGTGAGCTTGTTGGCCTCGCCATTGACCTTTTCCAGCGCCTGGTAGATCGGCACCGTGCCGATGGGGACGGGGGAGTTGCGGATGATCCACTCGCGGGTGGTGTGGATGTCGTCCCCCGTGGAAAGGTCCATGACGGTATCGGCGCCCCACTGGGTGGCCCACTGGAGTTTGTCCACTTCCTCGGCGATGGAACTGGTGACGGCAGAGTTGCCGATGTTGGCGTTGATCTTCACCAGGAAGGCCTTGCCGATGATCATGGGCTCGGACTCGGGGTGGTTGATGTTGTTGGGGATGATGGCCCGCCCTGCAGCGACTTCGCTGCGGACCAGCTCAACGTCGCAATTCTCCCGCAAGGCGACGAACCGCATTTCGGGCGTCACGACGCCCTGCTTGGCGTAATGCATCTGGGTGACGGTTTTACCTTCGACGGCGCGGCGGGGCACGGGTTGTGCACCCTTCCACTCAGCCGAGGCGGCTCCGCGCCGCACGGCCGACTTGCCATCGTCCAGCAGGTTCCGTTCCCGGCCCGAGTACGCCTCTGTGTCACCGCGTGCCTCGATCCACGCCTGGCGGAAGGGCTCCAGCCCTACGACTGGATCGCTTCCGGGGCCCGCCGTGCGGTACACCTGCAGTGGCTGGTTTGCCTGGCCGTTGGGCGAGGGTTCCAACGCGATTTCAGTCACCGGCACGCGGATGCCGTGGCCGGGATCTTCCAGCCAGGCAAGCGAGTGGGATTTCAGGGATTGGGTCACCGTTTCCGCCGTGCCTGCTGCGGAACCGGACTGGTTTTGGGCAGGGCTGTGCTGTGATTCTGTGGTGCTCAAGGATTACTCACTTCCTTCGCCGGCATTACCCGGACAGGTTCAACGGTCGCAGACTGCGTCAGTCTGATCTCAGCCCCTGCAAGGGCTCCCGTGTGGTCGTAGACGAAGCTACCACAGCCAGGCGGGTGGTCCCAGTCACAAGCGAGCCGGCCGGCGGTCCCGGCTAGGCTTCTGCCATGGCCAACATCATTGAATTCAGTGGTCCCGTGCTGGTGGCAGCCGATGACGAACGCCAGGGTTTGTGGTCCGTGGACGGAAAGCTGACCTTTGAACGTCCCGCAGCCGTGCCGGATGAAGTGCTCGACGGATGGGTGCTCCCGGGCTTCGTGGATGCGCACTGCCACATCGGCCTTGGTCCGGGCGGGTCGGTTGACGACCCGACCACCCTCGCCCAGGCGGTAGCGGACCGAAACGCGGGAACCCTGCTGATCCGTGACGCCGGTTCGCCCAGCAACACGCGCTGGGTCCAGCAGCGGGAGGACTTGCCCCGGCTGGTCCGCGCAGGGCGGCACATTGCCCGGAGCCGGAGGTACCTGCGCGGCCTGGGCCATGAAGTGGAGCCTGATGAGTTGGTGGAGACGGTGCGGAAGGAAGCCCGCGACGGCGACGGCTGGGTCAAGCTCGTGGGCGACTGGATTGACCGCGGGATCGGCGACCTTTCGCCGTCATTTCCCGCCGCCGTGGTCAAAGACGCCATTGCTGCCGCCCACGATGAGGGCGCCCGCGTGACCGCGCATTGCTTCGCGGAAGAAACCGTGGACCAGATGCTCGACTCCGGAATCGACTGCATCGAGCACGCGACGGGGCTTTTGCCGCGGCACATACCCCGGTTGGTGGAACAGCAGGTGCCAATCGTGCCCACGTTGGTGAACATCGCGACTTTCCCAGACATCGCCGCGCAGGCCAAGCCTAAATTTCCCGACTACGCCCAGCACATGACCAGCCTGTGGGAACGGCGTCGCGAGCGGGTCCTGGAGGCTTTCGAAGCAGGCGTTTCCATCTACGCGGGCACCGATGCCGGCAGTGTCATCAAGCATGGGCGGATTGCCGACGAGATGCAGGAACTGCACGACGCCGGCCTGCCGCCTTCCGCGGTCCTCGACGCTGCCGCTTGGCGCGCCCGGGCCTGGCTGGGAGCCGAGGGCATCAGCGAAGGGGCGAGTGCCGACGTCGTGCTCTGCCGTGCGGATCCCCGGCGGGTGCTGGCCACGGTCCACGAGCTGGGCCACGTGGTCCTCAGGGGCAACGTCGTCCGCTGGGAATAAATTGAAGCTTCAAGTAATTTAGATAGGTAGAACGAGCCGAAAAGCGGCCACCTTGACCTACCGGGAGCATCACATGACCACTTCATCCAGCCAGGACCTGCTGCCTGCCGACCTCACCATGGGCACAGTGATGCTCAAGGTAGGCGACATGAAGGTCATGAGCGACTACTACCAGCGCGCGCTGGGCCTTCAAATCGTGGCCGAGCAGGACGGCGGCCTCTACCTGGGCCGCCTGGGCAAGCCGGTGGTCCACCTTGCCCCCGCGGCGGGCCTGCAGATCCCGGGGCGTGGCGAAGCCGGCCTCTTCCATACCGCGATTCTTTTCGACGATCAGCCCTCGCTTGCCGCCACTATCGCCACCGCCGCGCAATACGAGCCCCGGGCTTTTGTGGGCAGTGCCGACCACCTGGTCAGTGAGGCGTTCTACTTCACCGATCCCGAGGGCAACGGAATCGAGTTGTACTACGACAAGCCCCGCGAAGTGTGGAAGTGGGACGGCAAGAACGTGGTCATGGACAATGTCGCGTTGCCGCCACAGGCCTATCTGCAGCAGTACTTGAGCGAAGCGGCGGTGACCGGTCAGGCCCAGGCCGTTGCCGGCGTCGGGCATGTCCACCTGCAGGTAGGTGACGTGGCTACCGCCCAGCAGTTCTATGTCGACACGTTGGGTTTCGAGCGGACGGCGGGCTGGCACGGCCAGGCCCTGTTCGTCTCCGCGGGCGGGTACCACCACCACATGGCCATGAACGTCTGGAACAGCCGCGGTGCCGGACCGCGCCGGGACACGCTTGGGCTGGGGGAAGTGCTGATCGAGGTCCCGGGCGATGGTGATGTCCAGGCCCTGGCCGACCGCCTGAAAGTGGCCGGATTGAAGAGCCACCACACTGGCAAGGAACTTCGCTTCGAGGACCCCTGGCGCAACCAGTTGCGGGTTGCTGTCCGGTAAGGCGTGTCGCGCCGGCCGGGTGCCGGCTGCACTAGGCTGGGCAGTATTGGAGGGCGGCCCGAGGTCGCCTTCCGGTGTCTTGTCAGCGCGAACGAATGAGAGTCTTTCCATGGGCTTTGCCGAAATCTTTGTAGCCACCCACGACGAAGCACTCAAGCGGGCAGCCGCCCTGGACCGCGGCGCGGATGTTGCCGGGTCTGCCGTCCGGATCGATGGCATTACCGACTACGAGGTCGAACAACTGGGCGATCTCGCGGGCCAAGCCGTACACGCTGCGGGAGCTGATTATGAGCTGGCGCTCGTGGATGTGACGAGCGACGCCCTTCTGGGCGTTCCGGAGGCCATGGTCCGGGCGCTGGCCGAGCTCCTTACCTACGAAAACGAGGGCGAAGGCAACGTTCTTGACGACGTCGCCACAGCGTGGGCAGGTCAGGAAGACATGCCTTTTGGCGCCGTTGAGTCGAAGGGCTATGTGCAACAGCTTGCTGCCTTGGCCTCCGACGTGGAGAGCGCCGATCGGGCGGGCCTTTACGTGTGGTCCGTGTCCTGAGGCCTCCCGTCCGGCGACGCCGTGGTCAATTTCACACGCGCCTGTTCCGGTCAAGTCGTAATTGTCCCGCCCATCTGGCACAATGGACAGGTACTCGATCGGTGCGGCCCCTCTCTCCGTGCACGTATCTTGTCCTTCGAACCCCCTAGTATGGCCCGCCCCACGGGTGCAGAACGTCGGGTTCAACCCCGTTTCAGAAACAGGAGTGACCACAAAAGTGGCCGTAAAGATTCGCCTTAAGCGCTTCGGTAAGATGCGCGCACCGTACTACCGCATCGTCGTCATGGATGCCCGCGCCAAGCGCGATGGCCGTGCCATCGAAGAAATCGGCAAGTACCACCCCACCGAAGAGCCGTCATACATCGAGGTCGCTTCCGAGCGTGCCCAGTACTGGCTTTCCGTTGGCGCCCAGCCGACCGAGCAGGTTGCCGCGATCCTCAAGATCACCGGTGACTGGCAGAAGTTCAAGGGCCTGCCTGGCCAGGAAGGCACCCTGAAGACCAGGGCTCCGAAGGAAGCTTTCGTGGCTCCGGAGAAGGGTTCCGTCATCATTCCGGAAGCCATCACCAAGAAGGCCAAGAAGGACGACGCCGAAGCCGCTGAAGCAGAGACCACCGAGGCTGAGTAAGTTGCTGGCAGAAGCGCTCGAGCACTTGGTCCGTGGGATCGTTGACAGTCCTGAGGATGTCAAGGTCAGTGCCAAGAACAACCGCCGCGGGGAATCCCTCGAAGTGCGGGTTCACCAGGAGGACCTCGGCCGGGTAATCGGCCGCCAGGGACGCACCGCCCGTGCCTTGCGCACGGTGGTTGCAGCCTTGGCTGGTGGCGATCAGGTCAGGGTCGACGTCGTCGACACCGACCGTCGCCGGTAGCGCGCTCAGCATCATTTGCCTTAAGTCCGGCCCCTTCACCGAATATGGTGGAGGGGCCGGATTGCTTTATCGAACACCCCTTGCTTGAGAAGAACAACGACGTACCGCGGCCATCCGGCCGGCGGCCAAACCAGAATTCAGAGGAACCAATGCAGCTCCAGGTGGCACGGATCGGCAAACCCCATGGCATCCGAGGCGAGGTCACAGTGCAGGTGCTGACCGACGCTCCGTCCGAACGCTTCGTTGCCGGCACGGAATTCCGGGTGGAGCCGGCCGCCTCCGGACCGCTGACTGTCCGCAGCGCGCGTTGGAACAAAGACATCCTCCTGCTTGGCTTCGAGGAAGTCCCGGACCGCAACGCAGCAGAGCTCATCCGCGGCGCCAAGCTCTTCATCGAAACGGAAGACCTCGACGACGACGGCGAAGAGGGCTGGTACGAGCACGAACTCGTTGGCCTTCAGGCGCGCGTAGGCACGCACGTTGTGGGCAAAGTGGCGGCCCTGAACACCATGCCTGCACAGGACCTGCTGGTGGTTGAGGGCCACGATGGCAAGGAGATCCTGATTCCCTTCGTGGACGAGATCGTTCCGGAGGTCAACATCGAGGGGGGATACATCCTCATCACCCCGCCGGCAGGCCTCTTTGAGATCAACGACGAATCAGCCATTGAATCCAAGGGGGAGTCCCCTGAATGAGGATCGACGTCGTCAGCATCTTCCCGGAGTACCTGGCTCCGTTGGAACTCTCCCTCATTGGCAAGGCACGCCAGGACGGAATCCTGGAACTGAACGTCCACGATCTCCGCTCGTTCACCACGGACCGGCACCGCACCGTGGACGACACCCCCTACGGCGGTGGCGCGGGCATGGTCATGAAACCGGAGCCGTGGGCCCAGGCGCTCGAATCGGTTTCCTCGCCGGGGGCGGACAAGAAGCCGGTCCTGATCGTGCCTTCGCCGGCGGGGGAGAGGTTTACCCAGGCACTGGCCTACGAGCTGGCCGAGGAAGACCAGTTGGTCTTCGCATGCGGCCGTTACGAGGGCATTGACGAGCGGGTCATCGATTGGTCCCGCGACCATTTCGCCGTCAGGCCCGTCAGCTTGGGGGACTACGTCCTCAACGGTGGCGAAGTCGCCGTATTGGCCATGGTGGAAGCCATCGGCCGGCTGCTTCCTGGCGTCGTGGGAAACCCCGAGTCCCTGGTCGAAGAATCCCATTCCGACGGCCTCTTGGAGTACCCCGTCTACACCAAGCCTTCCTCCTGGCGTGAGCACGATGTTCCGGAGATCCTGCTGAGCGGTAACCACGGCAAGATCGCGCAGTGGCGCCGGCACGAACAATTCCGCCGCACGGCCGAACGGAGGCCCGACCTTCTCGCGGATTTTGATGCTTCGAAGCTGAGCCGCGCCGACCGGAACGCCTTCGCGGACTTGGGTTACGACGTCGTTGACGGCCGCCTCCGCACCCGTGGGTACGAAGCCAACGACGAAAGCCGCTGACCGCCGTCGTACATCCCGCCGCGTGATTGGCCCGATGGTGCAGCATGTGGCAGAATTAACCCTTGTGTCTGCTGGGCTGGCGCCTGCCACAGGGGGAGCTTAGCCAACAGCCGGACAACCAGTGACGCCAATCAGTGGCGGGACTGGCACCGATGAATCTTCGGCGGAAATTTCCGCGGGCCAATGCGCTCCGGGCTTGTTCGCCGTGACCCAAGGTGGATGACCTGTGGCGTTCACCAGGAGTGGATCAATGCATATCCTCGATAGCGTAGACGCAGCCTCGCTGCGCAACGATGTTCCGGAGTTCCGCGCGGGCGACACCCTCAAGGTTCACGTCAACATCATCGAAGGCAAGAACTCCCGTGTCCAGGTATTCCAGGGCTTCGTCCTGGGACGCCAGGGTGACGGCGTTCGCGAAACCTTCACCGTGCGCAAGGTTTCCTTCGGTGTCGGCGTAGAGCGTACCTTCCCGGTACACTCCCCGATCATCGACAAGATCGAGGTCGTCACCAAGGGTGACGTCCGTCGCGCCAAGCTCTACTACATGCGTGCACTGCGCGGTAAGGCTGCGAAGATCAAGGAAAAGCGCGACTTCGCCAAGTAAGTCCACCAACTTACGCAACGGGTCCAGGATTCGTGCCCGGGGTTCCGGAGCAATCCGCAACGCAACAGGGATACGAATCATGGACTCAACAGAACGCCAGCCCCGGAAACAGGGCTGGCGTTTTGTCGTTCTTGCCCTGGTACTTGCAGTGGCTATCAGCGGACTGGTCAGATCCCTCTGGATCGACGTCTACTACATTCCGTCGGAGTCCATGGAGCCGCTGCTGGAGACCGGTGACAGAATCCTGGTCTCACGCACGGCATTCGGCTCCGAGCCCATCCGCCGCGGGGACGTGGTGGTTTTCGATGGACGCGGTTCCTTCGCTTCGCTCAGCAGCGGAAAGGGACCCCTTGTTGACGCAGTGGACGCTGCCGGGCAGTGGTTCGGCCTGACGGGCAGCGACACAACGTACGTCAAGCGGGTCATTGGACTCCCAGGCGACCACGTCCAATGCTGCGATGCAACGGGGGCGCTCACAGTGAACGGTCAGGCAGTTGCGGAACCCTATGTTTACCCGGGCGACGAACCCAGCAAGCAAAAATTCGATGTGGTTGTTCCGGCCGGACGTCTCTGGCTCATGGGCGACCACCGGTCACGCTCTGCGGATTCGCGTGGCTTGCTCGGGGCGCCCGGTGGGGGAATGGTCCCCATGGACCGGATCATGGGGCGTCCGGTCCAGATCATCTGGCCACTTGATAGATTTGCAGAGATGCCTCGCTCCGAGCAGGCCGACCCATCGAAGAACGGACAGTAAATGCCGGACAGAGTTCCCGAGAATCCCGAGCGGCACGACGACGACGCGCGGCTCTTGGACGGAACGGCCAGTGCCGGCGGGGCTGACGCGGACATGTCCGACGCCGGGACGTCCGACGCTACGGCGGATGAGGCTGAACCCCGGTCGAACGTCTTCCTCGTGTGGCTCAAGGAGATCGTCACCGTGGTGGCCATTGCCCTGGTGCTGTCCTTCCTGCTGAAAACGTTCCTGTTCCGGGCTTTCTACATCCCCTCCGAATCCATGGAGAGCACCCTGGACGTCAATGACCGAATCTTCATCAACTTGCTGGTTCCTGGTCCTTTCGACCTCCAGCACGGCGATGTGGTGGTCTTCAAGGACACGCAGGGTTGGCTGACGCCCACTGAGAAGAAGCCTGCCGGGCCCATGGACTGGGTGGGGGACAGCCTGGAGTTCGTGGGCCTGATGGCCGACGACAACGAGCAACACCTCGTGAAGCGCGTTATTGGCCTCCCCGGTGACCATGTGACGTGCTGCGACGCCGGAGGTCGGCTCAGCATCAACGGCGTGCCGTTGGATGAGACTTACATCAATCCCGCCGAAACGCCTAAGCCCGAACAGTTCGACGTTGTGGTCCCCGAGGGCAAGGTCTGGGTGATGGGCGATAACCGTAACCACTCTGCCGATTCCCGCAGCCACCAGGAGATCAACGGTGGGTTTGTGAACATCGAGGACGTTGAGGGCAAAGCGACAGTGATCGCATGGCCCGTCAACCACTGGACCGTCCTGGACAACTATCCGGACGTCTTCAAGAACGTACCCGCTGGCACGCAAGGAAAGTAATGGCAACAGCCCCAACCCGGACGAAGAACAGCGTGGCCAAGGCTAAGGTCAAGCCAACTAAGAAGGCCGCGCCGGTATTTCCCACGCTCGACGTCGAGCGGTCCTTCCTCGCCTCCGGCGCACGCCTGTTGGCCGGAGTGGACGAGGTAGGCCGGGGTGCGTTGGCAGGTCCGGTCAGTGTGGGCATCACGGTGGTGGATCTCGCGGACCACGGTCCGCTGGCCGAAGTCCGCGACAGTAAACTGCTCAGGCCTGACGACCGGGACCGCCTGGAACCACTGGTTCGCGAGTGGGCCGTCGCCAGTGCCGTGGGGCACGCTTCCGCACAGGAAATCGACCAGATCGGGATCATAGCGGCCCTTCGCCTGGCAGGCACGCGCGCCTGGTTCGAAATCCTCGCAGGAGGGGTCACTCCGGATGTGGTCCTGCTCGATGGCAGCCACAACTGGCTTTCCCCCGAGGTCCAGGCTTCCCTCTTCGATGATGCCCCCGCATCGCCTGCCTGCGAGGCCCCCGTCCATACCCGCGTCAAAGCTGACATGAGCTGCCTCAGTGTGGCTGCCGCAAGCGTCTTGGCCAAGGTGGCACGCGACCGGATCATGGTGGACCTGCACGCCGAGCTTCCCGCTTACGGTTGGAACGAGAACAAGGGGTACGCCACAGCGGCGCACCGTGAGATCATCCGGCTCCAGGGGCCCAGCGCCTACCACCGGACCAGCTGGCACTTGACGGGTCCAGGCGGGGAATGAACGCATGATCAGCCCGTAGTGACGGTCGCTGGCGCTCTGCTTCCTGCGGATGGTGCAAGATGGAACCATGAGCGCCGAAGACCTTGAGAACTACGAAACCGACATGGAGCTCCAGCTCTACCGCGAGTACCGGGACGTTGTCGGCTTGTTCAGCTACGTTGTTGAAACCGAGCGGCGCTTCTATCTCGCCAACCACGTTGACCTGCAGGCGCGGAGCGCCGACGGGGAAGTCTACTTCGATCTCACGCTCCAGGATGCCTGGGTATGGGACGTCTACCGCTCGGCGCGCTTCGTGAAGAACGTCCGGGTCATCACGTTCAAGGACGTCAACGTGGAGGAACTCCCGCGGAACGAGGACCTTGCGTTGCCCAAGGACGGCGATTTGGGAGACTTGGGCAACTAGGCCACTTCTCCTCCACAACCCCGGCGATGCCCGGGTTACCCACATAGGGTGACACGCCCCTGACACCTTCTCCTGCCAGCCGGAATGCTGGATAGCGGAGGTGGTGCCCATGCGGGCGAAAGACATTCTTGGCCTGGAAGGCGAAGGACTGGCGGCTGCATTCCTGGAAGGCCAGGGCATGCAGGTCGTCGATCGCAATTGGCGTTGTGCCGAGGGCGAGATCGACATTGTGGCGCGCGACGGCGACACGCTGGTCATCGCCGAAGTAAAGACGCGGCGCAGCCTGGCGTACGGCCATCCTTTTGAAGCCGTAGGGCCGGATAAACTCGCACGGCTCCAGAGGCTGGCGTCCAGATGGGGCCGCGAGCACGGCCTGCATTTGCTGGGGCGTCGGATCGACGTTGTGGGTGTGATCCATGATGGCGTCGGTGAACCGCAGCTTGAGCATCTCCAAGGCGTCGGCTGATGGCAGTCGGGCGCAGTTACGGTGTTGCTTTGGTGGGCCTCAACGGCTACATCGTTGAGGTTGAGGCGGACATCGGCCAGACCCTGCCGGCCTTCGTGATCCTTGGCCTGCCGGACGCTTCCCTCAACGAAGCCAAGGAACGGATACGTTCCGCCGCGCAGAACTCAGGAATTCCCCTCAGCAGGCGGAAGATCACGGCCAACCTGATCCCTGCCTCATTGCCGAAGCGGGGATCGGGCTTCGACCTCGCCATCACCATGGCTGTTCTCCGGGCAGCGGAGGACATCCGGTCCATCAGCGGGACGGTCTTCATCGCGGAGCTGGGGTTGGATGGCCGGCTTCGACCCGTCCGTGGAATCCTTCCCGCCGTGATGGCCGCCGTCGACGCCGGGTATCCAGAGGTTGTTGTTGCGGAAGCCAATGTGGCCGAAGCGAAGTTGGTTCCAGGTGCCAGCGTTCGGGGTTACAAGACCTTGGCAAGGTTGGCCTATGACTTTGGAGCGGATCCCAAGGAGCTCGCCTTGGACTTCGATCCCGCCGCCGATGAAGCCGCGGAGGACGAGGGCTTCCTTGAAGAGCCAGTGGCGGACCTCTGCGACGTCTCAGGGCAAGCGGACGCCCGGCGCGCACTGGAGGTGGCCGCGGCAGGTGGCCACCACATGCTGCTCACGGGTCCCCCCGGCGCGGGGAAGACCATGCTGGCCGAACGGCTGCCAGGGCTCCTTCCGGATTTGGCAGACACGGCGTCCATGGAGGTCACAGCCATCCATTCGCTGGCCGCCATCCCATCTTCGGCGGTCCGGCTGATCCGCAGGCCGCCCTTTGAGAGCCCGCATCACAGTGCCACAGCGGCGGCCATCATAGGCGGAGGCTCCGGGCTTCCCCGGCCGGGAGCGGCGTCCCGCGCCCACCGTGGCGTTTTGTTCCTGGATGAGGCTCCTGAGTTCGAGCGCCGAGTCCTGGACGCCCTGCGCCAGCCGCTGGAAAGCGGAGAACTCGTGATCCACCGATCAGCCGGCACAGCTGCCTATCCTGCGCGCTTCCAGCTGGTCCTGGCGGCCAACCCTTGCCCGTGCGGCAAGGCATCGGGCAAGGGAATGGAGTGCAGCTGTACAGCGATGATGCGGCGACGCTACTTCGGCCGGCTGTCCGGGCCCCTGCTGGACCGGGTGGACATCCAGTTGCAGGTGGACCGCGTTTCGCTGGCCGATTTTGGGCAAGCAGGGTGCGAGGAAAGCACCGCCGTGGTGGCCCGCCGTGTCACCGGGGCCAGGGACCGCCAGCTCGAACGCCTCCGGTCCTTCGGCTTCGAAACAAACTCGCAGGTTCCCGGGCGCATCCTGCGGGGTGACCTTCGTCTGGGCGCGGGAACAACGCGGATCCTCGATACCGCCCTCGAACGTGGCCTGCTGACTGCACGGGGTTACGACCGTGTACTGCGCCTCGCCTGGACCCTCGCGGACCTGGAACACAGCGACACACCCCAGGCTGACCATATCGGACAGGCCTTGGGCCTCCGCCAAACGAATTCAACAACGTGATCACGGCAATCTGCTGAAAGGACGCAAGCATTGAGTGTACTGGGAATGATGGACAAGGAGCGGATCGCCAGGGCTGCACTGTCCCGCCTCATGGAACCGCAGGACTTGGTGGGTCTCGCCCTGGTCCATTCCGTAGGCGCCCTTGATGCCCTGGGTATCGCGACGGGTGAGCTGACTGCGGGCGCTGCGGTTGAGCGGGAAGTGACGGCCTTGCTGTCGCAGGATGGAAATCTGGCCGCATGGCCCGGTTTGGATGCGAGCCTGCGGCGATGGGCGCCCAGAATCCCTGACCTTGCACCGGAGCGGGACTTGGAGACCATGAAACGACTTGGCGGTCGGGTGCTTGTTCCTGGCGATGATCTGTGGCCGGGGCAATTGGCCGACCTCGGTTTGCAGGAGCCCCTGTGCCTTTGGTGGCGGGGGCAGGAAGAGGCGTTCGCCCCAGCACGGCAGACCATTGCCTTGGTCGGATCGAGGGACAGCACCAGCTATGGCGGGTCGGTCACAGGCGACTTCGCCTACAGCCTGGCGCAGCGGGGCTTTACGGTGGTCTCGGGCGGTGCGTACGGCATTGATGCCCATGCGCACAGGGGAGCACTGAATGGCGGGGCAGCGGCCATCCCCACTATTGCCGTCATGGCCGGGGGAGTGGATCGCTTCTACCCGGCGGGCAACGAGGATCTCCTGAGGACTGTCGCTAATCAAGGTGCCGTGTTGGCAGAGGTGCCACCGGGTTCGGCTCCAACCCGTTACCGGTTCCTGCAGCGCAATCGAATTATCGCGGCATTGGCAGCGGTTACGGTGGTGGTCGAAGCGCGTTGGCGATCCGGAGCGCTGAACACCGCCCATCATGCGGAAACCCTGGGCAGGGTGGTGGCAGCGGTCCCGGGCTCCATCCACAGTGCCAATTCGGCAGGATGCCATCGACTGCTGCGCGACGGCGGCGCTGTCTGTGTCACCGACGTAGGCGAGATCGCCGAGCTTTCCGGCCGAAGCGGCGAGGAACTGGCCGTGGATAAGGACGGGCCGAACCAGCCCCACGATGGCTTGTCGCTCGAGGACCTCATTCTCCTGGACGCACTGCCGGTGCGTTCAAGCAGCTCAGTGGAAAAGCTCGCCGTTGTTGCGGGCCTCAGTCCAGAAGCTGTCAGGGCAGGTTTGGGACGTCTGGCACTTCTTGGCTTGGCGGGTTCGGAGAGGGGTGCCTGGAAGCGGACCCGAAACCCGTGAACCAGGCTGCCGAGGGCCATGTCCTGCGCCACCAGGGCCGCACCATCTGGCACAGTTGAAGGGTGGACCGGAATACCTTGCCAGGAGCTCTCATGCAGGCCGCGGGTGGCTTCGAACGCTATCTGCGCGCGGAGCGGGCACGCTCCGCGCATACAGTGCGGGCTTACCTGTCCGACGTTGAAAGCCTTCTGGGCTTTGCTGCCCGGGAGGGTGTGACGGAACTGCCGCAGTTGGAACTGGGCACTCTCAGGCGATGGCTCGGTGCCCAAAGTGAGTCCGGGATGGCACGGTCAACCCTGGCCAGGCGGGCCGCCACGGCACGGTCCTTCACCAAGTGGGCCTTGCGGGAAGAACTCATCCCCAAGGATCCTGCCCTGCGGCTCCAAGCCCCTAAGCGCGCCAAGACATTGCCCGGTGTCCTGCAACAGCAGCAAGTCACCAGGATGGTCAGCGAGCTCGATGAGGCGGCTGCCCACGGAGGCCCTCTGGCCCTACGCAACCGGGCCATGGTGGAGCTTCTCTACGCAACAGGCGTGCGCGTAGGTGAATTGGTGGGCTTGGACATAGATGACGTGGACGCGGATCGGCGCACCCTCAGGGTCCTGGGCAAGGGCAACAAGGAACGGACGGTCCCCTTCGGAGTCCCTGCCGCAGTGGCACTCGACGACTGGCTGCGCCGTGGCCGGCCAAGCGTGGTAACCCCGGGCAGCGGACCGGCGCTCTTCCTGGGAGCACGGGGGAACCGGGTGGATCCCCGCCAGGTCAGGAGCGTCGTGGGGGATCTGCTGCATGCCCTGGGTGACACGTCGGCCACAGGACCCCACGCACTGCGCCACAGTGCCGCCACCCATCTGCTCGACGGCGGTGCGGACCTGCGGGCCGTACAGGAAATCCTGGGACACAGCAGCTTGGCCACCACCCAGATCTACACCCACGTCTCCGTGGACAGGCTGCGGAAGAGTTATCAACAGGCGCATCCGAGGGCTTGAATGACGGCAAAATACCGGCAATGGCGGAAGCGCCATATCTGCACTGGCGGAAAAGGAATGTGTACGGCAAAATGAAAGCACCACGGGGGAACCTTCAATTTATGGTTGAGGGTTGAATCTGTGCCAGAATCAAGCCAAAGCAATTCTCGATTCGGGAATGGCTTCAGATAAATAAATAGCCTGCAAGAGATCTTGAACGTTCATCGCAAGGTCAACAGCAACATCCGGCAGAGGTCGTTGGGGAAGACGTACCTACAGCTATGGAGGATGGAATGTCTGTTGCAACAACCCGCGGTGTCCTGTTCGTGCACTCGGCGCCAACGGCGCTGTGCCCGCACGTCGAGTGGGCCATTGGATCGGTCGTAGACAAGCGAACCGATCTTGAGTGGACCCCGCAGCCGGCTGCGCCCGGAATGTTCCGTGCCGAGTTGTCGTGGATCGGCAAGCCCGGTACCGGGGCTCAATTGGCGTCTGCTCTTCGAGGGTGGGCCCATTTGCGCTACGAAGTGACCGAGGAACCAAGCCAGGGTGTGGATGGAGCCCGTTGGTCGCACACGCCGGAGCTGGGCATCTTCCACGCTGTCACGGATGTGCATGGCAATGTGATGGTCACGGAGGACCGCATTCGTTACGCCTATGAGTCCGGTGCCGGCGACCCCTCGGCGGTTTACCATGAACTCTCGCTCGCGCTTGGCGAGGCTTGGGACGAGGAACTGGAGCCGTTCCGCCATGCAGCCGAGGGTGCCCCTGTTCGCTGGCTGCACCAAGTGGGCTAGCCAGGACACCACCAAGCCCCCATAGCAAAAAGCAGGGCCCCACCGAATTGGTGGGGCCCTGCTTGTGCGTTCTACGGCTAGGCGTTCCGCACGGCAATGACGGCGTTGTGGCCGCCGAAGCCGAAGGAGTTGCTGAGTGCAACGATGTCACCGGCCGGCAGGTCACGCACGGACGTCACGACGTCGAGCGGGATTTCCGGATCCTGGTTCTCCAGGTTGATGGTGACCGGTGCCTTGCGCTCGTAAACGGCCAGTACCGTGAGGACTGCCTCGACGGCGCCGGAGGCACCGAGCAAATGGCCCATCTGGGACTTTGTGGCCGAAACGGCGACGTTGTCTACGTGCGTGCCCAAGGCCGCCCGCAGGGCGGTGTACTCCGGCTTGTCACCAACGGGAGTCGACGTTGCGTGGGCGTTGACGTGGACCACGTCTTCGGCCTGGATCCGGCCATCGAACATGGCAGCCTTGAGGGCGCGGGTAGCGCCGAGACCTTCGGGGTCCGGGGCAGTGATGTGGTAAGCGTCGGCCGTGACCGAGGTGCCCGCGAGTTCTGCGTAGATACGGGCTCCACGGGCGATCGCGTGCTCTTCGGCTTCCAGGACCAGGGCGCCGGCGCCTTCGCCCATGACGAAGCCGTCGCGGTCAATGTCGTAGGGACGGGACGCGCGTTCGGGCGCGTCATTCCGGCGGGACAGCGCCTGCATGGAGGAGAACGCAGCCAAGGGCATCGGGTGGATGGCTGCTTCCGCACCACCGCACATGACGACGTCGGCCTTACCCGAGCGGATCAGGTCCAAGCCAAGGTGGAGGGCCTCAGTGCCGGACGCGCACGCGGAAACGGGGGTGTGGGCGCCTGCACGTGCGCCAAGGTCGAGGCTCACTGCGGCCGCCACGCCGTTGGGCATCAGCATGGGAACGGTCATGGGCAGAACCCGGCGGGGTCCTTTTTCCTTCAGCGTGTCCCAGGCATCCAGGAGCGTCCAGACGCCGCCAATGCCCGTGGCGAATGCGACAGCCAGGCGGTCGTGGTCAATGTCGTCGATTCCTGCGTCAGCCCACGCTTCGCGGGCGGCAATCACGCCGAACTGCGTGGAAGGGTCCATGCGCTTGGCTTCGACGCGGCTCAGGACTTCCAGGGCGGGCGTTGAGCACCTGGCAGCAAAGTGGACGGGGAGGTCGTACTTGGAAACCCACTCGTCCTCGAGCGTGCGGGCGCCGGAGACCCCTTTCAGCGCGTTCTGCCACATTGTGGGAACGTCGCCGCCGATGGGAGTGGTGGCCCCCAGACCGGTTATGACTACTTTGCGTGCCATGCGATCACTCTCTGTCGGATGAGCCGTCCTGGCTGCAGGTGTGTGCAGCGGCGGCTGAAAAATCTTTGGGCGGTAGTGCGGCTGTGCCGGGCCAGGATCACGTACCCTGGCCCGGCACAGCTGGTGTCAGGCTTAGGCCTGTGCGTTTGCGATGAAGCTGACGGCGTCGCCGACGGTCTTGAGGTTCTTGACCTCTTCGTCGGGGATACGGACGCCGAACTTCTCTTCGGCGTTGACCACGATGGTCATCATGGAGATGGAGTCGATGTCCAGGTCTTCGGTGAAGGACTTGTCCAGTTCGACCGCTTCGGTGGCCAGGCCGGTCTCTTCGTTGACGATTTCAGCCAGGCCGGCCAGGATTTCTTCGTTGCTAGCCATGATCGGCTCCTTTTCTTGTTTTGCCGGCTGATGCCGGAAAGGGGGTCAAACCGCGGTTACGGTTTGGGTTTGCAAGTCATATTCAGTTGGCTGGAGGCCACCGGGCCGGTCCAGGACTACGGCAGAACGACCACTTGGGCGCCAAAGACCAACCCGGCGCCGAAACCGATCTGCAAAGCCAGGCCGCCACTGAGCCCAGGGTTCTCCTGGAGCAAGCGGTGGGTGGCCAAGGGAATCGACGCAGCGGACGTATTGCCGGCCTGGGCAATGTCCCGCCCGATCGTGACGGTCTCCGGAAGCTTCAGCTTCTTGACCATCTCGTCGATGATGCGCATGTTCGCCTGGTGCGGAATGAACGCGGCGAGGTCGCCGGCTTCAATGCCCGCGGCATCCAGTGCCTGCTGCGCAACTTTGGCCATCTCCCACACTGCCCAGCGGAAGACCGTCTGGCCGTCCTGGCGCAGTGTCGGCCAGACATCCTGCGTGGCCGAGATGATGGCGAGGTCGTCGGTTTCGTCCGAGTGGCGGGCGGATTCGCCCAGCTTCTTGACGTCTTCCAGGGAGTGGGTCATTCCGATGGCGTCCCACTTGCTGCCGTCGGAGCCCCACACGGAGGGTCCAATGCCGGGGGTCTCCGATGGGCCGATCACGACCGCGCCGGCGCCATCGCCCAGAAGGAAGGAAATGGTGCGCTCGTGGTTGTCGATGACGTCGGACAGTTTCTCCGCACCAACAACCAAGACGTACGTCGCTGCGCCCGAGCGGACCAGCGCGTCGGCCTGGGCGACCCCATAGCAGTAACCCGCACAGGCAGCCGAGATGTCAAAGGCGGGTGCCGGCGTCGCGCCTAAACGATCGGTGAGTGCAGCGGCAGCCGACGGCGTGGCGTACGGGTGGGTGACGGTGGAGACAATGACGGCCCCCAGCTGGGACGCTCCGATGCCCGCCTGCGCGAGTGCTTCGCGGGCGGCACCTTCGGCCATGTCGATGACGCTGACGCCCTCGGCGGCGCGGTGACGCGTGACGATGCCCGTCCGCTGCCGGATCCATTCGTCGGACGAATCGATCCACTGGCAGACGTCGTCGTTGGTGACAATGACATCGGGACGGTAGGCGCCGATGCCGAGGATCCGGGTGTTTTCCTGGACCGGTGCCTGCTTCAGTACGGGCGTGCTCATGCGTTTCCCTCCAGTTCGGCAAACAGCGCAAGGGCTGCGGACAGGTCCTCGGGAGTCTTGACAGCCACGGTCTTGACTCCCGGCATGCCGCGCTTGGCGAGTCCGGCAAGCGTGCCGGCCGGGGCCAGTTCGATCACGCCGGTCACGCCGCGTTCAACAAGGTTTTCCATGCAGAGATCCCACCGGACGGGGCGGGAGACCTGGGCGATCAGGCTTTCGACGGCGGCCGAACCTGCCGTGACTTCCTTGCCGTCGTAGTTGGACAGCAGGGGAACCGTGGGGTCCTGCGGCGACAGCGACGGCTTGAGGGCCTCCAAGGCACTGACCGCGGGGGCCATGTGCGAGGTGTGGAAGGCGCCGGCGACTTTCAAGGGAATGACGCGTGCCTTCGCCGGCGGATTGTCGGCGAGCGACTTGAGCTGCTCAAACGTACCTGCCGCCACGGTCTGGCCGGCGCCGTTGACGTTGGCCGGGGTCGCGCCGGAGGCTTCAATTGCTGAGAGAACCTCAGCGGGGTCGCCGCCCACCACCGCGCTCATGCCGGTGGGTGTAACGGCGGCCGCGGCTGCCATGCTGTTGGCCCGTTCGCGGACGAAGGTCATGGCTTCGTCTTCCGTGAGGACGCCTGCCAGCGCGGACGCGGTGATTTCACCGACGGAATGGCCGGCAAGCACAACGGGAAGGGTGTTCAGTTCAACATCGAACAGTGACTTCGCCGCAACGAGGCCTGCGGCCACAATCAGCGGCTGGGCAACTGCAGTGTCCTTGATGGTGTCTTCATCGGAGGTAGTTCCGTGGGCCTTGAGGTCGATGCCTGCGATCTCGCTCAGGGCGGCCAATTGGCCTTCTACGGAGGGGAGTTCCAGCCAAGGGGCCAAAAATCCAGGGGTCTGGGAGCCCTGTCCAGGGCAGACGATTGCAAGCACGTATCCAGCTTTCCAAATTGCCACGTGATCCACTGGTGTTTTGGTACACCAAGCTCACTGGGTCAGTTTGTAGGAAGTCTACAACGGTTCAGTTCTGTGAACGCGAAGCGTGACGCTCGGGCGCGGTCTTCGGTTGGGCCGAAAGACGACCCACCACCAGCGCAGTTTGGAGGACGAAAGCCTCCCTGGGAAGCAGCGGATCCCAACCGGTCACGTCGCAGACACGCTTCAAACGGTAGCGCACAGTGTTGGCATGGACGAACAATTCGCGGGCCGTGGCTTCGAGCGAATGACCCAATTCC
Organism: Paenarthrobacter sp. NPDC058040; assembly: GCF_042885775.1. Classification (NCBI taxonomy): domain Bacteria; kingdom Bacillati; phylum Actinomycetota; class Actinomycetes; order Micrococcales; family Micrococcaceae; genus Paenarthrobacter; species Paenarthrobacter sp. NPDC058040. Next base: position 324,158 of record NZ_JBHVRN010000005.1, read on the forward strand.
AAGTAGGTGCCGAGGGTCTCCACCAAACCGTTGGAAGCGGCCAGGAGCGGGCGGTAGATGTTCTTGATCAGTGAGCGCCTGGCGGCGTCGTCACCGGAAACAACGCGCTCGGGCAGGAGATCGTCCGCGGCTACGGGCCTCGGTGCTGAGGGCCAGGCCCGGGCTGCCGTGAGGCCCGCGAAGGCGGCCTGCGCAGAACTGCTGGCTTCCAGCAGCGAACCGGCCTCTGGCCCGTAGACCACGGCTCCAGGAGCAAACAGTTCGCTGAGTTTGACGTAGGCAGTGTCGCGGTCCTGGACCCCGCCGAGGATAAGGATCAGCCGGTCGCCCTGGATACCAACCAGTGCGTCTTCGGCGAAACGTCCGGCCGTGCGACGGAGTTCGCTGACGTAGCTGGCGCTGGGTTCGGACGGCGAATTTCCCACCATCACGGTGAAGCGTTCCTGCGCTTTCCAGCCGAGGGCGGCGATCCGGGATCGCAGGGCGTCTGTGTTCTCACCCCGAAGGATGGCGTCCACAATCAATGCCTCCAGCCGGGTGTCCCAGGAACCGCGGGATTCCGCGGCACGGGCATAGACATCAGCTGCCGCAAACGCGACTTCACGCGAGTACCGCAGCACGGCTTCGCGAAGGGATGGCTGGTCCGGCTCCGGCGCGATGACCGGCACCTGGTCTTCTACGACCTCCACCACAATACGGATCAACTGCAACGCCTTCTGCAAGCTGATGGATCGCGTCAATTCAGTAGGGGCGTTTCCAAAAACGTCAGTGAGGATCCATGACGGGGAGCTGGGCCGCTCGTACCACGTCACAAAAGCGGCAATGCCGTTCTGGGCCACGAGGCCCAGGGCAGAGCGCTCATCCGAGCTCAGCCGGCTGTACCACGGGAGCGATTTCTCGAGCTGCCGCATGGTGGTGGTGGACAATTGCCCCACGTTGGCGCGGAGTTGCCGCAGAGTCTCGGCCTTTTCCGGCGACACCGCCGGTGTTGCTGCCTTGCGCTTGGTTGGGGTCTTGGTCGGCTCTGCCATGGAATGAGCATACGGTGCATCCCGGGCAAGCTCCATTTGTGCGAAGGCTACAACTTGGCCCGGGCCTGGGGTGCCCTCCCGGGGTGGTGTGGCACCGATGTGTTAAAGCCCGACGGCGGCCCCCACCTTCCGGTGAAAGCCGCCGCGCGGTTGCTGCCTGATTGACCTGGGGCCGGGTTTGTGGGGCTAGGCGTCGCCGCCTGCGCCACCGGTGGTGCCCGCGTTGACATCCAGGAGCCGGTACTTCTCGATGGCCTTCTCCACCGCGTCACCTGCGACTTCGCCCTTGGCGGCGAGGAGTTGCAGGGTTTTGGTGACGATGGAGTGGGTGTCGTTTTTGAAGTAGCGGCGTGCGGCTTGGCGGGTGTCGGAGAAGCCGAAGCCGTCTGCTCCGAGGGAGGCGAAGTCGTTGGGGATGTATTGGCGGATTTGGTCGGGGATGGCTTTCATGTAGTCGGTGACGGCGATGACGGGTCCGTGGTGGCCGGTGAGTTGTTGTGTGATGAAGGGGGTGGGTGTGTTTTGGCCGGGGTTGAGGAAGGCTGCTTCGTCGGCGGCGAGTCCGTCGCGTCGGAGTTCGTTCCAGGAGGTCACGGACCAGACCTCGGCGGCGACTCCCCAGTCTTCGTTGAGGATTCGTTGGGCTTCGAGGGCCCAGGGGACGGACACGCCGGAGGCGAGGATTTGCGCGGTGGGGCGGTTCTCGGGGCCGGTGGGGGCTTGGGCGAGGTGGT
>NZ_JBHVRN010000006.1:0-19932 GCF_042885775.1 Paenarthrobacter sp. NPDC058040
ATCCACCGCTCCAAACCCGCACGCCCCCTGTATCCGCACCTTGGTTCTCACGCGGGCCTCCTGGATGGTGGTGTCAGGATGCGTCCTTGGACTTTGGCTCCTTGGGCGGAAGGGGCTGCGGGTTGAGGCAGGCATCGGCCAGGATAGGCGCGGCGATGGCAATTTGCCATTCGCGTGCACCCAGCTCCCGCAATTCGGCGGACACTGCCTCGAGCGAGACATCCGCCGGCGGCCGCCACATGACGCGGCGGAGATAGTCAGGGGTGAGCAGGTTTTCAACGGGCAGCTTGAGCTCGTCAGCTTTCGCCTGCAAAGCGGGCCTTGCCGTGGCCAGGCGTGCTGCGGCTTCGGGATCGCGGTCAACCCACACGCGCGGCGGCGGTGGAGCGTTGGTGGGCAGGTGCAGCGGCGGCAGCTCGGTCAGTGCGCGTGCCGCGCTGATGCAGCGCAACCACCTCGGCGCTTCGCGCTGCGCGGACCTGCCATGGAAGCCTTTGGTGGCCAGCAGCTGGGGAACCGTGGTGGGAAGGGCCTTGGCCGCCGCGACTAAGGCGGAATCGGGAATCAGGCGGCCAGGGGCAACATCCCGCTTGCGCGCCAGCTGGTCCCTTTCAAGCCACAGTTCCCTGACTGCGGCCAACTGCCGGCGGTCGCGGATCTGGTGGAGTCCCGAGGTCTTGCGCCAGGGATCTACGCGGGGCGGCGCGATTCCTGCGGCGAGGATCCCAGCGAACTCCTGTTCTGCGAAGTCGAGTTTGCCGTCGGCTTCCAGGAGCTCAATGAGTTCTTCGCGGAGTTCGGCGAGGACCTCCACGTCCAGGGCCGCGTAGCGCAACCATGGCTCGGGGAGTGGCCGGGTGGACCAGTCCGCCGCGGAGTGTTCCTTGGCGAGGCCGAATCCGAGCAATTGCTCGATGACGGCGGCCAGGCCAACGCGGGGCAGGCCGGCGAGGCGGGCTGCGAGTTCGGTGTCGAAGAGCTTGTCCGGCCACATGCCGAGTTCGGAGAGGCAGGGGAGGTCCTGGGTGGCTGCGTGCAGGATCCACTCGACGCCACGGAGGGCATCGTTGACGATTTCCAGGTTGTCGAACGGTTCGGGGTCGATCAGCCAGGTTCCGGCGCCTTCGCGCCGGATCTGCACAAGGAATGCCCGCTGGCCGTAGCGGAAGCCGGAAGCGCGTTCGGCGTCGACGCCGGCCGGTCCGGTACCTGCGGCTATGGCGGCTGCGCAGCGCTCCAGGCCGGACGGGGTGTCAATGACGCGGGGCACGCCTTCGCGGGGCGTGTCCAGTTCAATGACAACAGGTACGTGGCCGTCGAAGCCTTCAACCGTGATGTGTGTTGTGGGATCAGCAACCGGGTCGCCGGCAGTGGTTTTTTCCAGGTTTTCAGGGGTCATGATTGCTTAAGCTTACCGATACGCGCCGTCGACGCCCGGGCCGGGGTTCGTCGGGGAGGTCAATTGAGCCTCCTGTTGGGCAGGCCAGTCACCCCTGGTGGCAGCGGAGGAAGGCCGGCAAAAGTACAAACCATGTCAGACCACGCTTCCAGATGCGCTTGCACATTGGAGTTCGCCGGCGTCCAGGACGCCCGGAGTTCTATGTCGATGGTGTCCGGGCGTTCGGCCAAGGTGCCGAAGCTCTCCGAAAGGATCCGGGTGGCAGTTCCTCCGGCAGCCCGGTAGGGTGCGGCGTGGTTCTCCAGGGCTTCGACCAGCCAGGTCCAGGCGACCGATCCGAGCATCGCGTCGTTGCCCATTTCGGCGTCCATCTGGGCGCGGATGTAGGTGACGATGCGGAACTCGCCTTCCCAGACCGCGGAGCCTTCAGGGTCATGGAGCAGGATGAACCGGCCTGTGGCAAGTTCGTCGTCTTCGTCGTCGGAAGGGCTTCCGCTGTTGTTTTCGATGAAGGCCTTGGCGGCTGGTCCGTGGACAGGGACGCGGCGGGTGGCGGCGGTAGGACTGAAGACTTCCGCGCCAAGGGCTACCGCGTACGGCGCCAGCCGGGCAGGGGCAGGGATCTCGTCCAGCCGCAATTCGCTGCGGCACTGTGCTTTTCGAAGCGTTCCCAAGGCAAAGAGAAAATCCGAGGGAACCTGTGCGAGGGCGTTCACCATCGCAGGTTATGCGCCCGGGGCGGCGATCCTGTGCAGGCTCGCCGCCCCGGAATGCGGCATTATCCGGCGGCGAGCTCCCGTTTGATGGCGGCAACAAACGCGTCGATGTCTTCTTCGGTGGTGTCGAAGGAACACATCCACCGGACCTCGCGCCGGGCAGCGTCCCAGTCATAGAACGCAAACGAGGAACGCAACCGGTCGGCAACGCCCTCGGGCAGGATGGCGAAGACCCCGTTCGACTGGGTTGCCTGGGTAGGTACAACCCCGTCGATGTCCTCGATGGCGGCGCGCAAGCGCGATGCCATGGCATTGGCGTGGCCGGCCGAGCGCAGCCAGAGGCCGTCCTCCAGCAGGGCGATGAATTGCGCGGAGATGAAGCGCATCTTCGATGCCAGCTGCATGTTCATTTTGCGCAGGAACTTCAGGCCGTGTGCGGCTTCCGGGTTCAAGGCAACCACTACTTCACCGAACAGCAGTCCGTTCTTGGTCCCGCCGAAGGACAGGATGTCGACGCCGGCATCGCGGGTAAATGCACTCAGGGGCACACCCAGGTGGGCCGCTGCATTCGCCAGCCGTGCTCCGTCCATGTGCAGCTTCATGCCCTTGGAATGGGCGTGGTCGGCGATGGCACGGACTTCCTCCGGTGTGTAGCACGTTCCGAGCTCCGTGGTCTGCGTGATGGAGACGGCCAGCGGCTGCGCGCGGTGTTCGTCTCCCCAACCCCAGGCCTCGCGGTCGATGAGCTCCGGGGTCAGCTTGCCGTCGGTGGTGGGGACGTGGAGGAGCTTGATGCCGCCGATACGTTCCGGCGCCCCGTTCTCGTCCATGTTGATGTGGGCGGTGGAGGCACAAACCACTGCTCCCCAGCGGGGCAACAGTGATTGCAGGGACAGCACGTTCGCGCCCGTGCCGTTGAAGACCGGGAAGCATTCAATTCCGGGGCCGAACTGCTGTTCCATGACCTCCTGGAGGCGGGCGGTGTAAACATCCTCGCCATAGGAAACCTGGTGGCCGCCGTTGGCGCCGGAAAGGGCAGCAAGGATCTCGGGGTGGACGCCGGAGTAGTTGTCCGACGCGAATCCGCGCACCGAGGGGTTGTGCAGACGGCCGTTATCCGTTGTGCTGCCTTCAGAGTGGATAGCTTCTGTTGTGCTCGTCACTTGTTCATTCACGCTTTCAAGTCTATTTCGCCAGCAGGATCCGCTGGCCGTTCAGGGGTTCGGCGGGCTGGTCGGCGGTCGACTGGATGCGGCCGGGGTCGGAACCGACTGTGAATACCTTGTGACCGGCGGCCCCCAACGCATGCGCCGTGGCGACGCCGGAGGCGCTGCTTCCGCCGGTCACAAGGACAGTCAGTGGTGGCATCAAGCCGCCATTGCGCCAGTGATGCCGGTGGTGGACTCGATCACGGGGCGCATCTTCTTCTCCAAGGCTTCGTAGAACATGGACAGCGGGAATTCGTCGTCGAGGACCTGGTCCGTCAGTGCCCGCGGAGGGCCCGCAAGGGGGAGTGCGTCAGGACCCTTGGCCCATACCGATGCGGGGTGCGGCGTAACGGTCTCGGAGATGAGCTGGTAGGCGGCAATCCAGTGTGCCGCCTTTGGCCGGTCGATGGAACGCCAGTACAGGTCCTCAATGCGCGCGCCCAGTTCAACCACGACGGCGGCAGCTTCCTCCCAGTCGATGCTGAGTTTGCTGTCGGTCCAGTGGAGGACGCGGTGCTGGTGCATCCAGGCAAACAGCAACTGCCCACCCAGGCCGTCGTAGTTCCTGACCCGGCTGCCCGTAATGGCAAAACGGAAGATCCGGTCGAAGATCACGGCGTACTGCACCAGCTTCGCGTGCTTGCGGGCGTCCGCGTCTGCTTCCTCGTCCTTCTCGATGCGGACTGCTTCGCGGAACGCCGTCAGGTCGCACCGAAGCTCTTCGAGGGAGTAGAGGAAGAAGGGCATCCGCTGCTTGATCATGAAGGGATCGAAGGGAAGGTCGCCACGCATGTGCGTGCGGTCGTGGATGAGGTCCCACATGACGAAGGTGCGCTGGGTGAGCTCCTGGTCCTCCAGGAGTTGGGCGGCATCCTCCGGCAGCTCCAGCGAGGTGGTTGCGGCGGCTGCCTTGAGGACGCGGCGGAAACGCGCGGCCTCACGGTCGGCAAAAATGGCACCCCAGGTGAACCTTGGCGTTTCGCGGACCGCGACTGTTTCAGGGAACAACACAGCAGAGTTGGTGTCGTAGCCGGAGGTGAAATCGACGAACCGGATCGGCACGAAGAGCTTGTTGGAGTATTCGCCGGCTTCCAGGCCGCCAATGAACTCCGGCCAGATGACCTCGATCAGGACAGCTTCAACCAAACGGTTGGTGCTTCCGTTCTGTGTGTACATCGGGAAGACCACTAGGTGCTGGAGGCCGTCGATCCGCTGTTGCTGCGGTTGGAAGGCCTGGAGGGAATCCAGGAAGTCCGGAACGCCGAAGCCGCCCTCAACCCAGCGGGCGAAGTCTGCCACGAGCAATTCCAGGTAGCGGGCGTCATGGGGGAAACTGGGTGCCAGGTTGTTGATGGCCTCGGAGAGGGTGGCCACCAGGCCTGCAGCGTCTGCGTGCGTGGCCGGATCGGCGATGGAGCCGTCCTGTTCCTGATGTGCCTGGAGGGCCGTGGCAGCGGCCTTGAGCGCCTTCCAGTCCGCGTTGTCGGCAGTGACAAGCGGAAGGGTGGAGGTGGCGATGATTGTCATGGAACTCAGCCCTTTCGAAGTAGGTAGTGCTTCTGAGGCGAGCGTAGCAACGAGAGAAGCATCGCTAATTCAAAACAGGGTCAAGCATAAGAAGCTCTTTTGCAAAGTCCGGGGCTGGGGCCCTCAAGCTCCAGCGGAAGCCGCTGAACGGTGCGGGATCCGGATCCGGAACCCGCACCACGACGATCAGGAATCGTCCGACTCCACGAGGCGAAGCGAAATCGAATTGATGCAGTACCGCTGGTCCGTGGGGGTGTCGTAGCCCTCGCCCTCAAAGACGTGGCCCAGATGGGAATCACAGTTCGCGCAGCGCACTTCGATACGCTCCATGCCCAAGGTCCGGTCATGAAGGTAGCGGACCGTGCCCTCGGCCAGCGGCGCCCAGAAAGACGGCCAGCCACAATGCGAATCGAATTTCTCTCCGCTGGTGAAGAGTTGCGCGCCGCACGCCCGGCACTGATAGACGCCCTTCGTGTGGGTGTCCCAGTATTCGCCAGTGTACGGACGCTCGGTTCCCGCCTGCCTGAGCACCCGGTACTCGTCAGGGGTCAGTTCGTCACGCCACTGGGCATCGGACTTCTCCACGGGCACGTTGGCAGTAGGGCTGGTGTTCTCAGATGAAGTCATGTCCTATGCAACGCTCAGGAGTCGCCGATAAATCCCGAGCCGGCATACAGATGCAGCACAGGGAGCCCCAATTGGTCCTGTGCCTTGTTGGCCCAGTCCGTATGGAAAGTGTCGGCGATGGCATGCGGGCGGGTGACTACCACGGCTTGGGCGGCATCGAGCGAACGCACCTTGGCAACCAGGCCGGCCACGGCACCGCCGTCGACAATCTCGCCGGTGACACCGCTTCCCAGACCCGCCAGGGCAGCCAACGAAGTTGCCAGTGCCTCCGTGGCCTCGGCCCGCTCAACCTGCGGGTCCGGCGACTTCGCGCCCAGTTCCTTGAACGCCTTGGCGATATCAAGCAACGAAAGGTTCTCCAGGAAGTCGACCAGGAGGTGCCGCTCCGTATTGGCCGGAACCAGGACGACGATCGGCGCGTCGCCGTCGTCGAGCAGCTTGGCAATGTTCGCACGGTCGTCGTGGCCGAGGGGCTCTTCTGTCAGGATGACGATGGGATCGCTCATGGCTACAGCGTAGACCCGTCGAACTCCACACCGCAGGCTTTTGACCAGCAATTCTGCCCGTCCCGAACGCGGTGTGTGCGCACCAAGCCGGCAGAGTAGAGAGAATGGAGCCATGGCATCGAAGCACAAGCCAGCGGGTGACGCTGCAGACTCCACACTCTCCTTGCGCGCCAAATGGGGCATTGCGGGAATCCTCACGGGCGGGTCACTCGCGGCCTTGGTGGCGGCAGGTTCTTCAGCGCTCGCGGTCTATTTTGCACGCCGCGTCATTACGCCCGCGGCCAGGAACGAGGACCAGGAGGTCCTCGCCGTCATCCGCGGCAACGACGGCCTGCAGGTCATCCTCGCCGCCACGCCCGATACGACGATCGACGGCGTCTTCAGCCTTTTCTTCGACGGTGGAAGGGGGCATGCAAGGATCGGCAGGATCGTGTCCTACTCGCCGGCTGAGCAAACGGTGCTCCGCGAAGTGGAGGAAACCTACAGCGGAGACCTTTCCGGGGCCCGGCGCGGTTGGTGGAGCGGTGCCGTCTACCCGGATCCCTCGGCGATAGGCCTGGCGGCCGAGGACGTGGACATCGAGGTCGACGGCGGCAAGGCCCCGGCGTGGCTGGTCCGCGCGGACGCAGCTGTGTCCGCACCGGTCTGGGCCATCATGGTGCATGGCCGGGGCGCCAACCGGCTTGAGGGACTCCGGGCGGTGCGGACGGCCAAGGAGTTGGGCCTGGACAGCTTGCTGATTTCCTACCGGAACGATGGTCTGGCGCCGTCTGCCCTGGACGGCAGGTATGGCCTCGGATCAACCGAATGGCGTGACGTGGAAGCTGCTATCGAGTACGCCCTGGAACACGGTGCCAAGGAAGTGGTTCTCTTCGGATGGTCCATGGGCGGGGCCATCAGCCTGCAAACAGCGGACCTGGCAAAGCACAGGCACCTGATCCGGGCGCTGGTGCTCGACGCACCGGTCATCAACTGGGTCAACGTCATGGCCCACCACGCCGAAATGAACAAGATTCCCTACAACGTGGGCAGGTACGGACAGCTGATGCTCAGCCATCCGCTGGGACGGCGCCTGACCGGCCTCGCCGCACCGGTGGACCTCAAAGCCATGGATTGGGAAGCCAGGGCCGTGGAGCTTCGGACGCCCACCCTGGTGATCCACAGCGTGGATGATGACTATGTTCCGTTTGAACCGTCCGCGAGCCTGGCGGAGAAGAACCCGGAAATGGTGACGTTCGAGCCCTTCCACGGTGCGCGCCATACCAAGGAATGGAACGTCGACCCAGGCAAGTGGGAACGCCTGGTCACGTCCTGGCTGCAACGGCAACTGGCTCCCCGAACCAACCCGGGAAATCCCGCGCCTGCTGTCCGGAGCGCCTGACGTCAGTCCTTCGAAGTGCCGATCTTCGCCGTGACGGCCTTGGTCAGGCGAACGAGGTCGACCGGTGACAATTCGAGGTCCAGGCCCCGGCGACCGCCTGAAACGAAGATCGTTTCAAAGGCGAACGCCGAGTCGTCCAGGACCGTTGGTGAGGGCTGGCGTTGGCCCAAGGGGGAGATCCCGCCCAGGACATAGCCAGTGCGCCGTTCGGCTGCCTTGGGGTCGGCCATGGAGGCCTTCTTGGATCCGAGGGCGCCCGCCACAGCCTTGAGGTCCAAGCTGCCGGACACGGGAACGATCCCTACAGCGAGTTTGCCCTCGACCTCCACCATGAGCGTCTTGAAGACCCTGGCGGCATCGATGCCCAGGACCTCGGCGGCTTCCAGTCCGTAGCTGGCGGCCGAAGGGTCATGGGCGTAGGGATGCGCAACGAAAGGAACGCCGGCCGCAGTCAAAGCTGCTGTAGCCGGCGTTCCCTGTGAAGCCGTTTTCTTGGCCATGGCGCTAGCGTTCGAGCCTGCTGGCCGCTGCCACTTTCCGCTTGATGCGCCCCAGCATGGCGGTCATTCCGCGCATGCGCAGGGGAGTGATGGCCCGGGTCAATCCCAGCAGCTCCGGCATGTCGTCCGGAACCGCCAGGATTTCCCGTGCCGTCAAGCCATCGAGTCCTTCATGCAGAACGCCGGCAAACCCACGGGTGGTGGGTGCTTCCGGCGGAGCCTTGAAGAACAACCGGTAGGCGCGGGCACCGGCGGGGTCGGTCCCGTTTTTCTCTGATTCGATGGTCAGGAAGAGCGGGGACTGGCATTCGACAACCTGCTCCAGCAATTCCGGATGGTCATTCAGCCGCTCCGGCAGCTCCGGCAGCCCACGGGAAAACTCGAGCAGCAGTTGCAGGCGTTCAGGCTCGGACAATGCCTGGAAGTCATCGACAATTTCCGCCAACGCGGCGGGCAAAGTGTTGGTACTCATCACTTCCAGCTTACGCACTGCGACGCCGCATGACGCGCTAGTTACGGACCAAGGCCGCAGGAACCGAGCCGCGTTCGGCGCCCTTGACGATCGGAACGCGGACGGCGTTGCCCCATTCGGTCCAGGAACCGTCGTAGTTGCGCACGGAGTCGAAGCCCAGCAGGTACTTCAGGGCGAACCACGTGTGGCTGGAGCGCTCACCGATGCGGCAGTACGCCACGACGTCGTCGCCGGCCTGCAGCCCGGCTTCGCCGAGGTACAAGGCTTCGAGTTCTTCGCGGGACCGGTAGGTGCCGTCTTCGGCAGCGGCCTTGGCCCACGGCACGGATGCGGCGGTGGGGATGTGGCCGCCGCGGAGGGCGCCCTCTTCGGGGTAGGCAGGCATGTGCGTGCGCTGGCCCGTGTACTCCTCGGGGGAGCGCACGTCGATCAGCGGGTTGCCCAAGTGAGCCAGGACGTCTTCCTTGAAGGCGCGGATGGGAGCGTCGTTGCGCTCGATTTCCGGGTAGGAACCGGCAGCCGGAGCGGGCACATCGGTGGTGAGTTCACGGCCCTCGGCGATCCACTTGTCGCGGCCACCATCGAGGAGGCGGACGTCTTCGTGGCCGAACAACGTGAAGACCCACAGGGCATAGGCGGCCCACCAGTTGGACTTGTCGCCGTAGATGACCACGGTGCTGTCGCGGGAGATCCCCTTGGAGGCAACCAACGCCGCGAAGGCTGCGCCGTCAACGTAGTCGCGGGTGACCTCATCATTCAGGTCGGTGTGCCAGTCGATCTTGACGGCGCCGGGGATGTGGCCGGTTTCGTACAGGAGGACATCCTCATCGGACTCAACAACCACCAGCTTGCCCTCGGCGAGGGCGCCGTCTGCCAGCGCTGCGGAGAGCCATTCGGTGGATACGAGTCGTTCGGGGTTCGCGTAGGCGGCGAACTTTTCGTTCTGTTCAACGGGGTAGGACATGGTGGTGGCCTTTCTGACAACGGACGGAGCCAGGCACGGGAAGGCGCTGCACCAGCCTGCCGGGCTTGCTCCCAACAGTAACCACGGGCCGCAGCCAATGCTTCCCCGCTGTTCATATGGTGAAACATGGCCTTGGTCACGTGCCCGTTCGTGAAGCCCCCGATGCCGGTATTCTTGCTGGGGACCCACAACCTGAAGAACGGACCACCGTGGTACAGATCGAACAATTGGCTGCCCGTACACCGGCAGTCTCAGTGGAAGAACTCCTCAAAGGGTTCTACCCCTCCCCGCGCTTCGGCGAGGTCTCGTTCGACAGCTACCGTCCGGACCCCTCCCAGCCCAGCCAGGCCAACGCCGTCAAGTTGCTGTCCGCGTTTGCCGACAGCGTGGGCGCCGATGACAATGGCGGGCTGTTCAAGAAGTTGTTCGCCAAGAAAACCGCCACCAGGGCTGGAATCTACCTCGATGGCGGTTTCGGCGTAGGCAAGACCCACCTTTTGGCCTCCCTGTGGCACAGGTCCCCTGGTCCGAAGGCCTTTGGCACCTTTGTTGAATACACCAACCTGGTGGGCGCGCTGTCCTTCCGAAAGACCGTGGAGGCGCTCAGCAACTACAAACTGGTCTGCATTGACGAGTTCGAATTGGACGATCCCGGCGATACTGTCCTCATGTCCCGCCTCATGCGGGAACTGGCCGACGCCGGTGTCAAGCTGGCGGCGACGTCCAACACGCTGCCGGGTTCCTTGGGTGAAGGCCGCTTCGCGGCTGTGGACTTCCAACGCGAAATCCAGGTCCTCGCGGACCAGTTCGACGTCGTGAGGATCGATGGCGAGGACTTCAGGCACCGGGGTCTGCCCGCAGCCCCGGCGCCCCTCAAAACCGAAGAACTCAAACACCGCATGCAGGCGGAGTTCGATGGCAGGACCGTGGCCGTCGACGATTTCCGCACGCTGGTGGACCACCTGGCAGGCGTCCACCCGAGTCGCTACCGTCAGTTGATTTCCGGCGTGGAAGCTGTGGTCTGGCGGGATGTGGAAACAATTACCGAGCAGGCCGTAGCCTTGCGGTTCGTGGTGCTTGCCGACCGCCTCTATGACAAGGACGTACCGATCCTGGCCAGCGGTGTTCCGTTCGACAAGCTCTTCACGGACGAGATGATGAACGGCGGTTACATGAAGAAGTACTTCCGGGCCGTCTCAAGACTGACGGCATTGGCCCGTGAGGGACAGAATCACGAGCCGGCTTGATTCCGCAAGCCGGAACAACGAACGCACTTTGATGATGGGACCGCTTGGGCAATGCCCAAGCGGTCTTTTCGTTGGGTGGCCTCATCGCTGATGTAAGGGCTCCCGCGACTTCAGGATCCAGCGGATGAGGATTCCACCGGCCAGAGCCCAGAAGGCCGCCCCAATTCCCGCGAAGCTGAGTCCGGACGCAGCAAGAAGGAACGTGATGCACGCCGGAATGCGGTCTTCCGCAACCGCCAGCGCCGAAGAGATGGATGAAGCCAATGTGCCGAGCAGCGCAAGGCCGGCCACGGCTTCCAGAAGGCCAGGCGGTGCGGCGGCGACGATCGTTACAAGGGCTGCCGAGAACACCGCCAGGAGCAGGTAAGCCAAGCCGGAGACAAAGGCGGCGATCCACCGCCTGCCGTGATCCCGGCCGGCTTCTTCTCCTGCTGCCAAGGCGGCACTGAGGGCAGCAAGATTGATGGCATGGCCGCCAAAAGGCGCGCCCACAAGGGTCCCGGCAGCGGTTACCACCATGGACGACCGCCACGGGGTGGTGAATCCAAACGACTTCAGCACCGCCACGCCGGGAATGTTTTGCGATGCCATGGTGACGATGAACAGAGGCAGGGCGATTCCGACGGCCGCTTCGACGGTGAAGGCCGGGGCCGTCCATTCGAGCCGGGGCATCAGGGAATCGAGGGGAAGCTGGACGCCGTTCACGCCAAGATGGATGCCAATGACGCCCAGCGCCACCAGCAGGGAAGCCGGGACCGCCCAGCGTGCGGCGTACTTCATCATGAGCAACCAGCACAGCGCCACCGGGCCAACCAGCAGGGGAGCGGAACCGAGTGATTTGAACGGGGCAAGGCACAAGGGGAGGAGGACCCCGGCAAGCATGGCCTGCGCAAGGGTGGTGGGAATCCTGGCCATCAGCTTTCCCAGCACCGGCAGCAAACCTGTCAGGAGGATGAGTACCCCGACGATCAGGAAGGCGCCTACGGCCGCCGGCCAGCCGCCGTCGACCATTCCTGCCGAGGCGAGCAGCGCGGCCCCCGGAGTGGACCACGCCAGCGTGATGGGGAGTTTGGACCGCCATGACAGCCAGAGGATGCCGAGCCCAAAGGCCAGCGTCAGCGCCAGCAGGCCGCTGGCCGCCTGCAACTGGTTGGCACCCACGGCCCGCAGGCCGGCCAGGACAACGGCGAAGGATGAAGTGAAACCGACCAGTGCCGTCACGATACCGGCGGAAACGGGTGGACCGAGTCCCTCTTTGCTGGTGGGGCGTTGGACAGCTGAAGAGGGCGAAGGCATAGTCTCCAAACTACCTGAGGGCCGGGCCTGGGCGGGCTCGTTAAACGCCAAGGGCACCGGTGGCGCCTCTCGGCGGGACCGGTGCCCCCTTGACGTATCTGGTATGGCGGCTCAGGCAGCTACGGCTGCTTCGGCTCATCCGCTGCGGGAGCCTGGTTGGCTTCACCGTCAGTCTTGGCCACGAAATCGGAAGCGGCGTTCTGGACGGCATCAACCTGTCCGGCGAACTTGCCGCCGGTCTTCTCGTCGATGAAGTCTCCGGCCTTTTCGATGCCATTCTGGATGGCTTCTTCGTTGCCCTGAATGAGACCCTGAGCCTTGCCCTTCAGGTCGTCAATTAATCCCACGGGCACCTCCTTTCCGTCGCGGAGCCAGTTCGCTCCTCCGGGACTGACCCTAACACCAGTCAGCAAGGGTGCCAAGGATCCTGCAGGCCACTTCGCCTAGGGCTTAGCCGCCTCCAGGTGGCGCGGGCTGTCTGGGTTCATCAAGGAGTGTTTCCGGCCATAGAGGAAGTAGATCAGCAGGCCGATGACCAGCCAGACGCCGAAGCGGAGCCACGTCTGCCAATGCAGTTGGGCCATCAGGAACGCGGAGGCGAGGACACCGAACGCGGGTACCACCGGCATCAACGGCAGGCGGAAGGTCCGAGGTGCGTCGGGTTTGGTGTAGCGGAAGACAATGACCGAGACACAGACCACCACGAATGCGGCGAGGATACCGATGTTGGTCAGGTCTGCGACTTCCTTGATGGGGAAGACGCCGGCGAGGATGGCCGAACCGGCACCCGCGATCCACGTGACGCGCTGTGGTGTGCCATGCTTGTCCGTCTTTGCGAACCACCCTGGCAGCAGGCCGTCCCGGCTCATGGAGAACCAGACCCGGGTAACGCCCAAAAGGAACGTCAGCATCACGGTGAGGATGGAGAGGACGGCGAACACCGAGATGATGGTGGCGATGACGGGCAGGCCGACGCCGGCAAACGCCGAGGCAAAACCGGCCTTGGGGTCGATGTCCTTATAGTTCTGCATGCCTGTCAGTACCAGGGTGGCCGCAACATAGAGCAGCATGGCGATGATGAGGGACAGGACGATTGCCTTGGGCATGTGCTTCTTGCCGTCTTTGGCTTCCTCGGCGGCTGTACTCATGGCGTCGTAGCCAAACACAGCGAAGAAGACCGTGGCCGCGCCGGCAAGGACAGGACCAAACCCGCTGGGCATGAACGGGTTGAAGTTCTCGGTGTTGATATAGAAGATGCCCAATCCAATGATGAACAGGATCAGGACCACCTTGATGGCCACCGCCACCAGTTCAAACCGTCCGAACGCCTTGGTTCCCCGGCTGAGGATCCACGTGACCAGGAGGCAAACGAGGATGGCGGGCAGGTTGATGATGCCGCCCTTGCCTTCATCGGCGGTGGAGGTCATCCACGTCGGCATATGTATTCCGATCCCGGACAGGAAAGCATCAAAGTAACCGGAGATACCGATGGCGACCACTGCGACGATTGCGATGTACTCCAACAGGAGGTCCCATCCGATGAACCAGCCGATGATTTCCCCGAGTGCGACGTACCCGTACGTGTAGGCCGAACCAGCCCGGGGGATCATCCCGGCGAATTCGGCGTAGGAAAGTGCGGCCGCGCCCGATGCGAGGCCGGCGACCAGGAACGAGATCAGGACTGCGGGGCCGACGCCGGGGTTGGTGGCGTCACCGTGGGCCACGAGTCCGGCCAGCGAAAAGATGCCGACGCCGATGATTCCGCCGACGCCGATGGCCGTCAGTTGCCAGAGGCCAAGGCTCTTGAAGAGCCCGCTGTGTTTGCTTTCTTCTTCGATGTCGTCGATCGGCTTTCGCCTCAGGACAGACTGGGAAGCGGTCTGTTGAATCATGGGTACTCCCAAGGGTGATTGGTGATGAGTTCGCAGTACATTATGCGAGACCAATCACATTGGATAAAGCGACTTTTTCTTAGCCTTATTGGTTACATCGGCTGATGAATTCCGGCTCGGCGGAGTTTGGGCACAAAAAAAGCAGCTCCGGGGGAGCTGCTTTTTCTTTGGAGCGGACGACGAGATTCGAACTCGCGACATCCACCTTGGCAAGGTGGTGCTCTACCAGCTGAGCTACGTCCGCACATGTTGTTCGCCTGGTTGCTACCGGGCTCTCAACAACAAACAAGTTGCCTTGTTTTGGTGGGCGATACTGGGATCGAACCAGTGACCTCTTCCGTGTCAGGGAAGCGCGCTACCGCTGCGCCAATCGCCCGTTGCCGGGTCCTTCGAAGAAGGAGAGCGGACGACGAGATTCGAACTCGCGACATCCACCTTGGCAAGGTGGTGCTCTACCAGCTGAGCTACGTCCGCACATGTTGTTCGCCTGGTTGCTACCTGGCTCTCAACAACAAACAAGTTGCCTTGTTTTGGTGGGCGATACTGGGATCGAACCAGTGACCTCTTCCGTGTCAGGGAAGCGCGCTACCGCTGCGCCAATCGCCCATGCATCCAGCAGAAGCTGGAAGGCATGGTTTTCACCGAGGTGGGTACGGGATTCGAACCCGTGTATACGGCTTTGCAGGCCGCTGCCTCGCCTCTCGGCCAACCCACCGTGTAAGCAGGATTCCGGGGAATTCATGCCTGACAGTGCCTTGCGAGCGGACGACGAGATTCGAACTCGCGACATCCACCTTGGCAAGGTGGTGCTCTACCAGCTGAGCTACGTCCGCAGTGTGGTTTGCTCCGGGCCGCCCCTTCAGGCATTCCGTCGCTTTCCGACGAGTAAAAACTCTATAGGAGGTTGCAGCAAACACCAAATCGGCGTCGTTCATATCTGCTTGATGGGGGCTGGATCCCTGAAAGTTCGGGGATTTTTGAGAGTTTCACGCCTGTAATTCCACTGCAGTAGTTTGCAGGGTCGGAGCCGTTTTGCATTCCCGGCAGGGTGGGCTAGTCTTCTATATGCACCGGGCAGTTGATGCACCGATGAACCCGGGCGATTGGCGCAGTGGTAGCGCGCTTCGTTCACACCGAAGAGGTCACTGGTTCGAACCCAGTATCGCCCACCAATGGAAACCCCCGGAACTCCGGGGGTTTTCTTGTTTGCGGCGGTAACGTCATTCCTTTGCGCCAGGAAGGGGCATGGGGTTAGCTGACCACATGCTCAATCCTTCGCATCTGAGAACGCTAATGGTTGTTCTAAGGACCGGTTCGTTCGCCGAAGCCGCACGGCGCCTCGGCTACACCTCTTCGGCTGTGTCCCAGCAAATGTCTGCCTTGGAGCGAATGGTCAGGATGTCACTGTTCGAACGCGATGCCCACGGCATTCGTCCGACTCCGGCCGCCGAATTCCTGGCTGTCAGGGCGCAAGAGGTTTTGACGGCCTATGGCATCTTTGAAGACGAAGTCAGGTCGATGGCCGAAGGCAGCATAGGGCGCATTCGGCTCGGCAGCTTTCCAACTGCCAGCCAGAAGATACTGCCGCAGGCTTTGTCGCTCTTCGTTGGTTCACCGGCCAGGGTCAAGATCGAACTCGACGAAGGCGAACCGGACAAGCTCGTTCCCTTGGTCCTGGAACGCGATCTCGACTTGGCGCTTGTTTACCAGTACGACCTGGTGCCTCATTCCTGGCCCAAAGCATTGAGTTCAACGACGCTTCTCTTCGAGGATCTGGTGCTGCTCCTGCCTGAGGGCCATCGCTTGGCGAACACGGAAATCTCACTGGCGGAACTGGAAAGTGAAACATGGATTTCGACGGGGGAGAGAACGTCCGGAGCTCGTTCTCTCCGCCGTGCGTGCGCAGTTGCGGGATTCGAACCGGACGTGAGCTTTCGAAGCAACGATTACGACGTCGTACGAGGATTCGTGCGAAGCGGGTTGGGCGTCGCACTGGTTCCAGCCTTGGGGCATGTGGACACGGAGGGGGTTGCAACGGCGTCGGTCTCGGACCTTTATGTGCGCAGGCGTGTCCTCGCGATCCATCCGCACACGAGCGTCAACCCCGCTGTCCAAGGCGCCGTCACGGCATTGCAACAAGCGGCCCGGGAGGTGGCAGGCAGCACACCGAGGGTTTCCACGGCCTAGTCTCCTCGGTCATGCGAGCCCAAGCATTACTTAGTCCGGCATGACCAACTGTGGTCCTGAAGCTCTGGTGAATGGCTTGAGGGGAGCTGCAAGCTTGGAGGCATAACTGCTAATGCTTCAAGACATAGGGATGGCACAGTGACTGACGGTGTATTTGGACTGATGGATGAGTGGGGACCCGAAAAGATCGTCGTCGTCTCTGATCGAAAAACGGGTATGCGCGGGGTCTTGGTTCTGGACAACACTGCACGGGGAACAGGCAAAGGTGGAACTCGAATGAGTCCCAGCCTCACTGTCCAGGAAGTTGCCCGGCTGGCGCGAACCATGACGTGGAAATGGGCGGCCGTGGATCTCTTCCACGGCGGGGCCAAGGCCGGCATCCTGGGAGACCCCAACGATCCCAACAAGGAAGCAATCCTTCGGGCTTTCGCCCGTGCCCTCTCCAACGAGGTCCCGTCAGAGTACGTTTTCGGGCTGGACATGGGCTTATCCGAGGAGGACGCGGCGATCTTCCGGGACGAACTGGGAGACCGCGGTGCGTCCACAGGCCTCCCTCGGGCGCTAGGGGGTTTCCCCTATGATCAGCTCGGTGTGACAGGGTATGGCGTAGCCGAAGCAGCGGAGGCGGCAGCCCAAAACCGGAACTTCTCCTTGGCGGGCGCGCGTGTAGCCATCCAAGGGTTCGGCGCTGTCGGTCAAGCCGCAGCTGTTCGCTTCGTGGAGCTGGGGGCCAGCGTTGTGGCGGTCTCAACAGCGGAAGGGGCGGTCCATGATGCCAACGGTCTTGACATAGCCAAGCTGGTCGGCCTCCGCGCCGAGTCCGGAGATGCGTGCGTCCACCGTTACGGGCCCGTACGTCCATCAGATACCGCGCTGAATGTGGACGCCGACATTCTGGTGCCCGCCGCCCGCGAAGACACTGTCAATGATGTCGTAGCCGCATCAACCAACGTGTTGCTCATTATTGAAGGGGCGAACTTGCCCACATCGCCCAGCTCGCGCAGGATCCTTCACGAACGCGGCATTGCGGTAGTCCCCGATTTCATTGCCAATGCCGGTGGAATTGTTGCCGCAGCCCATTCCATGGCGGCACGGTATTCTCCTTTTGCTGTGGATCCTGAGGATATCTTCACGATGATCTCCACGAAACTCAGGGCCAACACCACGGCCGTTCTTGAAGAAAGCACCCGCTCCGGGCTGACATCGCACGAAGCCGCCTACAGGTTGGCGCAAGGGCGCGTACGTGAGGCAATGGAAGTGCGGCGCCAGATTCCCCGGAAGGCCACTGACGTCATTGACGTTCTGGTCTGAACCCAGCAACCAATTATCATTCGACCAGTCCTGCCCTCTTTGCCCCCGCACTGAAACTTGGACAACCCAGAAAGGATTCAGATGAATCAGGCCGGCCCTCTGTTTATGAGTGGTTCAGATATCGCCAAGGCCATTTCGGTTCCCGCCGCCGTCACCAGGCTTCGAGAGACCCTTGAGGGAGGGCTGGATCCCGAGAACGACGGACTAAGGAACCGGCTCGCCACCTATGATGGGGGTCAATTCCTGCAGATGCCTTCGACCTCGGGACAGTACACGGGGACAAAGCTGCTGACGATCAGTCCCGGTAACGCATCTTCCGGTTTACCGGTCATCCAAGGTATCTATGCTCTTTTTGGTGGCCCCGATCAGCGTCCCCTGGCAATTCTGGATGGACGCGCACTAACGAATCTCCGGACTCCTGCAGTGTCGGCTCTGGGTGCATTGCACCTGGCCTCATCGGAACCGCAGCGGCTGCTCGTCTTCGGGACGGGACCCCAGGCCTGGGAGCACATCAAAGCCTTCAACAGCGTCTTTGCCCTGACCGGAACAGGTATTGTTGGGCGAAATCAGGCGGCGGCCCAAGTCCTGGCAGCCCGCGCGTCGGCGATAGGGATCGAGGCGGAAGTCGCGACCACTGACCAAGTCTCGGAAGCAGACATCATCATCTGCTGTACCGCTTCGGCCAACCCTCTGTTTGATGGTTCCTTGGTGAGGGAAACTTCCGTCGTCGTCTCGATGGGCTCGCACGAACCAGAAAGCCGGGAGCTCGATGATGTGCTGATGTCGCGGGCGAGTATCTGCGTCGAGTCGCTTCAGAGTTCCCAGCGTGAGGCCGGGGAAATCATCCAAGCAATGGCCTCAGGAGCGATCACTGGGCCCGATCAACTCATCACCCTCGCGGACTTGGTCTGCGGCCGTCGGAGTATTCAGGAAGGACGCCCCGCCGTCTTCAAGACGACAGGTATGC
Source organism: Paenarthrobacter sp. NPDC058040 (assembly GCF_042885775.1). NCBI lineage: Bacteria > Bacillati > Actinomycetota > Actinomycetes > Micrococcales > Micrococcaceae > Paenarthrobacter > Paenarthrobacter sp. NPDC058040. The sequence continues at coordinate 18,201 of NZ_JBHVRN010000006.1, forward strand.
CCTGGCAAGACCTCGCGATCGCGGCGGCAGCCTTCGAAATCCACTCCGCGGAAACCCGCGCCCCTTCGGTGGTACGGGCCGCTGCGCATTGAGAACCTCCAGGCCGGGCAGCCACGATGCTGATGCAGCCATGCCCAGGCTGGAGGTTCTCCGGTGATCCCCTGCGCTACGACATAAATTGCCGTGTCGTAGGGTTGTCCTTGCCCTATGCCCTATGCCCTATGCCCCTTGGCTCAGACGCCGCGGCCCGGGGTGAGTATTCCCTGCGGATCGAAAGCGTTCTTGATCCGAAGGTGCGCCGCGCGGGTGGCGGGGTCCAGTTGCTTTGTCAAGGATCCGAATTTGAGCGATCCAACGCCGTGCTCTCCGCTGATTGTGCCGCCGAGTCGAAGCGCCGTATCGGTGATGAGGTCCAGAATCCGTTCGGCTTCAGCGTAGGCCTCGTTCGATTCGTCAGCTATGACAACCGAGGGGTGGAGGTTTCCATCGCCGGCGTGGGCGAATGTCGGGATGGCCACTTTCTCCTTCGCGCTGATAATTTCCAGGGCATCGAACATCTCGGCGAGACGGGCGATGGGCACGGCGACGTCGCAGGAGGCACGCAGGCCCCTGGCGTCGAGCGCCTTGCCGGATACGCGGCGTGCTTCAAGGAGCACGTCGCCCTCTGCCTGCTCGACATCGCTGGCGCCTGCGTTCTTGCAGAGCCTTGCAGCAAAGGCCGCATCCCCTTCCGATGTGGGTGAAATGAATTGGCCAACAAGAATGGCGGCACCGTTTGTCGAGAGCCCTGTCGGGTGGAAGTTTTCGACGATTTCCACGCTGGCCCTGTCCATCAGTTCCATGACCTCGGGGACTATGTGGCTGCTCATGATGCTTGCAACTGCTCGGCCGGCGGCCGCAACTGTAGGAAATGTCGCACGAAAGGTGACAGCCTTCCCGGCAGGGCGGGGTTTCAGTCTGACAGTGGCCGAGGTAACGATGCCCAGCGTTCCCTCCGAACCGACAAACAGGCTGGTCAGGTCGTACCCGACCACGTTCTTCCGAGTCTTTGAGCCGGTGCGGATAATTTCGCCGTCAGCCAGCACGACTTCCAGTTCGGCCACGCTGTCGCTGGTCACGCCGTGCTTCACGCATCGGAGCCCGCCGGCGTTGGTGGCAATGTTCCCGCCGATCGTCGACTGGCGGAAGCTGGCGGGATCGGGCGCGTACATGAGCCCGTACTCGGCGGCGGCAGCGTCAACATCAGCGGTGATGACGCCGGCCTGGACCTCGGCGAGTCTGTTTCCTGGATCAATGCCGAGGATGTTGTCCATGTCGGCGAGGGAAATAACCAGACCGCCAGGGTATGCAACTGCGCCGCCGGCGAGCCCGGTGCCCGCCCCCCGGACTGAGACAGTGAGGTGGTTCCGTGCTGCCCACCGGACGCCCGCCACGACGTCCTGGGTTGTGCGCGCGAGCAGGACAGCAAGCGGCAGTCCCTTGGGTGTGGCCCGCGAGGCGTCGGAAGAGTAGCGATGCAGGTGGTCCGGATCGGTCAGGACCTTGCCTTCCAGCCCTTCCGTCAATTCCTTGATGATACTCACTTTGATGTTTCCTTTGTCTGGTCGGGATCAGACCTGGCTCGTCATGAACCGAGAGATGGGGGTGGGGGGCGCGGGGGGGGCCCCCCCACCGGTAAGAGATAAGTTGTTTGGATCGTCAGGTGATTGGTGGGGGGGGGTATTGGGCGGGC
>NZ_JBHVRN010000006.1:19942-176465 GCF_042885775.1 Paenarthrobacter sp. NPDC058040
CCACACCCCACTCTTATAATTTCTTTTTTTTCTTTTTTTGTTTTTTTTTTTTTTGGTGGTGTTACCATGCGTCTGTTTTTAACCCCCCCGTCGGGGGGGGGCCCGCGGGGCCCCCCCCCCCCATCTCTCGTCTCAATCGGTTTCCTGGCCTGTGCAGTTATGGCAGTGGCCGGAAGGTCCGGCGGGTGTCCTTACAGAAACTTCACACCTTGGGCCAGTGGCAGTTGCCCGGAGTAGTTGATGGTGTTGGTGGCCTGGCGCATGTAGGCCTTCCACGAATCGGCGCCAGACTCGCGGCCGCCACCGGTTTCCTTTTCCCCGCCGAAGGCTCCGCCGATTTCCGCGCCGGAAGTGCCGATATTGACGTTGGCGATTCCACAGTCAGAGCCACTGGCCGAAAGGAACTGTTCGGCTTCTGTCTGGTCTTGGGTGAAAATCGCCGATGACAGGCCTTGGGGCACGCTGTTATGGATGTCGATGGCCTCCGCCAAAGTCTCGTACGTCATGACGTAGAGAATGGGGGCGAACGTCTCGTCGTGAACGACGGCGGTCTGTGCGGGCATGCGCACCACGGCTGGTTCGACGTAGTAGGCATCGGGCTGGTCCTCCGCGAGGACGCGCTTGCCGCCGTAGATGATCTCGCCTCCTTCGGCAACGGCCTGCGCCAGGGCGTCCTGCTGTGCCTCGAAGCTGGACGCGTTAATCAGGGGGCCAACCAGTGTTTCTTCCTGATCGGGGCTCCCGATGTTCAGGGTGCGGTAGGCCTCGACAATCCTACTAACGAGTGTGTCGGCGATTGAGGAGTGCACGATGAGTCGGCGCAGCGACGTACACCGCTGGCCAGCGGTTCCTGCGGCCGCGAAGACGATGCCTCGCAGGGCCAGCTCCAGGTCTGCGGACGGAGCCACAATGGCCCCGTTATTGCCTCCTAGCTCCAGCAGGGCCCGGCCGAAACGCTTAGCGACCTTGGGAGCGATTTCCTGGCCCATGCGAACCGAACCTGTGGCCGAGACCAAGGCAATCCGCGGATCTTCGACAAGCTTTTGTCCGCCGATGCGGTCGGTCAGCAGCAGGTGATGGATTCCCTCGGGCGCCCCGACCTCCTTGGCTGCCCGCGCGAGGAGGGTGTCCACCGCCAGCGCAGAGAGCCGGGTTGCATCCGCGGGCTTCCATACAACTGTGTCTCCCGCAACAAGAGCCAGAGCGGTGTTCCATGCGTAGACCGCGACCGGGAAATTGAACGCCGAAATGATGCCGACGACGCCCAGCGGGTGCCAGGTTTCGGCCAGGCGGTGCCCAGGGCGCTCGGAAGGCATGGTCTTCCCGTAGAGCTGGCGGGACTGACCCACGGCCAAGTCCGCGATATCGATCATTTCCTGGACTTCCCCCAAGGCCTCAGAGCGGATTTTTCCGACTTCAGCGGTGATGAGGGTAGCAACCTCCTCTTTGTACTCGGTGAGCAGCTGTCCCCAGCGCTTGACCAGTGCACCGCGGACAGGCGCCGGGACGTTGCGCCAGGTCTTGAACGCCTCCGCCGCCTGGGAGATTGCTGCGTCGATTTCTTCGCCGGAGTGGATCCTGGTGTGGAGGATGACCTCGCCGGTAATGGGGGTTCGCGTTTCCCTCGTGCCGTCCAGCGTCGCCGGGTCCACGCCGATGGCGTGGAGGCTCCTGCGGACCTGCTCGGTGATTGCTGATGTGGCCGGAATGGTGGATGTCAGAGTGGTCATATGTTTTCCTCTAGGTTTGGTGGTGGGAGTCATGCGGGGAGGTCTGTGATAACCAGGCCGAGTTGTCGCCCGGCCGCGAGGATTGAGGCCGACTGCTGCGCCGAGTACAGCTCGTTGGGGTCGAATATCCTGGTCCCCAGGACCTCGGAGAGGCGGTTGATGTCGTAGGGCGTTCCGAGCTGTTCGTCGTCCCGGGATCCGTCACTGGTGAGGTTTGACTGGAAAATTCCGGCTGCAGATCGGGGCAGGAAGTCTTCATAGACAATTGGCTCGGGTACAAGGACTCCACGTTCGACAAGTTCCCGCAAGGTCGCGGACTTCTCCTTGGGAGCGGTTCCCGCCCCGGTCGCCCGGTACGTAAAGTAGCCCAATCCCTGCAGAGCAAGTTCCGTCTCAGTGGTTGGAAGGTTCTTCCGCCAGACGTGATGGGCAATCTCCAGGCGCGTAGTCCCGGCCGGTGACGCCGCAAGCCAGTTGTCAACCTCGGCCACCATCCCGTCATAGACGTCCCGGCCACGTTCGGTGAGCGCGATACCCCGCTGTTCGACCTCGCCGAAGCGGACGCGGAGGGACCCTGGACGGATCTCCCCGTCTGCGTGCCGGAAGCTGCGCTCCTCGGCAAGGGCACGGAAGGATGTTTGGCGGAGCAACACATCGGGACCTTCCCAGTTCGGCGGTCCCTGGATTTCGTCGATCATCGTTACTCCGCGGGCCTGCATGCGGTTGTACAGGCTGTCGATGTCCAGCACCCGCGGTGTCAGATGGTTGATGTGTGTCGACGAAACGCCTCCGATGTCGGCAGCTACCGCGGAGATCTTCTCCAGCTTGAAGTACCAGTCATGATCCACAGGCTCAGGGGTGAGTTCGAAGACGGAGGTGGCCAAGTCCAGAAGCCGTTCTGCTTCTGCTGGGTCCAATTCGTTCTCTGCGCTTGCTTTGTCCGCCAGGGTGAGGAGCTCCTCACTGAAGAGCGTGCGTGAGCCGAGGAAGGCCTCAAGCTGCTTCTCGGTAGCCTCGTCAAAGAACCTTCGGTCGTCGTGGGTGAGCATGGAGGTGAAAACCCGGAACGGGTTCTTGGCCAGCTCGGCCGGGTCCACAGGACGGAATGCCGTGGACACCACGGGAACCGAGCTGTTCGACGCGTCCCGAAGGTCGTAAAAGCCCACCGGATACATACCGAAGGCGCTAAAGACCCGCGCTACCTGGGCTAGTTCCGGGGCGGACCCTACACGGATGGCGCCGTGGCGCTCTGCCGTGACGCGCTTGATGCTTCCAAGGCGCTCGGCTGCCTCGCCATTCTTGCGGATGAAGTCTTCGTTGACCTCCCGTGAAACGTCCACGAGGGTGTTGTAGGCAGGTACTTCATTTCCGTAGAGCGTAGCCAAACGCAGGGCAAATTCGGCCCTGAGCTCCCAAAGTTGCAGCTTCGTTGCCGTTGGCATGGGCATGATCCTTTCTGATGATGTCTTCATTTGGGTGCACCTGTTCCAAGAGTCAGATGATGTGGACCTCCCTGACCTGCGAGAGCTCGCCAACGAAGCGTGCTGCGCTGAACTGCTCCGGATCCATAAAGGACTCCCTGCCCAGGTACATGTCCCTGACGAGTTCTCCCACCGCGGGCCCCTGCAGGAAGCCATGACCGGAGAACCCTGTGGCGTACATGAATCCGGAAACGGCATCTGCGGATCCGATCATCGCGTTGTGATCCGGGGTGTTTTCGTACAGTCCGGCCCAGCCGACATCGAGGTCCTGGTGGGCGAGCGTGGGAGCAACAACTTCTGCGGCCCGGTTGAACGCCGGCAACCACTGGTAGTCGAACTCCCGGCAGAAACCGGGTTCTTGGTCCTGGTTGGAGATTCCGAGCAGCATCCCGTTCAGGTAGTTGTGGAAGTACAAGGTCGTCGCCAAGTCCAGCGTAAAAGGGACGGTGGGGAGCGGCCTGGACGCCTGTGGAGTCATGCCGATCTGGCGGCGGACCGGCTCAATGGGAAGGTGGACCCCGGCCATTGCCCCCAACCTTGTAGACCAAGCCCCTGCCGTGCAGATGACGGTGGCCGTCCGGATGGAGCCACGGTTCGTGTGAACGGCCCGGACCTCTCCACCTGATGCGTCAATGCCTAAGACTTCCGTTCCCTGACAGATGGTCACACCAAGCTGCTGTGCAGCTTCGGCGTATGCCTTGACCACTTTGGAGGGCTGGGCGAAGCCATCGCGCGGGGAATAGGACGCCGCGACAAGAACGCGCGGATCCAGGAAAGGGTTGATGTCGTGCGCCTCGTCCGGCGAAACCATCCGGCTGGAACCGCCGAGGCGCCTTTGGATGTGGGTGCTGTCTTCGATCTCCAGAAGCTCTGACTCCGTCCTGCACAGGAAGAGATATCCCACCTGACGCAGCCCAATGTCCGTCCTGAACTTCTCCCCGAAACGCTCGTAAGCCTCGAGGCTGCGCTGCCCAAGTTTGATGTTGCCCGGATCTGAAAAAGTGGCCCGCACCCCGCCCAGAGGCTTGGCCGATGACCCCGAGCCGAGAACGTTCCGCTCCAGCAGGACAACGTTTTTGACACCCGCTTCAGCCAGATGGAAAGCGATGCTGGTCCCCATGATTCCGCCGCCAAGAATGACAACAGTGCCATCGCCAGGCAAGGGGTGAACCCTCGCGCCCGCGAGTGGGACGACGTTGTCCACGTGTTCTATGCGCATATGCGTTCCCTCCTGCTGCTTCAACTTTGGAATAAGCTTCGGGGCGGCAGTCCTTTGACGTCTATCGATAGATTTTTAAAACTTTGATTAGAGTTCCTATATGAAGTGGACATTCGAACAACTGAAGACCTTCAAGGTCGTCGCAGAGCTGGGCACGATGACTGCCGCGGCCGAAGCCTTGGGGTTTACTCCGGGTGCTGTCTCCCAACAGATGTCCACCCTGCAGACTGGTCTTCCGCGACCTATTTTTGCTCGTGATGGCCGGAAGGTTGTCCTTACGGACGCGGGGGTTACCCTCCTTCGTCATGCCCGGGTTCTCTTGGAGGACGAAAGGAAAGCGGCGGCGGCATTGAACGCTCCGCAGTTCGAGCAGCGCACCGTAGTTTCACTCGGCGTCTTCGGATCTGCCGCGGTGTCTGCAATTCAACCCGCGACCGAACACCTGCGCCGCGTCGCTCCACATGTCGCCGTCCAAGCAGTGGAAGTGGATGTCGAGAATATGCCTCAAGCCATACTCAATCACCAGATAGATGTGGCGCTGGGACTCAACTACAGCGATGCGCCACAGCCACCGCTGCGTGGGGTTGTCAGTGAACTACTGCATGAGGAACCCTTCCAGATGGTCCTTCCCCCATCGGTCCCCGAATTCGGGGGCGACACCGACGCACTGGTTGATTACGCCAACGACCATGACTGGGTACTTCCGCCTATGGATACCTACTTCGGCAGAGCCTGCCGCTTCGCATGCGCACGCGCAGGTATCGAACCAAACGTCCAACACACTGTGACCGATACGGCTGTCTCCATTGCACTTGCCGAGTCCGGAGTAGGAATCACCCTTGCTACTCCGCTCATGATGGTCCTGCGACCAACGAAAGCCCGTGTAGCGGCGCTGCCCGGAAACTCGTACCGCAGCATCGTCGCAATCGCGCGATCCGGAGCTCTCGAGAAGGAAAGCGTCCGTGCGGTGCGGGATGCACTCAAATACGCATTTCGCCGGCCAAACTGATGGGCGCTCCCGCCAGGCCATGGGTATGGTCCAACGTGCTCCTGAAAGTTCTTCTTAGGCTAGGGACAGATTTTGTCAGCCAGCCGTCTCTTCTGGGACTTCCCCTGTTCAGGCAAGATGACTGAAACGCGTGAGTGATCGGCGAGCAACGATCAACAGACGGAAAGGGCTTTGCTTCATGACCTCTTGGATGATTGACGAACCGATCGTCATTGGGCCCCACGAGCTTCGAGGCAGGATCTATCTACCTGCCCACCAACCCGGTCTGGCCGATGGAGGCAAGCCGGGAGAGCGCTACATTGCCTACCATCGTGAGCGGGCCCGCTCTGGAGTGGCCATGCAGGTGACCGGAGCAACCCCTATCGTGCCGTCAAGCGAATGGAGCGATATTTGCTTATGGAATATCGACGATTCCATTATTCCCGGCTACCGGAAGCTGGCTGCCGCCGTCCGGGCCGAAGGTGGGCGTATGCTGGCGCAACTCGCCCACCCTGGCCCCACAGAGACGGAAGGCCCAGGTGTCATTGGCCCTTCCCGGGATTTGTCCGAGGTAAGCCGGCAGGTAGCGGTTCCCGCCACGGAAGCCCAACTGGCAGAGATCGTTGAACAGTATGCTGCGGCAGCTGACAGGTGTCGACGTGGTCAGCTGGACGGGGTCGAAATCAGCATGGCCCACGGGCTCCTCCTCGCGTCATTCATTTCACCACTGACCAACCATCGAACGGACCGGTTCGGCGGTGACTTGGAGGGCCGTCTGACCTTTCCGATCCAGGTGCTGGATGCTGTGCGCGAAGCCATTGGGACAGAAATGATTCTCGGCATCCGGCTTGGCGTTGACGACTTGGTAGAGGGCGGGCTTAGGCCACCGGAAGCCGCACAAGTTGCGAAGGCCCTGGAGAGCCGGGTCGACTACATCAGCGTCATGGTGGGCAATAACAACCGAATGGAAGCGAGGGTGCGTCATTGGCCTCCGACGCCCGCAAAGCCCGGCTTGTTCCGGGACGTAGCGAGGACAATTAAGGAAGCGGTGACAGTACCGGTATGCGCAGTCGGCCGGATCATGACAGCTGAGCTGGCAAATGACTTGGTCGTGTCCGGTGACGCTGACATGGTGGGCATGGTTCGGGCGCAAATTGCCGACCCGGAGCTGTTGGCCAAGACCCGCGCGGGCAGAAGGGCCGATATTCGACCATGCGTTGGTGCCAATGTATGCGTCAATGAGCTGCTCGCCGCACGTAAGCTGACGTGCTTGGTGAACCCGGATGTCGGAACAGTGCATGAAGTCATGGACAGGGCGGCAACCAATGGCAAGAGGGCCGTCGTTGTGGGAGCAGGCCCTGGGGGCTTGGAATCGGCCCGGAGGCTCGCCCTCGCCGGGTACCGCGTCACTCTGTTCGAAAAGGCAGGGGCGATAGGCGGTCAAATGGCCGCATGGAGCAACGCGCCCAGCCGGCAAGAGTTCAAAAGGTACCTGGACTGGCAATCTGGCCAGCTTGAAGGCCTTGGGGTCGACCTGCAGCTCAGTACCGAAGCTACTGCTGACGACGTCGTGGCACTTTCGCCCGCGATCACCGTGGTTGCGACTGGTGCGGTGGAGACGAAGACTTCCCTGAAAACAGATGGTTCCATCCAAGTGCTTTCAGTATTTGATGCCCTGAATCAGGGATTCTCCGGCAGTGTCGTGGTCTTTGACGCCATCGGCAATCTCGATGGTGCCTTCATTGCAGAACGGTTGACAGACGCAGGAGCCCAGGTCACCCTGGCCACCTCCCGCCTGCACGTTGGCGAAGGCGAAGGCATCAACACCCTCTATCCAATGCTAAGGACGCTCTCGGACCGCGGCATCCACACCGTGGAAAGAGTCCGATTGTCACGAATTCAGGATGGCTCCCTGTACTTGGAAGGAGTCTTTGGCCAGCGCGAGAAGGAGCTCCGGCCCGACGCAGTAGTAGCGTGGTTCGGCGGTGACCCGGTAACGGGGCTGGCAGAGGAGCTACGCGCAAAGTACGGGATGGAACCCGTGGTGATTGGAGACGCCCTGCGGCCGCGCCGCGCACTCCAGGCAACACAGGAAGCCAAGGATCTGGTGGACGCACAGATACGGTTTCCGGACAAGATGGTTGCAGTCCAGGAGACCCTTCGTCCGGAGTCACCTGCTCTAGAAGTGGCGCTCCAGTCAGGAAAGGCATAGTAGATGGCAGGGCAAGAATCGCACCTTACGGTCGCGGTAGTTGGAGCCGGGGTCATCGGACTGTCGTGCGCGCACGACATAGCAAAGGCTGGGCATCAGGTAGTGGTGATACACGCCGACGAATCAAACGGTCGAGTCTCTGAAGTTGCCGCCGCCATGTGGTTTCCCTACCGGACTGAAGAGTCCGCCGCCAGCCTTTCGTGGTCCAGGAAGGGGTTCGAGCGTTTTTCCGAACTGGCCAATGATCCTGATACTGGCGTGGATATGGTGGCCGGTATGGTGGTTGAACGCCTCCCCGGTTCGCGTGCATGGACCAAAGCCCTCTCCGAGTACCGTGTCGCGGACGCGGATGAGCTGCCTCCAGACGCTCTGAGCGGGACAAAAACGGTGGTGCCGGTAGTTACGACATCCATCTACCTGGCCTGGCTGCGCGAGGAGTGCGAAAGGCTTGGCGTATTTTTCGTTTCAGCCACGTTGGATTCCATGGCTGCTGTCGAAAACTCGATGGGGAGCAGCCCGGACGTCGTCGTTGTCGCCGCCGGCCTCCAATCGGCGGCCCTCTTGAAGGACGACGAAGAATCCTATCCAATCCGTGGACAGGTGGTTCGCCTTGCCAATCCGGGGATTGCCGAATGGACGTTGGACGACGACAACCCCCAGGGAGTGACCTACATCGTCCCACGACGCGATGACGTCGTCTGCGGAGGATCCACGGAGGTGGGTTCCTGGGAGCGGGCCTATGACCCGGAGTTGGAAGCAGCGATCCTGCGTCGGGTAAGAGCCCTGGCGCCTGCTCTTGAAGGGCAGCCGATACTCTCGCGGGCGGTGGGCCTGCGGCCAGGACGACCCTCCGTGCGGTTGGAGGAGGTCAGTGGTCACCCATGGCCGGTAGTTGCGTGCTATGGCCACGGAGGGGCTGGAATAACGCTCTCGTGGGGGAGCGCGGAAGAAGTCACTTCCATCATCGAGGGTATTGGAAATGACGGCGCCAAAGGTGGCCGTTCGCAGGTTTGGGAGCAAATGATCAAGCGTGAACCGTGACAAGGTACAGCAGTTTGTCGATCAGCTTGCCGAGAAACTTGGCCGGTCAGTGGCCGTTGACGATCGCAATCGACATTTCGTGGCTTGCAGTCGTCATTTTGGGGACCTGGACAGGTTGCGTGTCGACGTCCTTGTATCCCGCCGGGTAGAAGGCAAGTCTTCATCGTACGTTTACGGCTTCTTTGATGCGGAAAATCCGGGAGATCCAATTCGGGTTCCTGAAAATGACGATCTTGGAATCACCGTCCGACGATGTTATCCCGTCCGGAAAGACAACGAATGGGTGGGATTTCTCTGGTTAATCGGTGAAGCAACCGAAGCTGACGACCGTGTGGTTTCTCATTCCCTACCTGAGCTGGCTCTCGTCCTGAGCCAGGAACCGATGAACTCTGCACAGTCGGAAGCCGTCGTCTGGACTGCATTCCTTGAGGCTCTTTCCGATCCCAAACGCCGGGAAGAAATAAGGAATTTCTGGACGAAAGAAATTATTGATCCGCAAGCCAATATCGCAGTCCTTGTGGCGTACGACCATCATGACCCGGGTGGGCCGCGTTCAATGGCGAAGCTCTTGGATGGAGTTCTGGCCCAGTCGATACGCGGCCGCAGGATCACGAGGACAGCCTCTCTGGTACGCGGGCGGGTTGCCCTGACCGTCATAAGGGACCAGGACAGCCGTTCTCCAGGACAAGCTGGCTTCCCCTTGGGCCGGCTCGCTCAACATGGCGCTGAACGCGTGTCGGTCGGCCTTAGCAACTGGGGTCCTGTTACCGAGAGTGTGGAGTTGCTGATGCAAGCCACCCTCGCGGCCTACTCAGCCTTTACCAGGAAGGAAGCGTATCTATCGTGGCCGGACTGCAGTTATCAAGGTGTTCTCCTGAGGGCCGCCCTTGAGGGCAGAGAGCAAGTTATACCAAAGTGCGTCAGAAAATTGGCCGATACCACTTCGGGTGCACCCCTGATAGAGACATTGCTGGTTTTCCTGGAAGAAGGTGGAGACGTAACGAAAGCCTCCGCGAGGCTGAACATCCATCGGACCACGCTTTACTACCGGCTCTCCCGGGTCGAAGAAGTGACGGGGTGTGACCTGAAAAACGGTAATGATCGCCTTGCCCTCCACCTTGGAGCCGGACTTCTGGCCTTTCTGGATACCGAAATTCCCGTCTTTCTACATTGTGAGGAAAGCTAGGTCCACAGATTAGTGCAGACGTATATGTTCTGTGGCGTGAGTCACACATAGACTTTTTGAACAGGTCCAGCTGGATCAGGTCACACAATGATGTGCGTGGCACCGAAAGCTGACCTCTTCGTCCGTATTGGCCGCCAACGGGTGTAGCCATGGAATCCCCGGCCCAAGTGAAAGTTGATTTGTGTGACTGATATCTCCATGAAAACCAACAGGGCACTTCCCAGAAAAACCATCATCGCCGGCGCACTAGGTAATTTTGTGGAATGGTATGATGCGATAGTTTTTGCCTATGCTGCCGCTGCGATAGGCCATATCTTTTACGGCAATGCGAGTGAATCCGTGCAGTTGGTAGCATCCTTCAGCACTTTCGCTGTTACGTACGTCGTTCGCCCCTTCAGCGGAATCACCCTCGGAATCGTCTCCGACATCATCGGTCGCAAGAACGTGCTGATGTTCACCGTTCTTCTCATGGGAGCTGCGACGACCACCATCGGGCTCCTGCCTGGCTATGACTCCATAGGGATTATGGCGCCAATACTGCTGATTTTGTGCCGTGTTGCCCAAGGAATTGCCGCTGGTGGTGAGCTCATGGGCTCCGTTACCTTCGTCATGGAACATGTGCCTGCCGAGCGCCGTGGGTTGGGAATTTCCCTCATTCAGATGGGAACCGGCCTGGCCTATCCCGTTGCCTTTGCGTTCTCATATGTGCTCATGAACGCCGGTGGCAACCAATGGTTCAACGATGGTGGTTGGCGCTGGCTGTTTCTTTCAAGCGCTCCCTTGGCCCTGGTTGCACTCTATATAAGGTCCCTGCTGACGGAAACGCCGGTTTTCTCCGCGATCAAGGAAACAGGGGAAAGCTCACGCCATCCGGGCAAAGAGATTTTGCGGGTGCACAAGACCAAGATCGTGGCCGTGGCGCTCCTGGGATTTGTCTTCTCAGGTAACGGTATTCTCTTCCTCGCCTACCTGCCCAACTATCTGCGTGGTCGACAAATCGATCAGAATGCGGTGTCAGCGGTCATTGCGGCCACCTTCCTGTTGCTTGCGTTGTGCATCCCGATATGGGGTATGGTGATCGACCGAATAAAGCGTCGCTATTCAAGGCTGGGTTCCACACTGGCTTACACGTGCGCCTTGATCCCCTCATACTTGCTGATCACCTCGAACAGTATTCCTGCCATCGCCTTGGGAATGGCGGTATTGGCTGTTTTGCTCGCTTTCCTTTACGCCATGTTCCCCCTCGTCGCCGCAGAGGCAATGCCTCCCGCGGTCCGTGGCACCGGCGGCAATATGGCCTTCAACATAGGTTCGGCGCTGATCATGGGCCCAGTGGTGCTGATTGCTCTCCAGCTCGTCCAGTGGTTTGGGCCAGTGGGTCCGGCGTACTACGGAACCTTCCTTGGACTGATATCGGTTGCCGCGGCTGTCCTTGGGCATCGGCACCTGGAACCAGACGCATCGTTCGAACAGGGCGAAGAAGTGCGCCTTGCCTTGGCGCCCGTAACCAACCGCTGAGTCTCCGGATCTGAATGCCGGCGGCGAGGCGAACCTTGCTGGTCACCGGTGTGGACGCGCTCAACGTCCACACCGGTTTCCCAGCGCCTGAAATCCATCCTTTCGTTAGACAGGTGTTACCAAATGTCAGAGTCAAGGCGCCGAACGGCCAGTCACTGGGGCAATTACTGGGTGACTACTGAACAAAACGAGGTCACCCAGGTGGAGCCAGTGGCGGATGATCCAAACCCGTCGCTTGTTGGCCAGAACTACCGTGGCGTTTTGCGTGGTGAAACACGCATTCGGCGGCCGGCCATTCGGCGGGGCTGGCTCGAGCGAGGTCCTGGCCCAACAACATCCCGCGGCTCAGAGGAGTTTGTCGAAGTTGGGTGGGAGGAAGCCTTTCAGCTGGTCGCCGGCGAGCTGAGTCGAATTCGGAGCAATTTCGGCAACGAAGCAATTTTTGGGGGCTCCTACGGGTGGGGAAGTGCTGGTCGCTTTCATCACGCCCAGTCTCAGGTGCACCGGTTCCTTAATGCCATCGGCGGCTACACGCGGTCGGTGAACAGCTATTCCATGGCAGCCGATGAGGTCATCCTTCCGCACATCATCGGGAATCGGGGCTGGTTCCTGCGATCCGTCCCCAATTGGGAAAACATCGCCCAGCATGGTGAGTTCGTGCTTGCCTTTGGAGGACTGCCCCGAAGAAGCGTGGAGATGAATTCCGGCGGGGTTGGCGCACATGTCAATGGCTCTTGGCAGGACCGGTGTGCCGAGGCGGGGGTGGAATTTTCTGTTGTAACTCCCTGTCATAACGATTCGGGGGAAGGATTGAGGGCGCGCTGGGTGCCTGTACGACCCAATACCGACGTCGCACTGATGCTTGGCATGTGCCACACACTGCTCGTGGAGGATCTGTTCGATATCGATTTTGTGACACGGTGCTGTGTCGGCTTCGATCGAGTCAGGGAATACCTCCTCGGAGCCAAGGACAACGTGCCCAAGGACGCCGAATGGGCGTCTGGAATCTGCGGCGTTTCGGCAGACGAAATCCGTCGGCTTGCCCGCAAGGTTGCGGCCAAGCGAACGCTTATTTCCGTGACGTGGTCGCTTCAGCGTCAGCATCACGGCGAAATGACTTACTGGGCCGGCCTCACCCTTGCCGCCATGGCAGGACACCTGGGCAAACCGGGGGGCGGCTTCGGTCCCGGCTACTCCTCAATCCATGCCGCTCATGTGAATGACACTGTTTCGCCCGCGGCGGCCCTGCCCCAGGGCACGAATCCCGTCGCGGCCTTTATTCCGGTGGCGCGCATCAGCGACATGCTTTTGCAACCGGGGGCTGCTTTTGACTACAACGGCGCCCGCCACATATACCCCGAGGTCAGACTTCTCTATTGGGCCGGTGGAAACCCCTTCCACCATCACCAGGATTTGAACAAGATGCTGCTGGCTTGGCAGAAGCCGGCAACGATCGTCGTACACGAACCATTCTGGAACGCAACGGCCAAGCATGCTGACATCGTGTTTCCCGTAGCAACTTCTCTTGAGCGGGAGGACTTCGCGATCGGCGCAGGCGACTCATGGCTGAGCTATATGGAAAAGACGGCGGAGCCACCCGAGGGAATCCTTACTGACTATGAGATCTTTGCCCGGATCGCGCACCTGCTCGGGGAAGGGGAAAGGTTCACGGAAGGGCGCAGCGCTGGCGAGTGGGTTGGCGAACTCTATGAGCGAACGGTCAGCAAGAGTGCCGCACTTGGTATCGAGCTGCCGACCTTCGATGAATTCACCCGTGCAGGTGCGGTAGAGCTCCCAATGCCGAGAACGAGTGATCTGGCTTTCAGCAGGCTGCGCGACAACCCTGAAGAACATCCCTTGGAGACGCCGTCCGGAAAGCTTGAACTATTTTCCGCTGCCGTGGATAGCTTCGGCTACGCAGATTGCCCAGGCCAGGCAGTATGGCTCGAACCACGAGAGTGGCTTGGCAGTTCAATTGCTTTGAAATACCCGTTGCATCTGGTTACCCCGCAACCCGATGGCAAACTCCACAGCCAGCTTGATCACGGGGTCGAAAGCCAAAGGCACAAAATTAGGGGACGCGCCGTCCTGCGCATGAACCCTTTGGATGCTGCTGAGCGTGGGCTTGCCACGGGCGACATTGTTACCGTCTTCAATGATCGGGGCTCGTGCCTTGCCGCTGTTCGCGTCACTGACCAGATTCTCGTCTCGGTAGTTCAGCTGCCTACCGGCTCATGGTACGACCCAATCGACAAGGGAATCATCGGTTCGCCATGCAAGCATGGAAATCCCAATGTCTTAACCCAGGACATGGGCACGTCAAGCCTGGCTCAGGGCACCTCCGCCCACACGTGCCTTGTGCAGGTGGAGTTGTTCCAAGGTGTCGAGCCTGAAATTACGGCATACATGCCGCCGTTGATAGCTTCGTCCCACGTAGAAGCTGTGCGGGACATCCCCGGAGAAACTGACCATGACCTTGCGCGGGTGAATTCTGTCGGCCCTCTATGACAAAGTCTTTGTATGACTGCTCCACTGCTTGCCCACGCTACTGATTACGGACGAATGTATGCCCGCTCCACCACGGAGCAATTCGCCGTCCCCTCCATCACTACGGTCATTGGGCAGCAAGCGCATGCCTTGGACGGCTGGTTCAGTTTCATGGGAGCGAGCAGCCTGGCGGCCGATCCTGAGTTGCCGGCCCTGCTGGGCAGCCCTGCCCGCATCAGGCAGGCAGTCAACAAAGCGTCCAAGGCTGCCGAGACCTATCGGGACGAGGCTGCGGCCCGCGGCGACCGTGTTCACACCTATTGCGAGCAAGTGGCACTGCGGGCCTTGGGGCGGCCACACCGCATGCAGGAATGCAGGGACGACCTCGCCGCCCATGGGGAGCAGGCATTCGCTGCCCGGTTCGACGAATGGTGGGAACTGTACGGCGTTGAGCCCATCGCTCCCGAAATCACGGTATGGAATCAGAGCGTAGGGTACGCCGGCACGCTTGACCTGGTGGCCAGGATCAATGGGCGCATTTGCCTCATTGACTACAAAACCAAGGGAACCACGCGGGACGGCGCAGTCAAGGCATTGGATGACAAGGTGGTCATGCAGCTGGTGGCCGGGATGAAGGCCGAGGAGAGTCTGGTGGACCCAGTCGCAGGTGAATGGGAATCGTGGAAATTCGGTGAAAACCCCATGCTCCTGGCTGTTGCCATCGGAGAAACGGAAGTGCGTCCCCAACGGGCCAATCCGGAAGTCCTCAAGCACCACTGGTGGAAGTTCTGCGCTTTGCGGCGTGTGTGGGAGATGTCGGCCGACGTGGCGTCGGCTGGGCAAGCGTTACTGCCTGTTGCTCCGCCACCCCTCGCCGCTGCGGGCGCCCGGATGGGCGTGGGCGCTGGAGCATAAGGCTCCAGGTTCATCACGGCGCCGACGCATTCCTCTCCACTAAACTGTTTAAGGCTCCGCATCAGCCGGGACCCGAGGCAGACGATCGTGAGGACTGACAGCAGATGGCAATTTTGAGTATCCGAATCATCGGGGATCCGGTGTTACGCACCGTGGCGGATCCCGTCACTGAATTCGGACCGGAACTCGCCAAACTGGTCGCCGACATGATGGACACCATGGAGGATGTCGAGGGCGCTGGCCTTGCCGCCCCGCAGGTGGGTGTCAGCCGGCGTGTCTTTACCTACCGCATTGGTGGCGTAGAGGGGCACATCATCAATCCCGTCCTCGAAAACAGCGAGGACTTCCAGCCGGACGAGGTTGAGGGCTGCCTTTCCATTCCCGGACTCGGTTTCCCCGTCCGACGCCACCGCGCGACGAAGGCCACCGGCGTGGACCTGAACGGCAATCCCGTTACGGTGGAGGCCGAAGGCATGCTTGCCCGTTGCTTCCAGCACGAGACAGACCACCTCGAAGGCATCCTTTACACGGACAGGCTGGAAGGGGACGACCGCAAAGCCGCCCTGCGTGCCATCCGGAACGCGAACTATCACGCAGTGACTGAACAGACCACGTCCAAGCGGGCTTCCTCGGTGGGGTCGAGCTTTGGCGGCGGCAGCTTCGGGATCCCCGAGTGAGGGTACTTTTCGCCGGAACGCCGGCTGTTGCGGTCCCCTCCTTGGATGCGCTCGTCAAGGCAGGCTTTGACGTAGTTGCCGTACTCACCAGGCCGGACGCGCCGCTGGGCCGCAAGCGCGTGCTTACCCCCTCGCCAGTGGCGGCACGGGCCGAGGAACTCGGAATCGAGGTGATCCGGGCAGCGAAGGTTGACGCCGACACCACAGCCCGGATTGCCGGCCTCGCTCCCGACGTCGCTGCGATCGTCGCCTACGGCGGAATCGTCCCGCGGGCGGCATTGACGGTCCCGGTGCACGGTTGGGTCAACCTCCATTTTTCCCTCCTCCCTGCGTGGCGCGGAGCCGCGCCGGTGCAGCGTTCCATCATCGCCGGAGATGACGTCACGGGCGCGGCAACGTTCCAGCTTGAAGAAGGACTGGACACCGGCCCCGTCTTCGGAACGCTGACGGAAACGGTCCGGGATGACGATACTGCCGGTGACCTCCTGGACAGGCTCTCGATCAGCGGGGCTGTTTTGTTGTGCCAAACACTCTCAGCCATCGACGCCGGCCAAGCGGCTCCGCAGCCGCAGTCGGGCGACGTGACACTGGCGCCAAAGCTTTCGCTGGAAGACGGCAGGCTGGACTGGCAGCAGCCGGCCCTGGCCTTGCAGCGCAGGTCCCGCGGAGTAACCCCGGAACCGGGAGCGTGGACCACCTTGGAAGGCCAGCGGATCAAGTTGGAACCCGTGCGCCTGCGGCCCGAAGTGAAGGCTCTGGGTCCCGGCGAGGTACGGGCGGAGGGCCGGTCCGTCCTGGTTGGTACGGGGTCCCATGCGGTTGAACTGGGCCGAATCCAGCCTTCGGGCAAAAAAATGATGTCGCCGGCCGACTGGGCCCGCGGTTTGGCAGCACCTGGGAAAGTGGTTTTCGAATGAGTGAGTCCGGCCGGCGTGACCCCAACAGTGGCGGAAACCGGGAGGGTGGAGGGCGACGCAACCAAGGCTCTCCAGGAAGGCAGGGCGGCCGCGGAGACAGCAAACGCAACGCGCAAGGCAGGGAGCGGAACAGGGGCCCGCAGCAGGGATTCTCTGCCAGTGCCCCGTCGCAGCGCACCCGGCGTGCGGATCCGGCGCGGCTGGTGGCCTACGAAGTGCTTCGAGCCGTAGCTGCCGAAGACGCTTATGCGAACCTTGTGCTCCCGGCGCGGATCCGTGAGCACCGCCTGGACCGCAGGGATGCGGGCTTCGCCACGGAACTGAGCTACGGGGCCTTGCGCGGGCAGGGCACCTACGACGCCATCCTCGCCCGCTGCGTTGACCGTCCCTTGGAACAACTCGATCCCGCCATCCTGGATGCCCTCCGGATCGGTGCTCACCAGTTGCTGTCCATGCGTGTCCCCGCCCATGCGGCCTTGGACCAGACAGTGGGCCTGGCCCGTGCCGTGATCGGCGCCGGGCCGTCGTCGCTCATCAATGCCGTCCTCCGGAAAGTCACCGCGCGCACCCTCGCCGAATGGCTGGACCTGCTCTTGGACCAGGAAAGCGACGCAACGAAGGTTGCTGCCCTGCGCCACGCCCACCCCGAGTGGATTGTCCGGGCGCTGCGCCAGTCCTTGGTGAACCATGGCCGGCCGGTGTCCGAGATCGAATCCCTGCTGGAGGCTGACAACGCCGCACCGGTGGTCAACCTTGTGGCCCTGCCAGGAATAGGCAGCCTGGCCGAAGCATTTGAACTTGGCGCTACGGCCGGCGAACTGGTTGAGGGCTCGGCCCTGTCATCGGGTGGCGACCTCGGCCGCCTCGAGTCCGTCCGTGCGGGAACCACGCGCGTCCAGGACGTTGGATCCCAATTGGTTGCACGGGCAGTGGCGGATGCCCCGGTGGAAACCGGGTCGGCAGGGGGCGAGCGTTGGCTCGACCTCTGCGCAGGCCCTGGCGGAAAAGCTGCCTTGCTTGCCGCACTGGCCCACGAAGGCGGAGCAACCCTCTTGGCCAACGAACCTGCCCCCCACCGCGCCAAACTGGTCCAGCAGGCATTGTCCGCCGTTCCCCATGACTCGTGGACGGTCCGGACAGGAGACGGCAGGGAAGTGGGGACAGAACAGTCGGAGTCCTTTGACCGCGTGTTGGTAGATGTCCCCTGCAGCGGCCTTGGTGCACTTCGCCGGCGCCCGGAGTCCCGGTGGCGCCGTGCCCCCAAAGACGTCGCAGACCTGGGCCCGCTCCAGCGGGAACTCTTGAAGTCTGCTATCGACGCCGTGAAGCCGGGCGGTGTGGTGGGGTACGTCACGTGCTCCCCGCACCCGGCGGAAACAACCGCCGTCGTCGGAGACGTCCTGGCCAAACGGGACGACCTCGAACTGCTCGACGCCGGCAAGGCGCTTGACGCTGTCAGCCTCACGGGCCACCTTGGTGCCGGCCACGAATTGACGGCGCAGCTTTGGCCCCACGTCCACCAGACCGACGCCATGTTCCTGGCGTTGATCCGCAAGAAGGCGTAGCCACCGGCCCGCCGGCGGACCTCCACTGGCCTGCCGGCGGCCGCCTCCGACCACCACCTAACCCAAAGGGGAAATCCTTGTCCCAGTGCTGTATCAACCCGAGCATCCTTTCCGCGGACTTCGTCAACCTTGAGGCTGAACTCCAGCGCATCAGCAACGCGGACGCAGTGCACGTAGATGTCATGGATAACCACTTTGTCCCGAACCTCACCCTGGGCTTGCCGGTGGTTCAGCGGATCCAGGCTGTCAGTCCGGTGCCGCTGGACGCCCACCTGATGATTTCCGACGCCGACCGCTGGGCACCTGCCTACGCGGACGCGGGTGTGGCCTCCGTGACGTTCCACGCCGAGGCCGCGATCGCTCCGGTGAAGCTGGCCCGCGAACTGCGGGCACGTGGGGCAAAGGCAGGTATGGCGCTGCGGCCGGCCACACCGGTGGAACCGTACCTGGACATGCTGGGCGAAGTGGACATGCTCCTGATCATGACGGTGGAACCGGGATTTGGCGGCCAGGCATTCCTGGACATTACCCTGCCGAAGATCCGGAAGGCCCGCGCGGCCGTGGATGGTTCCGGCATTGGCGTAGCCATCCAGGTTGACGGCGGCATCACCGAGGAGACCATCGTGCGCGCTGCCGAAGCCGGCGCGAATGTCTTCGTAGCCGGCTCCGCGGTGTACGGCCATGAGGACCCGGCCGCTGCGATTGACCGGCTGAGGACGGCAGGAGCGAAAGCAGCCCAATCAGCCCGGTGACGATCGTCATGAAGTGTTACGAAGATGGCCGGGAATAGTCCGGCCATCTTCGAGGTTGTGGCACAATATCAACACACACATACGTGCTCCGGGGTCGGTGTAAGTCCGAACCGGCGGTCATAGTCCGCGACCCGCGAGCCTACGGAATCCAACCGGAATCCGAAGGCAGACGGTTGAACCGGTGGAATTCCGGTACCGACAGTTAAAGTCTGGATGGGAGAAGCACGTACAGTCACGCCGTGTGCGTCCAAGGGGACGTTGCGGTCGTGCTCTGTCGTACACCCCCGGAGCCATCGCGGCTGACTGGGAAGGAACGGCATGGATTTTCTGCGATGGCTCTTCGAAGCACAGATTCCCGTTGGGGGAACTGCGCTTGTTCTACGCGAAGTGCTTGGCAACATCTTTGGGCTCGCCAGCGCCCTCGGCGGAATGCGCCGCAAAGTCTGGGCATGGCCCGTGGGCATTCTTGGCAACATCCTGCTGCTGACAGTATTCCTTGGCAACGTCTTCGGGGCAGCTGCGCCTGCAACGCTCTGGGGCCAGGCGGCCCGCCAACTGATGTTCATCGCCGTCGCCGTGTACGGCTGGTACCGGTGGCAACAAAGCCGCATGTCCGCCGTCGAAGGACGCGCGATTGTCCCCGGCTGGGCTGGAACCAAAGTCCGCATCGCACTCATCGGGGCCATGGTGGCCGGCACGGCCGCGCTCACGCCCTTGTTCGATGCCCTCGGTTCGTATCCGCCCGTGTGGGCCGACGCCTGGACGTTCATGGGCTCCCTCCTGGCAACCTATGGAATGGCACGCGGCTGGACCGAGTTCTGGCTGATCTGGGTTGCCGTGGACATTGTGGGTGTTCCGCTCCTCTTCAGTGCCGGCTACTACGCCAGCGCCGTCATGTACCTGTTCTACGGGTTCTTCACGCTGGCCGGATTCTTCGTCTGGTGGCGTGCCGACAAGCGGTCCCGCGACGCCGGGACCGTGGTGCGGGCGACCGCGGGAGCTTTGTCGTGACGGGCGGGACGGTCTTCGCAGCCGCCGAGTCCGCCGCCATGGACTCCGCACTTGCCGCGGCCCTGAAAGGACCGCGCGGCGCGAATCCGCTGGTAGGCGCCGTGATCCTCAACTCCGAAGGCGAGCAACTCGCCGTCGGATACCACCGCGGTGCAGGGACGGCACACGCCGAGGCAGACGCCATCCACGAAGCCCGAAAGCTTGGCGTGGACCTGGCAGGAACCACCATGGTGGTGACCCTCGAACCGTGCAACCACGTGGGCCGAACCGGCCCGTGCGCCCAGGCGATCATTGCCGCCGGGATCGCCCGGGTGGTTTACGCCGTCGACGATCCCCATGATCCTGCCGCGGGTGGCGCCCGTACTCTGCGAGCGGCAGGAGTCCACGTCGACTCCGGACTCAAGGCCGCCGCTGCGCTGGACCTCAACCGGGAGTGGTTCGACGCCGTTGCCGGCAAGCGTCCGTTTGTCACGCTGCACATCGCGCAGACACTCGACAGCCGCATAGCGGCGGTGGACGGCACCAGCCAATGGATCTCGAGCCCGGAATCGCTCGCTGACAACCACGGTTTGCGTGGGCTCATCGACGCGATCCTGGTGGGTACCGGCACGGTCCTCATCGACAACCCCCGCCTCACGGCACGTGACCCGGAGGGCGGGCTGTCCAGCCGCCAGCCGCTCCGCGTGGTCATGGGCCATCGGGAGGTACCGGAAGACGCCGCGGTCAGGGGGACGGACGGACGATTCCTCCATCTGCCCACGCGCGACCCCGCCGAAGCCCTCTCTCTTTTGTTCGATCAGGGCGTGCGGCACGTCATGGTGGAAGGCGGATCGAGCATCCTCAGCACCTTCCTGGCGGCAGGGCTGGTGGATGAACTGATTGTCTACCTGGCTCCTACCTTGCTCGGATCGGGAACTCCAGCGCTGCATGACCTCGGTATATCCACCCTGGCCGACGCCCAGCGCTGGGCATGGGACGACGCCGGCCTCGGTTCCGTCCGCACCCTTGGCAACGACCTCCGGCTGCACCTGCGCCCGGACAGGCCCGAAGCCACTACAACCACGAATTTCAGTCCCGGCGTTGAAGCCGCGGAATCCGTCTCAGGAGGACATTGATGTTTACGGGAATCGTTGCGGAACAGGGCACAGTCCTGGGCATCGAACACGACGGCGATACGAGCGCCACCTTGCGCTTGAAGGCGCCAACCACGGCCGAGGGCCTGCCGCTGGGCGGCTCCATTGCGGTCAACGGCGTATGCCTCACGGCAACCCGGATCGACGGCCAGGACTTCAGCGTGGACGTCATGGGGGAGACCCTGGTCCGGACGACCATTGGGCAGTTGGCTCCGGGTGACTCCGTCAACCTGGAACGCTGCGTGCCCGCGGGGGGCCGATTGGACGGCCACGTTGTCCAGGGCCATGTGGACGGCGTCGGCGAACTGCTGGAACGCGAAGGGCTGGGCAATTGGGACCGGCTGCGGTTTGGTGTCCCGGCCCCGTTGGCCCGTTACATCGCCGAAAAGGGTTCGATCGCCGTCGACGGTGTCTCACTGACCGTAACCGCAGTGAGCGCCGCAGCGGCACTGGAACCTTGGTTCGAAGTGGGGCTGATCCCCACCACGCTGGAGGAAACCGGCCTGGGCGCAAAGGCCCTCGGGGCCAAGGTGAACCTGGAAGTTGACGTGCTTGCCAAGTACACAGAGCGTTTGCTTTCCTTTGCCCCGCAGGGAAATCCGGCCCACCGTGCCGGTGACGAAACCGAAGCAACGCAGGAGGCCACGCGATGAGCACGCCGACCAAGACGAACCCGGGCGTCGTGCCCCGCCAAGGCCTTGACCCCGTTGAAGCTGCCATCGAGGCCATGGCTGCAGGCAAGGCCGTGATTGTGGTGGACAACGAAGACCGCGAAAACGAAGGCGACATCATCTTCGCCGCTGAGCACGCCACGCCGGCCCTGATGGGTTGGACCATCCGCTACTCGTCCGGCGTCATTTGCGTGCCCCTCGAGGGGGAGCGGGCCGACGCCCTGGCCCTTCCACAGATGGTGGCCGTCAACGAGGACGCCAAGGGCACTGCCTACACGGTTTCCTGCGATGCGGCGCATGGAGTGAGTACGGGCATTTCGGCTACGGACCGCGCTTTGACGGCCCGGATACTGGCTGATTCGAACAGCACTCCTGAAGCAATAACGCGTCCCGGGCATATTTTCCCGCTCCGGGCAGTTAAGGGAGGAGTGCGTGAACGCCCGGGACACACCGAAGCAGCTGTGGACTTGTGTCGCCTTGCCGGATTGGCTCCGGTGGGTGTGATCGCAGAGTTGGTTCATGACGATGGCGAAATGATGCGCTTGGACAGCCTGCGCGACTTCGCCGCCGAGCACGGATGCCCCCTCATCTCCATCGAGGATCTGGTGGCCCACGTGGAGGCGGTAGAGTCCCAGCAGGCACAGGTTCCCAACGCACACATTTCAGTGGCAGACGAGGAGAAGCGATGACGGCATCCACGACGCGACGCAGCAGCGATTCGGAGCGCACCCCCCACCCCGTATCCGGTGGGCCCATTGTGCAATTGCCCACTGCCTTTGGAGATTTCGTAGCCCAGGCATGGACGGACCACGAGACCGGTGTTGAACATCTGGCAGTGAGTTCGCCAAACCCTCCGTCGGGTGGACGTGCACCCTTGGTGCGGCTGCACTCAGAATGCCTCACCGGTGATGTCTTTGGCTCCTACCGCTGCGATTGCGGCGAGCAATTGGCGTTTGCCCTGGAGCTTATCCACGCCGAAGGTGGAACGCTGCTGTACCTGCGCGGCCAGGAAGGCCGCGGTATTGGCCTGGCCAACAAGATCAAGGCCTACGCCCTGCAGGAAGCCGGTTTCGACACGGTTGAAGCCAACGAGCAGTTGGGTCTCCCCGTGGACGCGCGCTCGTACAACGCCGCTGCGCAGATCCTGGCGGAAATGGGCCTCCATGAGGTCCGGCTCCTCAGTAACAACCCGGATAAGCAAAACCGCTTGGCCCAGGCTGGCGTCACCGTGGTGGAGATGGTTCCCACCGAAGTGCCGTCGCGGGAGCAGAACCTGCGCTACCTGCAGACAAAGAAAGACCGGATGGACCATCTGCTGACGCTCGAAACAGAGCCGGCAGGAAACGGCAAGAACCCCCACATCTTCGACAACAAACAAGACTGAACGGACCCCCAACAAACAATGAGCGGACACGGCGCGCCCACAATCGACCTCACCACCCTCAACCCGGAGGAAACCTCGCAGCTGAAGCTGGCCATTGTGGCGGCAAGCTGGCACACCCAGATCATGGATGGACTGGTGGACGGAGCCCTCCGTGCTGCCAAGGAAGCCGGCATCGCCGAACCCACGCTGCTGCGGGTTCCCGGCAGCTTCGAATTGCCTGTGGCGGCGGCCCGGTTGGCCCCGAACTTCGACGCCGTCGTAGCACTCGGCGTCGTCATCCGTGGTGGAACACCACACTTCGACTACGTCTGCCAGGCCGCGACGTCGGGACTTACCGACGTGAGCGTCCGCACCGGCGTGCCGGTGGGCTTTGGCGTCCTCACCTGCGATACCGAACAGCAGGGCCTTGACCGGGCCGGCCTTCCCGGTTCCCAGGAGGACAAAGGACATGAAGCCGTGACCGCGGCCCTTGCGACGGCGGTGACCCTTAAGCAGTACAGCTAGGCTGCCAAGCCAGGCTGAGGAAGGGGATGTGGGTGTGTGTTCACTCACATCCCCTTCGTCATGCAACGCCCCAACAAGCGGGGCCAGCCACGAAGCAAGTAGTCTGGAGGGCGTGAAGAATTTCGAGACGCTGTTCGCAGAACTGAGTGAGAAGGCAGCGACCCGCCCGGCAGGTTCGCGCACTGTGGCTGAACTGGACTCCGGAATCCATGGCATCGGCAAGAAAGTTGTCGAGGAAGCCGCCGAAGTCTGGATGGCCGCCGAGTACGAATCCGACGAAGCCGCTGCCGAGGAAATCTCCCAGTTGCTGTACCACCTGCAGGTCCTTATGCTCGCCAAGGGCCTCAGCCTGGAGGACGTTTACAAGCATCTCTAGCCACGCCACTCCACCCGGTCCTTCCACTGGAAGACCACTCCGGAGCCCTCCGCGTGGCCACGTGCCTGAAAACTCCCTTCCAAACAGAAAGTCTCCCCAATGCTCCGTGTAGCAGTCCCGAACAAGGGATCACTGTCAGAAGCCGCCTCCGCCATGTTGTCCGAGGCCGGCTACCGCCAGCGCCGCGACAGCCGTGAACTGGTCATGGTCGATCCCGACAACGAGATCGAGTTCTTCTTCCTGCGCCCCCGTGACATTGCTGTCTACGTTGGCCAAGGGACCTTGGACGTCGGCATCACCGGCCGCGACCTCCTGCTGGACGCCCAGGTGGAAGCCGAAGAACTGCTGCCGCTGGGCTTCGCCGCCTCCACGTTCCGGTTCGCCGGTCCCGTTGGCGACTTTTCCGGCGTCGAACAGCTCGAAGGCAAGCGACTGGCCACCAGCTACGACGGCCTCCTGCGCGACTACCTCGCCGAACGTGGCGTCAACGCCAAAGTGGTCCGCCTGGACGGTGCCGTGGAATCCTCCGTGCGGCTCGGGGTCGCCGATGCGATCGCCGACGTCGTGGAAACCGGCAACACGCTCAAGGCGGCCGGCATGGAAATCTTTGGCGACCCGATCCTGCGTTCGGAAGCCGTCCTGATTCGCCGCACCGGCCCCGGCGGTGCCGCCAACGGTACTGCCAAGGAAATCGATGTCCTGATCCGGCGCCTGCAGGGCGTCCTCGTGGCTCGGCAGTACGTGCTGATGGACTACGACATCCGCAAGGACCTGGTGGAGGACGCTGCCGCGCTCACCCCCGGCCTCGAATCGCCCACGGTTTCCCCGTTGCGCGACTCGGAGTGGGTTGCCGTGCGTTCCATGGTTCCCAAGAAGGAAACCAACCGCATCATGGATGAGCTGTACGACCTCGGCGCACGTGCCATCCTGGTCAGCAGCATCCACGCCTGCCGTATCTGACCCGGCATACAGATCAACCGAGCAGCAGAACAAGGAGCAGCACATGGCTGTAGCCGTACGCGTTATTCCCTGCCTCGACGTTGACGCCGGCCGCGTGGTCAAGGGCGTCAACTTTGAAGGCTTGCGCGATGCCGGAGATCCGGTGGAACTTGCGCACCGCTACGACAATGGGGGAGCGGACGAACTGACGTTCCTGGACGTGACGGCCTCGTCCGGCAACCGGGAAACAACCTTCGACGTTGTGCGAAGGACTGCCGAGGAAGTTTTCATCCCGCTCACCGTGGGTGGAGGAGTGCGTGGCGTCGCGGAGGTGGACAAGCTGCTCCGTTTCGGTGCGGACAAGGCTTCCATCAACACCGCAGCCGTTGCGCGGCCTGAAGTGATTGACGAGATCACCCGCCATTTTGGTTCGCAGGTACTGGTGTTGTCCGTGGACGCGCGCCGCACCCGCCAAGGTGACGCCCCGACGTCGTCCGGATTCGAGGTGACCACCCACGGTGGCCGGACGGGCACGGGAATCGACGCCGTAGCCTGGGCCAAGGAAGCCGCCGACCGTGGCGTTGGCGAGATCCTGCTCAACTCGATCGACGCCGATGGCACCAAGGATGGCTTCGACCTGGAACTCATCCGGCTGGTCCGTTCTGCCGTCAACATCCCGATCATCGCTTCCGGCGGTGCCGGTGAGCCCGCGCACTTCCCGCCTGCCGTGGAAGCCGGAGCCGACGCCGTTTTGGCCGCGTCCGTTTTCCACTTCGGCCCGGACGACATGATCTCCCAGGTGAAGACGGCCATCCGCGAAGCGGGCTTCGAAGTTCGTTAAGTAGGTTTAACCAACGCGGGGTCACTTACGGCCCATAATCCCCTCCGGGATGGGCCGTAAGTGACCCCGCGTTGTTGTTAGAGTCCGATGTCCGCTGACTGCAACAGCGCGACGGCGTCCGGCTGGCCTTCGAAGGTGACCAGCGCCTGGTTGGTCCGACCGTGGGCGTGCATCAGCAACTCACCCGGGTCGCCCACGATCGCAACCGAAACAGGTGCGCGCTTGGCGACGTGCCGTGGCCCGGTGGGGCGGACGAGGACGATGCCGAGGTCCACGCCACGGTAGAGGTAGGCGGCCCGCTTGATCAGTTCATCCCACAGGGCATCCGAGTAGGCTTCGTCGAGGGCGCGCGGGGCCCAGCGGTCGCCGGCTCGGCGGATGTCCTCCGTATGCACGAAGTACTCGATGAGGTTGGACGTTTCGTCGAGCGCCTTGATCTTCAAGGGAGAGAGCGCAGGCGGGCCCGACCTGAAGGTCTTCACGAGCTCGGCGTAATCGTCGGTGGTCCTTAATTTGGCGGCCAGCTTGGAGGTCGCCTTGTCTGACGCCTTGCCCAGGCTCGGAATCAAGAGGCCGAGGCCGACGGCCGCTTTGCGTTCGCGCAGGTAAAGGTGCGCGGCGAGGTCCCGGGTGAGCCACCCTTCGCAGAGCGTGGGGGAGTCAGGCCCGGCCGCAAGGAGGGTTTCGGCCAGTACTTCTCGGGAAGGATCGACGAAATGCATCACTTGTGAAACTAGCACGATCAGGCCTCTGTTGCGCAGTGGAACCGCCGCAGAAAGCGGGTGTTCGCAAAGGCACTAGACTTGATCTGATGTCAGAGCAGTCCGCCCCCAGCCCAACTCCTGCCGTGGAGCCCGCCAGCGACCCCGCAGGGACCTTGCCGCAGGAGATTTCCAGCGCCCTCAAGCGCGACTCCGCAGGCCTTGTAGCCGCCATCATCCAGCAGCACGACACCAATGAGGTCCTCATGCTGGGCTGGATGGATGACGAGGCACTTCGCCGCACCATGTCCACGGGACGCGTGACCTTCTACTCACGCTCCCGCCAGGAGTACTGGCGCAAGGGTGACACTTCCGGACACGTCCAGTTCGTGAAGTCTGTTGCCCTTGACTGCGACGGCGACGCCCTGCTGGTCCGCGTGGACCAGGTGGGCGCAGCCTGCCACACCGGAACCCGGACCTGCTTCGACGGGCGCGACTTCACGGTCGTTACGGGTCACCGCGACTGAGGCCCCCACCCTTCCACTGACGCACCACCACAGACCAAAGGCGGAAAAGAATAGCCATGCAGGACCTTGGAATCATCAGCCCGGGCCTGGAAGAGTTCCGCGAACTCGCCGTCCACAGCCGTGTCATCCCCGTCCGACTCAAGGTCTTGGCCGACGCCGAGACGCCGATCGGCCTCTACCGCAAGTTGGCCAAGGGCCAGCCCGGGACGTTCCTCCTGGAGTCCGCGGCCGTTGGCGGTGCCTGGTCCCGCTACTCGTTCATCGGCGCCAAGTCCCGCGCCACGCTGACCACCAAGGATGGCCAGGCCCACTGGATCGGCGAGCCGCCCGTGGGCGTCCCCGTCGGCGGCAACCCGGTAGAAGCCGTCCGTGACACCATTGCTGCGCTCCAGACGGACCGTTTCGAGGGCCTGCCGCCCTTCACCTCCGGCCTGGTCGGTTTCCTTGGCTGGGAGGCCGTGCGTCACTGGGAGAAGCTGACGGCACCGCCGGAGGACGACCTCCACTTGCCCGAAATGGCGCTGAACCTGGTTACTGACATGGCAGTCCACGACAACGTGGACGGCACTGTGCTGTTGATCGCCAACGCGATCAACTTCGACAACAGCACCGAGCGGGTGGATGAGGCCTGGCACGATGCTGTGGAACGCGTGAAGGCGCTCCTGGAACAGGTCAGCACTCCGGTGGCCCAGCCCGTCTCGGTCCTGGAGACGGCGGCATTGGACTTCGCGTCGAGCGTGCAGGAACGCTGGGACGAGAACCAGTACCTGGAAGCCATCGACCGCGGCAAGGAAGCGATCGTCGACGGCGAAGTGTTCCAGGTTGTGATCTCGCGCCGCTTCGAAATGGAATGCGCGGCCGATCCGTTGGATGTCTACCGCGTACTGCGCAACACCAATCCGAGCCCGTACATGTACATTTTCAGCCTCGCGGATGCCGATGGCCGGGAGTACTCGATCGTTGGGTCCTCGCCCGAGGCCCTCGTGACAGTGACCGGGGGAGAAGTCATCACCCACCCCATCGCCGGTTCGCGCCCGCGGGGCAAGACGGTGGAGGCGGACAAGGCACTGGCTACTGAATTGCTCGCGGACCAAAAGGAACGCGCAGAGCACCTCATGCTGGTGGACCTTTCCCGGAACGACCTCTCCAAGGTTTGCGTCGCCGGCACGGTGGATGTCACCCAGTTCATGGAAGTGGAGCGGTTCAGCCACATCATGCACCTGGTCTCCACCGTGGTGGGTGAGCTGGCTCCGGAGGCGAAGGCGTACGACGTCCTCAAGGCGACGTTCCCCGCGGGAACGTTGTCCGGCGCCCCCAAGCCTCGTGCCCTGCGCTTGCTTGACGAACTCGAACCGCACCGGCGCGGCATTTACGGCGGCGTGGTGGGCTACCTCGACTTCGCCGGCGATATGGACATGGCGATCGCCATCCGTTCGGCGTTGCTCCGCGAGGGCCGCGCCTATGTGCAGGCCGGCGGCGGAATCGTGGCCGATTCGCACAAACCTTCGGAAGCGCTGGAAACCGTCAACAAAGCCGCTGCGCCCTTGCGGGCAGTCCACACGGCTGGTTCGCTCCAGAACATTTCCGCGGATACGGTTCCGGATGCCGGAACGCTCGACGGCGGGACGCCCGCCCCATGATGGCCAAGGCACCGGCTGCATCAGCCTCGGCGCAACCGCGCTGGGCAAGGAAGTCGACGCTGGTCCTTGGTATGGTCATCCTTGCCTTCGCGGTCTTCGGAGCGACCACGCAGACGTGGATTACCGTGCACCTGGACCCGGCCACGGCGTCCACTCCCGATCTGCAGGTCCAGGGAAGCAAGGCTGCCACTGCGGTGACTGCGCTTGCCTTGGTGTCCCTTGCCGGCGGCCTTGCGGCTTCCATCGCGGGCCGCGTCGCCCGCTGGATCATCGCTGCCATCATTGCCTTGTCGGCCGTGGGGATCATCCTCGCCGCCGTGACAGTCATGGGGAACCCGCTCGGGGCCGCGCAGGGTTCCATAGCCGGCGCCACCGGTGTTTCAGGTGGGCAGGCCGATGTCGCCACCACACTCTTTCCCCTGGCCGCCATTGTGGCAGCCGGCTTGCTCGGAGTGGGCGCCGTGATTCTTCCCCTGGCCGGGCGCTACTGGAAGAGCCGTACCAAATATGACAAGGCGGGCAGCGGCGCATCCGGTAGAACCGGGCCCGTTGACGAGATCGACAGCTGGGACAGCCTCTCCCGTGGGGAAGACCCCACGTAAGCCGGCTGGGAGACCCGTGGGCCGGCGTCGTGCAATAAAAGCGCACACGCTCGCCCTGACGTCGGACGATGTCCCGGCCGCCGTCAATAAATGGCAGAATGTAAGCAGTATTCATCCCGAGGAGATTCCACATGAGCAAAACCACTGTGTCCGCAAACCAAGCAGAGTCCAAGATGGCCAGCCACGCCGATGCCATCGGTCACGGCAACAGCCCGGCTGCCTGGACCTGCGTCATTGTGATGCTCGTTGGCGCCCTGATTTCCTCCATCGCCTTCGTGATCGCCAGCACCCCGATCTTCATCGGCGGAATCGTCGTGATGGTCATCGGCCTCATTGTCGGCTGGGCCATGCGCAAGGCGGGCTACGGAGTGGGCGGCAGCAAGCTGCAGAACAACGGCCACTGACCGTGACCGTTCTTGATGACATCATTGTCGGCGTCAAGGAGGACATGGAGGGCCGCCGCCGGCTCGTGTCCCCGGTAGAGCTCCAGGACCGCATCGCAGCAGCGAGCCCGGCCCTTGATGCATGGGCCGCACTGGGTGGTCCGTCTGCCAGCCGCGATGAACTCAAAGTCATCGCGGAGATCAAGCGCCGGAGCCCCTCCAAGGGCGATCTGGCGCCGATTTCCGATCCCGCATCCCTCGCGGTCCAGTACGCGGATGGCGGAGCCTCCGTGATCAGCGTGCTCACGGAGCAGCGCCGCTTCGGCGGTTCCCTGGCCGACCTCGATGCTGTTCGTGCCGCCGTCGACGTTCCCTTGTTGCGCAAGGACTTCACGGTGGACGAGTACCAGATCTGGGAAGCCCGGGCACATGGTGCGGACCTCATCCTCCTGATCGTGGCTGCTTTGTCCGACGCCCAGCTGGCGGACTTCAGCGCGTTGAGCCACGAACTGGGCATGAACGTGCTCGTGGAGACACACACGGAACAGGAAATCGAGCGCGCCATCGCGGCCAAGGCCCGCATCATCGGCGTCAACGTCCGGAACCTCAAGACGCTCGACGTCGACCGTTCAGTTTTCGGAACGCTGGCCGGACTGATTCCGGCTGAGGCGGTTGTGGTGGCCGAGTCCGGCGTGCGGACGGCCGACGACGTCAGCCACTACGCGGCCAGCGGGGCAAACGCCATCCTGGTGGGCGAGGCACTGGTCAGCGACCAGACGCCGCGCGAACGCATCACTGAATTCAAGGCAGCTGGAGCTGCCGCCATCGCCGTCAGGAACTGAGGCAGTACCTGACATACGGCGACAGCCATGAGGCAGCCGGGGCCAGCGCCCGCGGCTGCCTTGTGGCACGTGAACTTCCCATTGAACTAACTGGAACAGGACGGTGAGACTGATGGTGGACGCGCCAACAGCTGGCTCGGAGCAGAATGCGGCCGACGCATTCCTGGAAGGTGGCACGTCGTTGCGCAACGCCACCGGGCCCTACTTCGGCAACTACGGTGGCCGCTGGATGCCCGAATCCCTCATCGCCGCCCTCGACGAGGTCCAGGACACGTTCGAGAAGGCCAAGGCCGATCCGGAGTTCCTGGCGCAGTTGAAGGACCTTAACAAGAACTACTCGGGCCGTCCGTCGCTGCTCACCGAAGCCAAGAACTTCTCGAAGCACGCGGGCGGGGCGAGGATCTTCCTTAAGCGCGAAGACCTCAACCACACCGGATCCCACAAGATCAACAACGTCCTTGGACAGGCACTCCTGGCCAAGCGCATGGGCAAGACGCGCGTCATCGCCGAGACCGGCGCCGGCCAGCACGGTGTGGCCAGCGCCACGGCCGCAGCGCTGCTGGGCCTCGAATGCGTCGTGTACATGGGTGCTGAAGACTGCCGTCGACAGGCCCTCAACGTAGCGCGCATGCAGCTTCTTGGAGCCACGGTGGTTCCGGTGACCAACGGCTCCCAGACCCTGAAGGACGCCATCAACGATGCGCTCCGTGACTGGGTCTCCAACGTGGACAACACGCACTACCTCCTGGGCACGGCGGCCGGAGCGCACCCGTTCCCTGCCATGGTGCGTTTCTTCCACGAAGTCATTGGCGAAGAAGCGCGTGCCCAGATCCTGGAGCAGACGGGCAAGCTCCCTGACGCCATCTGCGCCTGCATCGGTGGCGGTTCCAACGCGATTGGCCTGTTCCACAGCTTCCTGGATGATGCATCCGTGAAGATCTACGGCTTCGAAGCCGGCGGCGAGGGCGTGGAGACCGGCCGTCACGCCGCTGCGATTTCGCTTGGACGGCCCGGCGTGCTGCACGGCGCCCGTTCCTACCTCATGCAGGACGAGGACGGACAGACGATCGAATCGCACTCCATCTCCGCGGGCCTGGATTACCCCAGCGTCGGCCCGGAACACTCCTACCTTGCCGACATCGGACGGGTCACCTACGAACCCATCACCGACACCGAAGCAATGGACGCGTTCAGCCTGCTGTGCCGCACCGAGGGCATCATTCCCGCCATCGAGTCTTCCCACGCCTTGGCCGGTGCCATCAAGGTGGGCCAGCGGCTCACCGAGGGCAAGGACAACCCGGCCGAGGTTTCCGTCATCGTCAATCTGTCCGGACGCGGTGACAAGGACGTCGAGACGGCTGCTGCCTGGTTCAACATGCTCGACGACGAGGGGCATGTGCGGGGGACCACCTTGTCCACCCGCAAGCCCAAAGGACCGTCGGAGCGTGCCTCCGAAGCAGCTGCCGACGTGAACGGGGACCAGAACTAATGACTGAAGAATTCGCCAGCAAGTCTGCTGCCGCCATCGACCGTGCCAAGGCCGAAGGCAGGGCTGCCCTGATCGGTTATCTGCCCGCGGGATACCCGACGGTGCAGGAAAGCATCGACGCCGGAATTGCCCTGGCCCGCAACGGCGCCGACCTCATTGAGATCGGCATTCCGTATTCGGATCCTGTCATGGACGGCCCGGTCATCCAGGCGGCCACCACGGAGGCGATTGCCGGTGGTTTCCGCGTGGCCAACGTCTTCGACGTCGTTGCGGGAATCACCGCAGTCACGGATGCTGCCGTTTTGGTCATGACGTACTGGAACCCGGTGATGCGGATGGGCGTGGACGAATTCTCGCGCCGTCTGGCAGAAGCCGGGGGAGCGGGCCTCATCACGCCGGACCTGATTCCGGACGAGGCCTCTGAATGGTTCGAAGCCTCCGACAAGTACGGCCTGGACCGTGTGTTCCTTGTAGCCCCTTCATCGACGCCCGAACGCCTGGACATGACGGTCAAAGCCAGCCGTGGCTTCGTCTACGGTGTTTCCATTATGGGTGTCACCGGTGCCCGCCAATCGGTGAGCAGCAGCGCCGAGGACGTCGTCGCCCGGGCCCATGCCGCTGGAGCCGAACGCGTGTGCGTCGGCTTGGGTGTCTCCAACCCGGACCACGTCCGCGAAATCGCCGCCTACGCCGATGGCGTGATCGTTGGAACCGCCCTGGTGGCGGCCCTCCGCGATGGTGGCGTTGACGCCGTCGGGCAACTCACCAAGAACCTCAGCGCCGGCTTGGGCCGCGCAGCTGCAGACGCCTAGGAAAAGGAACAGCGAAGCCCCATGCAGACCGTCCTCCACGCTGCGGCAATGGTCCCCTTGAGCATCCCGAGCCCGTCGTGGTCCGGTTTCGACATTCCGCTGCCGTGGGGGACGTTGCGCATCCATGCTTACGCCCTGTGCATCCTCGCGGGAATCATCGTTGGCCTCTGGCTGACGTCCGTCCGCTGGAAGCGCCGGGGAGCCCCCGAAGGCAGCCTGTGGGATATCGCCATCTGGGCAATTCCCTTTGGCATCATCGGTGGGCGCCTTTACCACGTGTTCTCTTCTCCTGACGCGTACTTCGGGCCTGGCTTCGATGGCACGGGCGACCTCTCCTTGATCCCGCAGATCCAGCGCGGAGGGCTGGGGATTTGGGGTGCAGTGGTTCTTGGCGCTTTCGGCGCCTGGATCGGGTGCCGGCGGGCCGGGCTCAAGCTGACGGCCTTCCTTGACGCGGCAGCTCCAGGGCTGCTGCTGGCCCAGGCAATCGGGCGCTGGGGCAACTGGTTCAACCAGGAGCTGTTTGGAGCGCCCACCACGCTTCCGTGGGGCCTGCAGATCGATCCCGCCAACGCGAACTTCCCCGCGGGCATGCCTGCGGATACGCTGTTCCACCCTACGTTCCTCTACGAATCCTTGTGGAACCTGCTGGGTGTGGCGCTCCTGCTGGCCCTGGACCGGCGATTCCATTTCCGTCGCGGACGCTTGTTCTGGCTCTACGCCATGTATTACACCGTCGGCCGGGTCTGGATCGAAGCGCTAAGGATAGACGACGCCGAGCAAATCACTCTCTTCGGGATCACCACGCGGCTTAATGTTTGGACCAGCATCCTGGTGTTCGTCGTTGCCTTGGTGATCTTCCTGATGCTCGGGCGAGGAGGCCGACCGGTTCCTGACACCCCGTATTTGCCGGGCCGGGAACCCGAATCGAAGCCGGGCGGCGATCCCGCATCGGTGACGAGCGTCACGAGTCATGATGTGGACCGATCTGTCTCAGATAGTGGTTCCCGTGATAATCTCCCTGATAACCAAAGCGATCCGGGCCACGTTGACGAGCCGCAGGAAGCTGCAGGGGATTCCGGTAAGGTGGCTCAGGCCACACCGGAGTCGGAATCTGCTGCGACTGCCGCGAGGAAGGCCCCCGGATCTTCGCCGAAGGCTGACGACACCAAGTAGTCGCTTTCGGTAAAGGGGCAACAGAGTCACCGCTCGTAGGGCCCAGTCCACAGCGTCGTGGCACCCCGGAATCCGGATCGCAACACACCGATGTTCACCGGTCTCGCCGGGGCCAGTGGTCTGCGTAACTGTTAGTTGCGCAAGGCTGGCTGGCCTACAATTTCCAATAACTAGCGCTTTGTTGTGCCCATCACAGGCAGACAAGGTGGGGCCAACGTTGTCCCTTCCATACGCACGATCACGAGGAAGGACGTCTCCCATGACCCATCTTCATAACCCCGGTTGGTCCGAAAAAATCGAACCCCAGGGTGCCATGTCTCCGTTCAAGCGCTTTGCCGCGCTGCCGGAGGCGCAGGGGCTTTACAACCCCGATGCGGAGAAGGACGCCTGCGGCCTGGCCATTATTGCCACGCTCCGCGGGGAACCGGGATACGACATCGTGGAAGCGGCGCTGACCGCCCTCCGCAATCTCGAACACCGTGGTGCCGTTGGCGCCGATGAGGGCACCGGTGACGGCGCAGGGCTGTTGATGCAGGTACCGGACGAGTTCTTCCGTGCCGTGACCGAATTCGAGCTCCCTGCTCCCGGCCAGTATGTGGTTGGTACCGCCTTCCTCCCTGCCGAGTCGCGGGAAGCGGAGACGGCCAAAGCCGGCATCGAGTCGTTGGCTGCCGACGAGGGCCTGACTGTCCTGGGA
Source organism: Paenarthrobacter sp. NPDC058040 (assembly GCF_042885775.1). Lineage (NCBI taxonomy): Bacteria > Bacillati > Actinomycetota > Actinomycetes > Micrococcales > Micrococcaceae > Paenarthrobacter > Paenarthrobacter sp. NPDC058040. The sequence goes on from NZ_JBHVRN010000006.1 coordinate 54,359, forward strand.
TGGCGCGAGGTTCCGGTCGTGGCAGACCTCGTTGGTGCCATGGCCCGTGCCTGCATGCCTTACTTCTCCCAGCCGTTCTTCGCTTCGGCCACTGGCGAGCAGCTGGAACGCAACGAGCTCGACTCCCGGGCCTGGCGGATCCGCAAGCGCGCCCAGAACAAGTTCGGCGTGTACTTCCCGTCGCTGTCCTCCCGCACCATCGTGTACAAGGGCATGCTGACCACGGCACAGCTGGAGCCGTTCTACCCGGACCTTTCGGACAAGCGCTTCAAGACCAAGCTTGCGATCGTCCACTCGCGCTTCTCCACGAACACCTTCCCGTCCTGGCCGTTGGCCCAGCCGTTCCGCACCATCGCGCACAACGGTGAAATCAACACGGTCAAGGGCAACCGCAACTGGATGCGTGCCCGCCAGTCGCAGCTCGCCAGCCCCCTGCTTGGCGACACCCCGGAAGAGTTGTACCCGATCTGTACCCCGGGTGCCTCCGACTCGGCCTCGTTCGACGAGGTTGCCGAGCTTCTGTGGCTGTCCGGCCGTCCGATCACCCACTCGATCATGATGATGATCCCGGAGGCGTGGGAGAACCACGCCACGATGGATCCGGCTCGCCGTGCCTTCTACGAGTACCACTCGCTGCTCATGGAGCCGTGGGACGGTCCCGCGGCAGTCTCGTTCACTGACGGCAACCTTGTTGGTGCCACCCTGGACCGAAACGGCCTGCGTCCGGGCCGCTACTGGATCACCGAAGACGGCTTGATCATCTTCGCTTCCGAGGTCGGCGTGATCGAAGTCGAGCCCTCCAACGTGGTCAAGAAAGGCCGCGTTGCTCCGGGCAAGATGTTCCTGGTGGACACCGAGGCCGGCCGCATCATCGACGACGCCGAGGTCAAGGCCGAGGTGGCCGCTGCAAACCCGTGGGCCGAGTGGCTCAAGGACAACCTCATCGACATCAACGAGCTCCCCGAGCGTGAGCACGTGCTGCACACCGCAGCGTCGGTCAACATCCGCCAGCGGACCTTCGGCTACACCACCGAAGAACTGAAGATCCTGCTCGGGCCGATGGCCCGCACCGGAGCCGAACCCCTGGGCGCCATGGGATCCGACACTCCCGTTGCCGTGCTTTCCAAGCGTCCCCGCTTGCTGTTCGACTACTTCGTGCAGTCCTTCGCGCAGGTGACCAACCCGCCGCTGGACGCCATCCGCGAAGAGCTCGTGACGTCGCTGAAGTGTGCCATCGGCCCCAACGGCAACCTTCTGGACGGCAAGCAGGTCCGCCAGCCGCAGATTTCGCTGCCGTTCCCGGTGATCAACAACGACCAGCTCGCCAAGATCGCGAACATCGAAAACGCCGACGGCGATCGGATCGCCATGAAGGTCCGCGGCCTGTACCGCCCGGAGGGCGGGGAAGCGGCCCTGCGTGCGCGCCTGACGGAAATCTGCGAGCAGGTTTCCGGTGCCATCAACCGCGGCGTGCAGTACATTGTGCTCTCCGACCGTGACTCGAACGCGCAGTGGGCTCCCATCCCGTCGCTCCTGCTGGTCAGCGCAGTGCACCATCACCTGCTTCGCAGCGCCAACCGCACCAAGACCGCCCTGGTGGTCGAGGCCGGCGACGTCCGCGAGACGCACCACGTGGCTGTGCTGATTGGCTACGGCGCCTCCGCCGTGAACCCGTACCTCGCCATGGAATCGGTGGAACAGCTGATCTCGAACGGCGATGTTGTGGGAGTGACTCCGGAAGACGGCGTCTACAACCTCATCAAGGGCCTGGGCAAGGGCGTCCTGAAGATCATGTCCAAGATGGGCATTTCGACGGTCGCTTCCTACACCGGCGCGCAGACTTTCGAAGCACTGGGCCTTTCCCAGGAACTCGTTGACGAATTCTTCTCCGGCACGCACTCCCAGTTGGGCGGCGTGGGCCTGGACGTCATCGCGGCCGAGGTCTCGGCCCGCCACCAGATGGCGTACCCCGAGGGCGGCATCGAGCACCCGCACCGCCCGCTTCTGGGTGGCGGCGAGTACCAGTGGCGCCGGGACGGCGAACCGCACCTCTTCAACCCGGAGACGGTGTTCCGCCTGCAGCACGCAACCCGCGAACGCCGCTACGACATCTTCAAGTCCTACACCAAGGGCGTTGACGACCAGTCCGAAAACCTCATGACCTTGCGCGGCCTGCTCAAGTTCAAGAGCGGAATCCGCCCCGCGGTCCCGCTCGAGGAAGTCGAGCCGGTCTCCAGCATCGTCAAGCGCTTCTCCACGGGTGCCATGAGCTACGGCTCCATCTCCAAGGAAGCGCACGAGACCCTGGCCATCGCCATGAACCGATTGGGCGCCAAGTCCAACACGGGTGAAGGCGGCGAGGACGTTGACCGCCTCCTGGATCCGGAGCGCCGCTCTGCCATCAAGCAGATCGCTTCCGGCCGTTTCGGTGTGACCAGCTTGTACCTGACCAACGCCGACGACATCCAGATCAAGATGGCGCAGGGCGCCAAGCCCGGCGAAGGCGGCCAGTTGATGGCGCAGAAGGTCTACCCCTGGGTAGCCCGGACCCGCCACTCGACCCCCGGCGTCGGTCTTATTTCCCCGCCCCCGCACCACGACATCTACTCGATCGAAGACCTCGCCCAGCTCATCTACGATGCCAAGCGCGCCAACCCTTCGGCCCGTGTGCACGTGAAGCTGGTTTCGGAAGTCGGGATCGGCACCGTGGCGTCCGGCGTGACCAAGGCGAAGGCCGACGTCGTGCTTGTTTCCGGGCACGACGGCGGTACCGGCGCCTCGCCGCTGAACTCGCTCAAGCACGCAGGTGTGCCGTGGGAACTCGGCCTCGCTGAAACCCAGCAGACCCTGATGCTCAACGGCCTGCGCGACCGCGTTGTGGTCCAGGTGGACGGCCAGCTCAAGACCGGCCGCGACGTTGTCATTGCCGCCCTGCTGGGTGGCGAAGAGTTCGGTTTCGCGACCGCTCCGCTGGTGGTTGAAGGCTGCATCATGATGCGCGTCTGCCACCTGGACACCTGCCCGGTTGGTGTGGCCACGCAGAACCCCGAGCTCCGTGCACGGTTCTCCGGCAAGCCGGAATTCGTGGTCAACTTCTTCGAGTTCCTCGCAGAGGAAGTCCGCGAAATCCTTGCCGAGCTTGGCTTCCGCAGCATCGAAGAGGCGATCGGCCACGCCGAGGTCCTGGACGCCCGCGACGCGATCGACCACTGGAAGGCCGACGGCCTGGATCTTGATCCGATCCTGCACGGCCTCGAGTTCGATGACGACGTTCCGCTGCGCAACATGGTTGGCCAGAACCACGAGCTGGACAAGCACTTCGACCAGCGGCTCATCACCATGGCGCAGGAAGCACTCAGCGACCGCATGCCCGTCAAGATCACCTTGGACGTCATCAACACGGACCGCTCCGTGGGCACCATGCTTGGCCACGTGGTAACCAAGACGTTCGGCACCGACGTGCTGGCGACCGACACGATCGACGTCACGCTCAACGGCACCGCCGGCCAGTCCCTGGGCGCCTTCCTGCCCGCAGGTATCACCCTGCGCATGTTCGGCGACTCCAACGACTACGTTGGCAAGGGCCTCTCGGGTGGACGCATCATTGTCCGTCCGGACCGCACCAATGTGTTCCAGGCCGAGCGCAACGTGATTGCCGGCAACGTCATCGGTTACGGCGCCACCAGCGGTGAGATGTTCCTCCGCGGCCAGGTCGGCGAACGCTTCCTGGTCCGTAACTCCGGTGCGACGGCCGTCGTCGAAGGCATTGGCGACCACGGCTGTGAGTACATGACCGGTGGACAGACGCTCATCATCGGCCGTACGGGCCGCAACTTCGGTGCCGGCATGTCCGGCGGTACGGCCTTCGTGCTGGACCTGCAGCCCGAGCGCGTCAACAAGGACGCGCTGGACTCCGGCGAGCTCCAGCTCCTCGAGCTGGATGCCGAAGACCGCGACATTGTCCACGGCCTGCTCACCAAGCACGTCGAGGAAACCGAATCCGTCCTGGCCGGCCGTTTGCTCGAGAACTTCGATGACACGGCTGCCCGCATCACCAAGGTGCTGCCGCGCGACTACGCTGCAGTACTGCAAACCCGCCTCAACGCCATCGAAGAGGGCCTCGACCCCGATGGCGAAGAAGTATGGTCCCGAATCCTGGAGGTAACCGGTGGCTGATCCACGCGGATTTCTGAAAGTCCGGCAGCGCGAGACGCAGCCACGCCGACCCGTTCCCGTCCGCATCATGGACTGGAAGGAAGTGTACGAAGCACAGGAGAAGGGCGTCCTGAAGAGCCAGGCCGGCCGCTGCATGGACTGTGGCGTTCCGTTCTGCCACCAGGGCTGTCCGCTGGGGAACCTCATTCCCGAGTGGAACGACCTCGTCTGGCGGGACAAGGGTGAAGAGGCCATTGAGCGTCTCCACGCCACGAACAACTTCCCGGAATGGACCGGCCGTCTGTGCCCCGCCCCCTGCGAGGCTTCCTGCGTGCTGGGCATCAACCAGCCTGCCGTGACCATCAAGCAGGTTGAGGTGTCCATCATCGATGAAGCCTTCGACAACGACTGGGTCCAGCCGCTGCCGCCGACGCGCCTCACCGGCAAGACCGTGGCCGTCGTCGGCTCCGGTCCTGCCGGCCTGGCTGCTGCCCAGCAGCTGACCCGGGTTGGCCACACTGTGGCCGTTTACGAGCGCGACGACAAGATCGGCGGCCTGCTCCGCTACGGCATCCCCGACTTCAAGATGGAGAAGGACCAGGTGGACCGCCGCCTGGAGCAGATGAAGGCCGAAGGAACCCGCTTCCGCACCGGCGTCGCAGTCGGCACTGACGTGACGTGGGAGCAGCTGCGCCGCCGTTACGACGCCGTGGTGATCGCTACCGGAGCTACTGTTCCCCGCGACCTGCCCATTCCCGGCCGTGATCTCGATGGCGTCCACTTCGCCATGGACTACCTGGTCCCGTCCAACCGTGTGGTTGCGGGGGAGACCCCGGAAAACCACATCGATGCGCGCGGCAAGCACGTGGTGATCCTCGGTGGCGGCGACACCGGTGCAGACTGCATCGGTACGGCCCACCGCCACCAGGCTGCATCCGTGACTACGCTGGCCATCGGCAAGCAGCCGCCGCTGGAGCGTGCTTCACACCAGCCTTGGCCGACGTTCCCGACGCTCTTCGAGATGGCAAGCGCCCACGAAGAAGGCGGCGAGCGTACCTACCTGGCCTCTACGGTTGAGTTTGTTGGCGAAAACGGCAAGCTGACCGGCGTGAAGGTGGCCGAAACGGAGTTTGTTGACGGCAAGCGCCTCCCCAAGGCCGGAACCGAGCGGGTCATCCCCGCGGACCTCGTGTTCCTCAGCCTTGGCTTCACCGGCGCTGAACCGGCCGGCATCACAGAGCAAGTAAGTGCAGAGTTTGACAGCCGTGGCAACGTTGCCCGCGATGGCTACTACATGACGAACACCGAAGGCGTGTTCGTTGCCGGCGACGCCGGTCGTGGCCAGTCACTGATTGTGTGGGCCATCGCGGAGGGCCGTGCGTGCGCGGCCGCCGTCGATAAGTTCCTCATGGGAAGCACCATCCTCCCGGCACCGGTCGCCCCCACCGACCGGGCAATCGCGGTCTTATAGCGCCGGCAGGAACTTTCTTTTACTCAATCAGCAGCACACTACTTAGGGTAGGTATATGAGACGCGCGAAAATTGTGGCAACTTTCGGTCCGGCTATCTCCAGCTACGACAACACCCTCGCGGTGCTGGAGGCCGGCGTCGACGTTGCGCGTATGAACATGAGCCACGGTGACTACTCCGTGCACGACAACACCTACGAGAATGTCCGCAAGGCCTCGGCCCAGCTGCACAAGCCCGTGGCCATCATGGCCGACCTCCAGGGTCCCAAGATCCGCCTGGGCCGATTTGTCGACGGCCCGCACGAACTTGCTGTTGGCGATACCTTCACTATCACCACCGAAGACGTACCTGGCACCAAGGACATCTGCTCCACGACGCTGAAGAGCCTCACCGAGGACGTCAACGTTGGAGATGCCCTGCTCATCGACGACGGCAAGGTGGCACTGCGTGCCATTGAAGTGGATGACGTCAAGGTTGTTGCCACCGTTACCGTTGGCGGCAAGGTTTCCAACAACAAGGGCATCAACCTCCCCGGTGTTGCCGTCAACGTTCCCGCCCTGAGCGAAAAGGACGAGGACGACCTCCGTTGGGCCCTCAAGCGGGGCGTAGACCTGGTTGCACTCTCCTTCGTCCGCGACGCTGCCGACATCAAGCGCGTCCACGAAATCATGGACGAAGAAGGCCGCCGCGTACCGGTTATCGCCAAGATCGAAAAGCCGCAGGCCGTGGACCAGCTCCACGAAATCATCGACGCCTTCGACGCGATCATGGTGGCCCGTGGCGACCTCGGCGTAGAGTTGCCGCTCGAAGAGGTGCCGATCGTCCAGAAGCGCGCCATTGAACTGGCCCGCCGCTGGGCCAAGCCGGTTATCGTGGCTACCCAGGTGCTCGAGTCCATGATCGACAACCCGCGCCCGACGCGTGCAGAGGCATCCGACTGCGCCAACGCGGTGCTCGACGGCGCCGACGCAGTGATGTTGTCCGGCGAAACGTCCGTGGGCCAGTACCCGATCGAAACCGTCAAGACCATGGCCCGGATCATCGAATCCACCGAGGAGCACGGCCTGGAGCGCGTACCCCCGCTGGGGACCAAGCCCCGCACGCGTGGTGGCGCCATCACCCGTGCCGCGGTGGAAATCGCCGACCAGTTGGACGCCAAGTACATTTGTGCGTTCACCCAGTCCGGCGACTCGGCCCGTCGTCTGTCCCGCCTGCGTCCGGTCAAGCCGGTCTTCGCGTTCACTCCGGTGGAGCACGTGTGGAACCAACTGGCACTGACCTGGGGCATCCGTCCCGTGCTCGTCTCCATGGTGGGACACACCGATGAAATGACCGCCCAGGTGGACAAGAGCCTGCTGGACATGAAGCTCGTTGAGGAAGGCGACCTCGTGGTCATCGCAGCCGGTTCCCCTCCAGGACAGGCCGGTTCCACCAACTCGCTCAAGGTCCACAAGGTGGGCGACCTCGCTGACACCTCGGCCCCTGACTCCTCGCGCAAGGAGCCTGTTGGTCCTTGGCCCGAGAAGAAGTCCAAGACGAAGGCATAGTCTTCGACTGTTCGTTGAGCAGGTCCCGCCGGTTGGCGGGGCCTGCTTTTCGTTTAAATACGACGGCGGCTGGCGGGCTCGTGTCTGTGCGGCCAGCGCCACTGCACCGCGGCGGTGTCTTGGGGCAGCGGACGCGCAGCGGATTGCGTAGTGAGGGTTTGCAGAAAATTGCGTCGGTTAGGATTGCTAAGTGGACTTAGTATTTGAACTTACACCTGACCTTGCGATTGCTTTCGCTACGCTCTTCGTGCTCGAAATAGTTCTGGGCGTGGACAACGTCATCTTCATCTCGATCCTGGCCAGCAAGCTGCCCGTGGAGCAGCAGGCCAAGGCCCGCAACCTGGGGCTGACCCTAGGGATGGTCATGCGGATCGTGCTGCTATTCGCCGCGTCCTGGATCATCAGCCTGACAAACGATTTGTTCCAGCTCTTTGGCAAGGGCTTTTCCGGCAGGGACCTGATCCTGATCTTCGGCGGCCTGTTCCTCGTCTACAAGGCCGTCACCGAGATCCACGAAAAACTCGAAGGACGCCAGTCCCATGGCCCCGGCCGGATTGGCACCGTGACGTTTGCTGCCGTGCTGAGCCAGATCATCCTGCTGGACATGGTGTTCTCCTTCGATTCGGTGATCACCGCTGTTGGTATGGTGGACAACCTCCTGGTCATCGTCACGGCAGTCCTGCTCTCGTTCAGCGTCATGCTCTTCTCCGCGAAGTTCATTTTCGCGTTCGTGAACCGACACCCCACCGTCAAGATGCTGGCACTGGCCTTCCTGGTGTTGATCGGAACCTTCCTTATCGCCGACGGTTTCGAGATCAAGATCGACAAGGCACTCATCTACGGCCCGATGGCTTTCGCCATCGTCGTCGAAGCCCTGAACCTGACCTACAAACGACGCCAGGAAAAACTCTCCGGCGAATCCATCGAACCGGTCCATCTTCGGCACGCTTATTCGAAAGCAGATGACCACGCCGCAGTCGCTGCAGCCACCTCAACCGGTCCTGACGCCGGGGAAGTTGGTGTGTCCAGCAAACCTGTGACGGGCCGGATCGTCGAAGGCGACGGCCACCAGGAACCCGCGGGCCTCGGATAAAGCCACGAAGTGCAGCAAACCCTCCCAGGCGACTCCGCCGAACTTGTCCAGCGACTGCGTTGCCGAGCTGAACCAGGGCAACGTCGGATGATCGGGTGGTCGGCGCGCCCGGCGCCGGAAAGTCCACACTAGCTGCCCTCTTGAACAAACAGCTGGGCGATGAAAGTGCGGTGGTGCCCATGGATGGCTTCCGCCTTTCGAACGGTGTCATCGAAGGCACCCGTTAAGGGAGCGGAAGGGCGCCATCGTACCTTCGAAGTCGGTGGATACCTTATCCCTCCTTGACCGACTCAGGCGGAACACCGAGGACACTATCTACGCGCCGGCATACGTGTCATCACTGAAGGCAACTACCTGCTGGCGGACCAAGGCCGATGGAGCCAGGTGCGACATTACCTGGACGAGATCTGGTTCATCGAGACACCATCGCACGCTACATCGAATCGACTAAAACCGTGCGGACCTCATCATCCGGTGGTCCTGACCCCTTTCACAACAGAAGAAGGGCGGCTTCCCTACGGAAGCCGCCCTTCTTCTGCGGGACGCTAGTTGACCTGGTTGATGATGGTCTCGGCGACCTCGCGCATGCTGAGGCGACGGTCCATGGAGGTCTTCTGGATCCAGCGGAAGGCCTCAGGCTCGGTGAGGCCCATCTTGGTGGTCAGGAGGCTCTTGGCGCGCTCCACGAGCTTGCGGGTGGCGAACTGCTCCTGGAGGTCGGATACCTCGTTCTCGAGGGCCTTGATTTCCTCGTGGCGGGACAGCGCGATTTCGATGGCGGGGACGAGGTCGGCCGGGGTGAAGGGCTTGACGACGTAGGCCATGGCGCCGGCGTCGCGGGCGCGCTCGACGAGTTCCTTCTGGCTGAAGGCCGTCAGCAGCACGACCGGGGCGATACGTGCCTTGACGATCTTTTCCGCTGCGGAGATGCCGTCCATCACGGGCATCTTGACGTCCATGAGGACCAGGTCGGGCTTCAATTCCTCGGCCAGCTCGACGGCCTTTTCACCGTTGTCTGCCTCGCCGACGACGTCGTAACCCTCGCCCTTCAGGATCTCGATAATGTCCAAGCGGATGAGGGTCTCATCCTCGGCGACGACAACGCGTCGGGCCAGCTGGGCTGCGGGTGCGGACTCCGTCTGTTCGGTCACGGGATCTCCTTGCAAAGGTTCGGCGGGTTCAAGTCCATCTTAGTGTGGACGCTTCCGGGGCAGGTTTTGTTGCACCCGGCGCGCCCGGTTCTTTGAAACAGCCTATCTGCATGTAGAGTAGTTTCGCGTGCTGGGAACGGATCGCGTTGCTCACAGAAATGTAGCGGCTTTTCGCCCAGTATCTCCGCGCCCGAGTGGCGGAATTGGCAGACGCGCCGCACTCAAAATGCGGTATCGAAAGGTGTGTGGGTTCGAGTCCCACCTCGGGCACTGTATTGTCGCAGGTCAGGGGCCTATATGGCCCCTGACTGTGCACAAAACCCCTAAATCTGTGCACAGCGGCGTAGCGTTTTATGCATGGCCAGCATCATGACACGCACAAAGAAGGACGGTTCACAGTCCTTTACGGTGCGCTGGCGAGACCCCAAAATCCAGAAGCATCAGGGCATCACTGTTGCCACTCAGGCCGAGGCTGAAACTCTGAAGCGGTTGCTGGATGCCAACGGCCAGAACTTCGAAATCGCGCAGCACGCCATTCTGGAAAATGCGAAGCGGGTACCGACCGTTGCCGAGGTCATCCAGGAACACATCGACATGCTGGTGCGGCCCTCCAGCGGCACCGTGAAGACGTACCAGACCATGCTGGATTTGCACGTGCGTAAGGTCATCGGCGCTGTGCCGGTGGACAAGCTCGACTACCGCGTCATTGCACAATGGGTGAAGGCGATGTTGGCCAAGGGTCGCTCGCCGAAGACCATCAAGAACGTGCATGGTCTAATCTCCGCTTCGATGAACACCGCTGAAATGTTGGGGTACATAGCCCGCAATCCGTGCCGTGGTGTGCACCTGCCGAGCGTGGAGAAGGCAGAGGACGAGATGATGTTCCTGACGCATGCGGAGTTCGGCTTGGTCATGGACTGCATGGGGGAGAGGTACAGGGAGTTCACGCACTTCCTCGTGATGACGGGAACGCGTTTTGGGGAGGCTACGGCGTTGACCGTTGCTGATATTGACCTGCTAGGGAAGCCTGCGACAGCACGCATCAATAAGGCGTGGAAGCGGGACGGGCAAAATCAGTTCTACATTGGGCCCACTAAGACTGGCGCGGGGAAGCGGACCATTGGATTGAATCCCGCTCTGGTGGATCTCCTGATCCCTTTAGTGGCCGGACGGCCGAGCAGTGATCTTCTCTTCGCGACGCCTAAGGGTGAGCGGATCGTGCACAAGCTGTACTGGCATCATTTCTGGGTGCCTGCGGTGAAGGCCGCTCAGCTCCGCGGGCTGCGGAAGGATCCACGCATCCACGACCTGCGGCATACACATGCGTCGTGGCTGATTCAGGACGGGGTGCCGATCTTCACGATCTCACGAAGACTTGGGCACGCGTCCATCAAGACGACCGAGCAGGTCTATGGGCACCTCATGCCGGAGGCGCTGCAGGTTGGGGCGGATGCAACGGAGCGGCAGGTAGCGGCGTTCATGCGGTGACGCCGTTCCGGTCCTCTTAGGAGACGAGACGATTGCGAGCACGTGTGCCGATGAGTCTGGTACTGGTTGGATTGGCGCTCTGCGTCGCCGGAGACGGGTGTGACGTTGGCAGGATCTCGCTGAGCCTGGCTATCTCGGCAATGTGCTCAGACGTGAAGACGATCTTGCCTTTGCCCCAGCATGCGTGCGGGAACCGTCCGGCAGCTGCTCCGTCACGCAGCCACCCTTCGCTGCAGCGCATAAGGGCTGCAGCTTCTGCAGGTTCGAAGAATTCTATGTTCATTTCAGTCTCTCCGTGGACCAAGGTGAATTGTTCATAGTGCAGTTGACCGCCAAAGACATGACCGCCGGAGCCAACAGTTGGGAAGATGCCCCACGGATGCCGGGCCTCCACGAGCTCTCCGCCAGCACCTATTCAAGGCACAATTACAGGCGTGATTGCGGTTCGACCTGCGTTTGAGTCGCCACACGTGCTGGTAAGAACTTTTCGTGTGTCGAATCAATCGAAGAACACGCGCGGAAGCCCTCAGTGTGGCGTGAGGATTCCGTAGTTCCGAAAACTAAGACGCGTCCGGCAGACTTGTTCCTGTATCTGGTCAAAGCGCCTTTACGGGAACACGCAGGCAGTCATGGACTTGGGGGAAAGTTTTGGATATCAGGACGAACAAGGAGTACTTGGAGTTTCTCGCGGATCACCTGACCCATTTCTTGAGCACGTTCGAGGAATTCATGGCGCATCACGTCGAGAACACGGGACTTGGCGGCTTCGCCGTGGGCATGGCGCCGGCTGTACTGCCAAGGGACGGCGCTGACAAGAAATTGGTGCGTACCTTAACAGATGAGCTGAACCGCCTTGCGGGAGCATTGATGGATCTTAGCAACGTCACCCAAGTCCGAATGGTCGTCCAGGGTGCTGGCGTTTTGGACCCCTTCGTGAATTGGCAGCGAATACTTGAACCGAAACCCCTGCTGGACGCCGACGTGGTCCGAGGTTGTTGTCTACAGGCTGCGGGTCGGCTGGAGGGACTAAAAGCAAAGTCCGCGGCTCTTTCGGCCCCGAGTATCGAGCCCTCCCTCCTCCATCCTTTGGTATGGGCTGCAGCTCAGCGTCTTTGGAATGACGGACATCTTCGTCAGGCAGTCGCAGCTGCTGCTGAGGCTGTCAGCGCCCAGATGAAGCAGCTCATCGGGCGGAACAACGCCAGCGACACATCATTGTGGCAGCAGGCGTTCGCCGCTGCGGATCCCCAACCCGGGAAACCTCGTCTGCGCTGGCCTGGAGATGCAGATGACCAAGATGTCAAGACGATGCAGTCCGGCCTTCTGAGTTTCGCTCCCGGGGTGAACATGGTGATACGGAACCCGGCTACGCACGTCTCAGCGGACTTCACCGAGCAAGATGGGCTGGAACAGCTTGCTACCTTAAGTGTTCTTGCAAGATTGGTCGACGGATGCGTTGTCGTGTCAATCGATGATGCGACTTCTGATTTTGTCGAGCGACCAAGCCCTTCGCCGACTACAGAAGCGAGCCGAGTTTTGGCACGAGAGGACGTTTAGGTCGAGATGCCGACGGGAAAAAAGGACCTTTCAGCATCTGCGAGAATAATGCTGAAAAAAGTGAAACAGCGTTACCTTGAATCAAGAGACTTCAATGGACTCCATGTAACCAGCTCTCGATACACCGCAGACGACATTCAGGCGGCCATCGAACTGGCAGAGACTGGAATGATAGAAATTGTTGGTTCAAACGATTACCTGAATATTCACATACGTCCCTGGCCTTCGCGCAGATCAGTGACCGAGCAGGTACAGGAACTTCGTGAACTTTCCGATGACGATTACGGGGTGTGTCTCTACCCCAAGGCAAGAGCCATGAAAAATACAAAGCTACCCAACAAATTCGATGATGCCCCATTTTCTAGGGCGATGGCACGCGGCCGATCGACGCTGGAACTGGCTTTCTTCAGCGCAGACGTGCTTGAGGGCTACCGGAACGACGCCCGGTTTAGATTCGGGATGGGGGATTTTGGCATTAATTTTGGGATATCCGATGAGGCGTACGATGACAAGGACCACCCCAAGAAGGACAACGTCGGCCTTCTGCACCTTGGGTTTGCCTATGACATGCGCAAGTACGACCCTGAGACTCCTGACTCACCGATCATTCGACGCGTTGCTGCCTTCTACGGGGACTTAGACGACCTTACGCCCGAACACCAACAACGCTGGGCTAGTTTTCAGGTGAATAAGAAAGGGATTGACCCCCATCCCGTTTGGTATGCGTCTCAAATGGGCCATTGGCCTGACGGAATTGGACCATTCGCAAGGCTCACCCAGGAGCTGAAAGCCATCAGTGATTTGTCTAAGAACGTTTGGGGTATCGGTCTCTTCCGGTCTTGTGACCTTCCTGACGATTTTGGGTGGATACTTAGAGCGGACCAACGCGAATGGGATCACTTTATTCACTCGTTTGACAAGCTTCTATCAGACAACATCGACAGTGCGGCACTGGATAAGGCCAAAGTTCCCCGGACGAACGAGAACGGGGACCCAATGGGTACTCTGGGACGGCTCGAGTTGCTTATGACGGCCAATCACGTCGCACCGAGCTCAGCCAAGTGGGCGCTCGCACCATTGCGCCAGGTCCGGGCAGCGCGCCAGAAGCCAGCTCATAGTCTGCGAACCAACGTGACGGACCAGACGCTCGTTCGAAAGCAGAAGGAATTGCTGCATGACGTCAATGAAGTCCTAATAAACATACGTCAATGGCTGTCTAGCCATCCTCGTAATAGGGGCTGGGAAGAACCATGGGCCGAGGCGAAGGATTATCTGCTTTAGATTGAGTCATCCGTACCGCTTTTGATGGTCGCCACATGTGTCAGGGCGGCCGCAAGAATGAGTTGTAAGTAGGTCCACGGAGGGCTCCGTTGCTAGAAGCGCATCGATTTGTACGAAGGACGATGCGTTGCTCTGTGATCTCACCTGAGCGCATGGCCGCATTGCTCTGGACATGTCCAGAGCGGCGGCGTTCAATTGGCCTTAGGGGTTTCGTGTTGGGTCAAGAGCGCTTCTAGCGCTGGTCTACCTATCGGACCGAGGCACGTGCATAAGTGGGGATGCTCATGAATGACAACCCAAATTCCATCGGACAGTCGCCTGGCGAGCGTGCTGCGATAGCCTTCGACAGTCTGCGGCTTCCAACCCACGTGAGCCTGGAGCGCCTGGTCGCTTTGGTCGAAGGCATTAGGCGTCGTCCTATAGAGATCGAGGTCGCGGGATTCTTGAATGGCGGCTCCGTGTGTGGCCTGTGGCTTTCTACGGATGAAGTCGAAGTGATACTGCATGCAGTCAGTCCCTCAGGACTACACCGTCAGCAGTTCGTGCTTCACGAACTAGGACACATGGTCCTTCGACACGACGAACTCGTCGTTCCGCTGGACTATGTCGATGTTCTGTTCCCGAACCTTCCGGCAGGTCTGGTCCGGCGCGTGCTGGCTCGTAGTAGCTTCAGTGATGAGTTGGAGGCTGCTGCTGAATCTCTGGCCGACCTCTTCGCGGCCGCGATCAGGAACAGCGCGAGGGAACCGAGGTCATTCGAGAGTGTCTTCGGATGATCCAAGTTGCTGCCGCGGTCCTGATCTGGTTGCTGGTGCTTTGCCTGCTGCCAGGAGTTCGTCGGCGACGAGACCACAGTGTCTTGACTGCCGCCGTCACCATTTCCGTAGCGATGACGCTCAACATCGATCAGGTCTATACGAGCGTTGATGCTGCGCTCGGTGGGCGGAACTTCGTCGACCTCCTGGCCAACGTCTCGATGGTTGTCGGCATCTACTTTCTCTCAAGGGCGATTATCAGAGCCGCAACTCCGGATGGGACCGCAGAGAGGCGAGACAGGTTTGGCGTTATCCTTCTGGGCGTCGTCGTACTGGGACTTGCAGTCACTTTCAGCCTTATTGCAACGCAAAGCAGCTCGACTCGCTTCATGCTGGATTACGGCGGACAGGTCCCGGCTGCTCTGTACTCAGCCATTCAGTTCGTCTACATCGGTTACGTGGTGAGCGTTACTGGTGCCACCTGCTTCCGGTTCCGTTCTGACATGTCTCGGCCCTACTATCGCATTGCATTCACGTCCATCGGAATTGGCTGTGCCATAGCAGTTCTGCTCGTATCGATCGTACTGGCCATGGACATATTGCACCTCCAAGGCCGTCTGGATGCCATGCGAGCGATATCGCCCGCTTACGATGCCTCAGTGGTTGCAGCCATGTTCTTTCTTTGTGTCGGTCTGGCAATCCCGCCTGTCGCTCGGCGAGTCCTTCGCCGCCGCGAATCTGTGACTGAGGACGAACTGGCCCGTGGCCTGCGGGTTGTCTGGGACAAGACAGCCGGCCGACGGCAAGACGTTCGCTTGCAACTAAGCATCGAATCTCAGAGTCAGCAGGACCAGGCACGGCGGCTTCATAGGATGCTCGTGGAGGTGCAGGATGCTCTTCTCGTGGATCCAGGATTGGCGAGTTCCTTGGACTTAGGCGAGCTTAGAGTCCTAAGTGCTGCCGAGAATTATCTGGCCGGACCAATTGAGCATCGAACTACGGTGCGGAAGGTTAGGGGGAGCAAAGGCTATGACGGATGACGATGGTGCCAGCATCTCGGAGACGCCGCAGGCCAGGCTAGCCCGGAAACTCAACCTGCTTCTCGACCTCTATGAGGCGGGTGGCGCTGAGTCTTTGACCTACCCAGAGATCAGCAAGCATATGAGTCGGCGAGGAACCCCACTATCGCGATCCCGTTGGGCCTATATGCGCAGCGGAGATAGTTCGCTGGCCACTGATGCTTCGTTACTGCGGAATCTGGCAGAGTTTTTCGGCGTGGACCGCGACTACCTACTCGACGATGCAGGTGAAATACCGAGGCTTGTGGAGGCCCAACTAGAGCTACTCCGCACTCTGCGCGAATCCCGAGTGCGAAACTTCGCCGCTAGGCAACTTCACGGGATCTCTCCGGAAACCTTGGAGAAGCTCCGCAAGGTCATAGACGACCGAGGAACCCGAAAGGAATGACGGTGCCGCTGGTCCCTAGACGAAATGCTGTGGGTGCAGGCCTGATGACGGCGTCGCTTGCAGTGCTTGCCGGCTTCGGTGGTGCGGCTTTCTTTGCGCGCCAAGTTGTTGTGCCGAGATTCAGCCGCCGAGAGGATCTGTGCGTTCGATCCGTTCACTCCAGTTACGACGGCCAACTCTTAATCGAACTTCCGGCTACGAAAGGCACCATAGCTCCAGGGCGGTACAGCCTTTGGTTCGGTCAGGGGACTGGCCATGCGTGCCTGGGTCCAGTGGTTGAAACCATCCCGGACAGAGGTGCAGTCACCCGCGTTGTGGAGCGCGTGGACTCAGGACAACTTGAGCGTGCCACCGCAGGTATCTGGAGTGGATATGTCTACTCCGAGCCGCATCAACTCGGCCTGCCCTACCGAAACGTTGAGATTGTGGTTGAGGGCGGCGTAGCACCGGCCTGGAGGTTCGACGCGCCGGAAGCTGCCAACGCCGGTGGAACCTGGGCGATCCACATCCACGGGATGGGCGGTAGGAGGGCGGGAACGCTGCGTGGCATACCCGTCGCTCGGCGTCTGGGACTGACTTCGCTGGTTGTCTCGTTTCGAAACGACGGCGACGGCCCGCCGTCGTCCGATGGGCGCTACCGACTCGGCGAAACCGAGTGGCGTGACGTCGAAGCCGCCATCAACTATGCCGTCGCCGAAGGCGCTACACGCATTGTGATTTTCGGATGGTCATTGGGCGCAGCCATCGCCTTACAAGCGGCAACCTTGTCAGCGCATGCTCCTCGAATAGTCGGTATGGTTCTCGACGCGCCCGTCTTCGACTGGCGGACAACCTTGCGAGCGAATGCACAGGCTGCCGGCTTGCCTGGGCCAGTGGTCCGACTGGGCTTCACCGTCCTGCAAAGCAAAGCCCTTCGGTGGGTGACTGGCCTTGCCGAACCGATCAAGCTCGATGCCATGGATTGGCTGGCACGGGCGGCGGAATTGCAGCAGCCGATCCTCGTCCTCCATGGGAACAGGGACGGTACCACCCCATTCGAAGCGTCCAAGCAGGCTGCCACCCTCCGGCCGGACCTCGTCCGATTGGTCGAGTTCGAATCGGAGGGGCACTCTTTGGAATGGAATGCCGATCCCGGTGGATGGGAGCAGTCGGTCGAGGACTGGTTTCGCGGCCTCGCCGTGCCTGACGCTAATCCACAGCGAGCGGTGGCGCAGGCGTAGGAGGCATCTGTACTGAGTATTGGCCTGCCAGTTCGACGAGTTGGCTCTCGATGACGGACAAACGGGCGGAGAAGCTCCTGCCGTCCAAGTCTTGAACGAGGCCGGCTGACTCGAGTATGAGGAGATGACGCCGAATTGTGGTCCTGGATGTGCGGAGCTCTGAGGCCAATACGGTAGGGGTGGTCGGTCCACTCCTAATCAAGAAGCGAAGTATCTGAGTGCGTGTTCGGTTCATCAAGATGGATGTCGACATGAAAGCCACGGCTCAAAGTTCGAAAGTTGATTGCTGTAGACGGGTCTACAGCAATCAGGATACGCCTTGAGTGGTCCATGCAACAGATTCAAGCTGCAATTGATTGTTTCGGTATGGCGCTCGCGAAATACTGATGGCGAAGGAGCTACATTCCTAGGCGGTAGAAGTTCGAAAGGTGGAGCATGCCAGCGACAGACGCAAGCCGTAACGGTGAGCTACCGCAGGCAACGCTGGCGCGCCGGTTGAATCTCTTGCTCGACGTCGTTGTTGCCGAGAGGGGTTCGCCGGTCACCTTTAGGGAGATAGAGACCGGCCTCCAGGCTCGGGGCGTCAAGATCTCACGGGCCAGATGGTTCTACATGAAAGACGGAACGGGACGGCTGGTCAGCGATCCTAAGTTGCTCACCGCCATCTGCGAGATGTTCGACGTCGATCCTTCCTATCTGCTGAACGGCGTCGAAGGCGAGATTCCCGAACGTATCGACTCGCAGTTGGAGTTTGTGAAGTCCTTGAGGGCGGCCCGGGTGAAGACTTTTGCCGTCAGAACCTTGGGCGACGTCTCGCCAGAAACTCTGCGGGCAATTACCGAGTATCTGAATAGAGACATCGATCTCCACCCGCATGGTGAGAGGGCGGCTACTCCTCCAGGACATACCGAAGGTGAGCGTCCAGCAACTCCTTGATGCGAGTGGGATTGGCTGAGTAGCGGGGGGAACGGCCGTGGCGGCGGCCGGCGGGAACGTCGACGACTATGGCCCCAACCTGTTCCAAGGCAACCAGATGCTTGGCGACACTGGGCTCTCCGGCGCTGACGGAATCCACAATGTCGCCGCGCGTGGCAGGGCCGAACGTCGTGAGGAACCTCAGTATCTCGTTTCTGGCCCTGTTGCCGAACGTGGCCACAGCTGCCTCGACATCGGGCGACCAGGCGTCGTCGTGAGGCTGCGTAATCCGTGGCATGGCTCAATTCTTACCGAACAACATGAAAAAAGTAAGAAGCGCACTCTTGACGATACTTAAAGTATCTTCGACAATACTTTTTAGATGCTTCGATTCTTGGTTCGGTTCAGCCGGCCATGACCACGTCGCTGCAGTGCGGCGAACGTCTGTGAACTCCAGCTATTTGAAGCGGTGAGGGCGATGAGCCTGAACGACAACGTTGAGCAAGCCGAAGAACTGCAGTCAGGGCCCGGGGTAGTGGACATCTCCCTAACGCGTCCACCCGATCCGACATTGTTGGTATCTGTTGACCAGATGATGGGAGCCGTCGAAGGGGTGCGGCGCTACGTCGTCTCCCACCTTGCCCATATCGGGCGAGCATGCGACGTCGACGATGTTCTGCAGGATATTCGCGTGGCCGTCTGGGATGGAGTGGCACGGGGGCATTACCGCCAACTTCCCGGAGTACCCTTTGAGGCGTGGGTGCAGGGCGTGACATCCAATATCTGTGCCGCCCATGCTCGTCGCGAGCTCAACCACAAGACCCTGCCTCTGCTGCTCGACCCTACGGGTGAGGAGGTTTCAGGATCCTGGGGACAGGTATCAGCCATCCTCATTGCACAGGACAATCCCGAAACTCAGGAGATTGTCGACCACGAGTGGGCGGTCATGGTCCTACAGTTGACTCGCGAAGCCGTGTCAGCCCCGACATGGCGTATGGCCGTGGAGAGCCTCACCGCACCCAGGCAGTACGCTCTCCCAACCCAGCACGACCGCCGTCGTTGGAATGCAGTCACCGCGGTGCGACAGACCGCTAAGACCGTCAGCCTGGCACTCGATGTCGCCCCAGGCAGCGTCAACGACATCGGTCAGCTCTGTCAGCGTGCAGTTGAATGCCTCCCAAGCGCCCTGCTGCGCGCCGTCGCCAAGGCGATCGTTCTTCCCGAGATTCACGGACCGGAACGGCAAGCGGCGATTGCCCGATTGGCGCGGGAGCTCGGGGTCACTGATCGCTATGTTGCTGTTCAGATCGGCACTGCGCGGCGTCTTTACCAAACCGCTTGGCGGGTAGTGCGCACGGCTGCCTCTTTCTGATCATCGGTGGCCTTTTCTTCGCAGTTTGACGACTAGTGGCTTTGGAGGTTGTGAACCATGAGCATTCGCAGGGCCAATGGGGTTAGGTCGCGCTTGGGTCGTTGGGTCTTTGGACTAACCGTCCCCCTGCTTGTTGGCTCGGCGGCCCTCCTAATCGCGCTGCCGTCCAAAGGGCCGGCAATCGGTGCGCCGGATTCTCCTGTAGCTTCGGCTCCAGCGCCGAATGCGTCAACTACCCCGCCACGGCCCACAGTTCGCCCCTCGGGAACGACGAAGCCGTCGGTTGTTCCGCCTGCGCCTAGGCCAACGGACTTTCGCGCCGTTGCTTCTGCCGCTGCCGAGGCTATCTACACCTGGGATACGAGGACCTCGTCCTATTCGGAGGTGTATGGTCGCCTGCGTGATCTATGGGTTTTGCTTCCGGATGGTTCTAATCCTTGGTCTGTTTTGGTTCAGGAGTTT
The DNA here is from genome assembly GCF_042885775.1 of Paenarthrobacter sp. NPDC058040. Classification (NCBI taxonomy): domain Bacteria; kingdom Bacillati; phylum Actinomycetota; class Actinomycetes; order Micrococcales; family Micrococcaceae; genus Paenarthrobacter; species Paenarthrobacter sp. NPDC058040. The sequence continues at coordinate 74,292 of NZ_JBHVRN010000006.1, forward strand.
GAGGCTACGGGTGTAAACGCTGGAACTTTTGCGACTCTGACTGGCGAGGGCGCTTTCCGGGAAGCGAAGTCGGAGTCATCAACGTGTGACGAGCAGCTAGTCAAGGTACGCGAACGACCCGCTCCGTGGCCAGGGCTGCATGTCTGCACCGTGCGACTCTCTGTCGAGGACCACACCTCGACAAGCACCAACTCTTACTTCGCGCCGGTCAGCGTCGTGGTCAACTGTCCTCCAGCGCCGACGGCACCTGCAGATCGTTGCGTGATGGTCGCCTTTTATGCGTCATCCACCAGAATCGTTTACTGATGCCTCATCCTGGACTTGCTGTCGTTCTCGTGCGACGGCGCACGCATTGCAGGTTGCTTGGAGCGTTCGTGGCGGTTGTCGCGCTGGCATTTGCTGTCGTGGCCAGTGCGGTTGCCGTCGTTTTGGTGGGGGATCGTCCGACGGCGGCCGTCGCCTGTGTCTCTGGCGCTGATGCTGGTGCGGTTAGCACTCTCGATGTTTCTGACCTGCCCGCCGGCGGTGGAATCGCCGGGCTATCAGCGGCCCAGACACGTGTTGCCAGCAGCTACGTTTCGGTCGGCAAGGGGCTCGGCTTGCCTCGTGAGGCGTTGGTCATTGCCATCATGATGTTACTACAGGAGTCGAGCCTGCGGATGTTGGCCAATACCAGCGTCCCCGAATCTTTCAACTTTCCGCATGATGGCGTTGGGAGCGACCACGACTCCGTCGGCTCGGCTCAGCAACGACCTGCCGCCGGATGGGGCAGCGTCCAAGAGCTGATGGATGTCACTTACAACGCTCGAGCCTTCTATGGAGGTCCTTCGGGCCCGAACCATGGAAGCCCTCGCGGCTTGTTGGATATCCCGGGGTGGGCCTCGATGAGCAAAGGCCAGGCTGCCCAAGCTGTGCAGGTTTCGGCCTTCCCAGAGCTGTACGACCGATGGGAGCCGCAGGCGTCCGCGCTTGTGGACGCTCTTAGTGGGATCGAGCCGGCTCCTACATGTACGAACGCTCCCGCCGCGAGCTCTGACGTTGTCTCAGCTGAAGGCTTAAGTCAGATCCGCCAGGACATACTCCGCTTCACCAAGATGGGGCTTGGAGGCGCATATGTCTGGGGCGGCACTGCGTTCAAGGCGTGGGACTGTTCTGGGTTCGTCCAGTGGATTTACCGACAGGTTGGCATTGAGCTTCCGCGTGTGGAGCAGTGGCGGGTCGGGCGGATGACGGACGATCCTCAGATTGGCGATCTCGTGGTCCAGAATCCTCAAGGACCGTACAACTGGGGTCACGTAGGCATCTACGCCGGCAGTGGGATGATGTATAGCGCACTAAATCCGTCGGCAGGGACTTTGCTCCATCCAATAGATTGGAATCGGGGAACGGCCTATTTCGACCTCCTACGGGAGTCGACGTGAGTTTGCCGCCGCTTTCTTTGTGGGATTTCGCTGCTGCTTCTTTTGCTCTCCCAGCCAGTTCAAGGTGCGTCCGGATGCTGAGCATGTGCTCTACCTGAATGTTGTTTAAGTAGATCCGAGTAGGTTCATGAGTGGGAAGCTCGTATACGGGGATTGCTAAGCCCCGTTGCAGGGTGTCGAAATCCAACACGTGCAGAGCCGACACGTACGATAGTCGAGGCGGCACAACGCAGAGCTCTTCTTGCTTTGCGGATTCCGCTCCTTTCTCCCGAAAGTCCAGGACGTCGGGTATTTATTGAACTAGCTTCGTACTGTGGAGCTGATCAGCAAGTTCGAGTCGAAAGCATGGTATGGATCCCGTTTCTGCGCTGTACGGAGATGACCCTATCGTGGGCACTCAAGGTGAGTCGGAACGAAAGAACCTTGTAGACCGCTTGGCCCGTTCGCTGGGGTTGATGCATGACCGCACGGAGAGCGCAGTAGTTGCTCTCGTGGGCCCTTGGGGCAGTGGAAAGACGACAGTTTTGAACGCAGTCGAAGCATCCCTCAAGACGAAGGGACGGTGGCTGACGGCGAGGTACAACCCGTGGTCATACTCCTCCCTTGAGGCCGCCATCCCTGGGTTCTTTGCCGAACTAAACTCGGTGTTGCCTGAGGAGCTCCAGAAGAAGGGCACCCGGAAAAAGGTGGGGTCATGGATTTCGAAAGCGGCTCCCTTGGGGACCCTCGGATCAGTGGCCGGCGTTGATGGGTCCGGTGCCATAGACCTGCTTGGGAGACTCGTGTCGGGCGACGAAAGCCCTGAGCAGCTGCGGGCGCAGGTTGTGGAAGACCTCCGCGGACTCAAGCAACCGGTCATCATGCTGATTGACGATCTCGACCGGCTTGGTCCGGATGAGCTGCTGACGACATTCAAGCTAGTTCGGATGCTTGGTCGCCTTCCAAACGTCTACTACCTTCTGTGTTACGACGAGGCCACGTTGGTCGATGTCCTGATGCGAACGGGACTCGTGCACGACGACGCAGGCCGAGCGCGTGCCTACTTGGAAAAGATGATTCAACTGCGCTTGGACATTCCCTCGATGCTGGTCAGTGAGCAGTTGGGCTTGCTCAATTCTGTTCTGAGGGAAGTCCAGACGAATCACGCGTTTGAACTCCTTCCGCATGAAACACAACGCCTCTCGAAAATGTGGGGTGAGTCGATGCGGCCGTATCTTTCGCAGCCAAGGGCGATTAAACGACTCTTCACGCAGGTAGATGCGACTTGGGCAGAATTGCAAGGCGAGGTCGATTTCGCTGACTACGTGGCCATGACGTTTATCCGGACGTTTGAGCCGCCTGTTCTCCGGCTCATCGAAGACTCCGAAGCAGAGCTTCTCGGCTTCGACCATAGATGGGTGGACGAGTCTGATCTTGCGAAGATCGAGCGTTGGCAGAAAAAACTTGACGATCTGGATGTTGTCCATGCTGAACGTATTTTAGATCTCTTGGCGGAGTTGTTTCTGCCTCTAAAAAGCGCCCGAGAAAAGATATCTTATGGGCCTGAGGCCCGCACCGACGTCGCCCGACGAAGCGGAGTCGGTCATGCGGACTACTTCCACAGGTACACTCAGGCGGCCGTGCCGAAGGATGACCTGCCAAACAGCAAGGTCTCCGAAGCGTTGTCCCTTCTACGGGAGGGGAGGGCTGGCACCGCAATCGACCTGTTGGAGGAGTTCTTGTCGAAAGATGCGAGCATGGTGGTTCAGAAGATCATGAATCACGATCTCGGAGATCTCCCAGTGGAGCCGCTCGCACATTTGCTTGCGCGCCAGTATGACGTGATCGGAAAGGAGGGCGCTGGGCTGTCTGCTGGACCGCCTTCCTTTGAGCTGCTGGTGTTGGGACGGCACATGTTTACTGGTCTGCAGGGCGACCCGGCGATAAGAATCCTTAGTGCGTGCAGCACAACTTCATCTGGCATCGCCTTCGTGGCCGACCTCCTCCGCGATCTTGGCAAGACGACCCGGGCTGGTGCCGCTCCGGAATGGCTTCCCGAGGCGAGGAATATGGCAGCAACAGCCATCGAAGCCCAATTCCGAGCTCTAGACCCTAATGACAGCGATAGCGAGGTAGAACGAGCTCTCCGCAATGTGTGGGCATTGAGGGACTTCACCGCTCCTGAAAGTGCGAGGGCGCTGGTTTGGGAGCTCATTGACGCAGACAAGGGCTGGAATGCTGCTACGTTCATTGCCATGTTGTATCCAATTGGTCAGGATAGCCGTGGCAAGTGGTCAATAGACCGATATCACCTCTCTGCGGATGGCATTGAAACGGTGCTTGGCTTCGACAAAGCTGTTGCGGCCATAAAGAGCCAGGGGCCTGTGAATTCGGCGCCTGGCGAATTGGAGAAGTTCGATTCTCGGCCGTCGCTGACCGTTAGAGTGGCATGTGTATACGAAGATATTCTTCGTTTGGACGAAGAGGTTAGCAGGGCCCCGTAAAGCTGGGAGAACTCGCATCAAATGGAAATCGGAGGTTCATTGCTTTATGCGTGGATTGAGCAAGTCACTCCGTCGGAGGCCGCCTATCGCTTCCTTACCATTTGTGAAAACATGATCTCGCGGCGGTAATTGGTCCTTGTCTTCAAACTTTCACATCACGTGACCCTTTGGGAGTTGCTAGCGTGCTGCAAGGTCATGCGTAGCTCCATTGGTTCGGGTATGGTCAGGGCAAGTGAAGGTCCGTCCGGCCGGGTTCCGGAAGAAGGGCAATAACCATGTTGCAAATCGCTAGTGGCATCTACTTTTCGTCGAATGACCTTTACGAAACCCTCCACCGTTGTGTCGCCTACAGCAATGGGCTCCGAATACTGGGCGATGACGTCGAACTTCCCATCGGTACGCTCCGGTTCTCGACGGGGCAGGAGAGGTACAAGCCGCTCGTCATTGAGGCCACTGACCGGCTTGAAGCGTATAACCCCGACGGCACGGAGGCGTGGCATGTTGCCACAGGTGGCGACGAGCTAATTGAGGATGTGGCGTACGTAGTTTCGTTCGCCTGGAACGTCGTTGTCACGAAGAGCCGGGAAACGGCGGACCGTTTAGTCGGCCATCCTGGCGGCTATCAAGCACCAGGTAGTCCCCAGCGCTTACTCCGAGGTACATTCGAACCCTCACGATTCCTGACTGACTCCGAGCTCGAGGAACTCCACCGATTTTCTACCGAGTTGCTGAAGCTTCGGCGGGACAAGTTCGAGGCCTCCATGCGGGCGATTCGCCGTATCGTGGACGCGTCTATGTTGGTGGTGAGTGACCCTACTCTGGCGTACACCCTTTACGTGGCTGCTCTTGAGTCTCTGTCCGGGGACGGATCGCCGGTTCCTCAGTCCTGGGCTGACTATGACGGTAGAAGGCGAAAGATCATAGATGCTGCCTGCGAAGGGCTGCAAGAGGAAGCGCACAGCCGAATTCAGCAAGCTGTGCTCCAAATCGATCAGTTGTCTCTACGCCGGAGATATATTGGATTTGTCGTGGACCATGTGACTTCCGAATTCTATCGGGACGAGGCACGAGGGACTGTGCGGCCCATCCGGGCCCCACAATTAGAGAAAGCTCTCGACTTCGCATACCAAACCAGGTCCCGCTCGATGCACTCGCTAAGAACGCTTGCCCCGGAGTTATGGAGCATCGCCAACGGCGAAGACACGATGTGGCACGAAGGCCAAACAGTCCTTACGTTAGAGGGATTAAACCGCTTAAGTCGGCATGTCGTCCGGACGTATGTGAGGCGCGCTCCCAAGGGCGTCGACGAAGACTTCAAAGCTAGGTATAGAGAGTTTTTGCCTGGGCAGATAAAAATGAGACTTGCCCCCCAGCTTTGGGTCGGCAGTGCGGATTCATTCTCAGCGGGTCGTGGACCAGGTATTTTCAACGCGCTTCTTGAAATGGTTGTCGCCGCGAAGCGCGGAGAGAAGGGAGCTATCGTTGACATGGCACGACCCCTGGAACGCATTGAGGCGCTCCTCACTTCAGAGGCGAAGCAGTCGAGCAGAATTCCTTTAGTCGCAGCATACGTTCTTTGGGATGCTTTGGTGCCGGAACAGTACCGGCGTCCGAATGCGACGAGATTCATCGAGAGATTTGTAGATGACCTTGATTCACCGAGCATCTTCGCCTATGTGGTGGGCATTTTCGTTGGAAGGCAGCCCCCATGGTCCACTGAAGAATATCTTTCATTGGTCGACGCTCGAGAAGCAGAACTAAGACGAGGGGGATCTAAACTGAGTGAATTACCTGAGCGGGTAGACGCGGCCATGCGTTTGGGCGTGACTTACCGTTTGTGGGCTGACGGCGATCACGGGGCGGCCTCCGTGAGCTTGGCCAAAGCGGTAGAGCTCCTTCCTGGCGATCCGTTCCTGCTTGACCTGGAAGCGAAGATGGCGCATGGGATGATGGTGCGATCCAAGCTAGTCGAGTTCTGCCTTGGAACGATTGAGGTGGGGGAAGAAGATTCAGCCTCTGAGGGGGACGACTCCGAACCGGATCCAGAAGGTCCCCCTGCATAACGAAAAGGTAATAGGGCACCGCACGCGTTAGGCCGCCTGCTTGTCCACGCATCATCGATCGGCGACCTCGGGTGAGGGGCGTGTGCGGTAGTTCCGCTGTTGCTGGCACAGACTTGGTCTACCTGTGCCGATCCCATACCAGCTCTATGCTGGTCGAAGCGTCCGGTATGAGACAAGCAACGCTAGACGTAACGGTATGATGACAACAGCTTGTGGCTCGATGAGATCATAGATCAAAATCGACGCCCGCCCCCCGCCTCCCGGCTTAGGTGGTTGTACTCGACGCGATTAAGTGTTAGTCGTGTGGTTGTCCGTCGCTAGACTCTTTGCGGAGTTCGTCGCCACGAACGCGGAACCGCGCAGGACGTGTGAAGCGTGGAAGCCTGTTCCAATGAACACAGCTCGACCTGCCATCATGTCGTTAGTGGCGCCAACACCCATGAAGTCGTGAGCCCAATCAGCTCATTCCATTGGAAGACGACTGGATGGAGCACCAGATGTTTCTGGCAGCGGTGGATCCTGGGATCACACCAAACGCGAATTTCCCTTTCCTTGAGTCGTTGAAGCAGATCGGCGGGGGCATCCTCGTCGGTGCCTTCATCGTTATCGCTATCGTGGCGATCATCGGAGCCGCGATGCTCCTGGCCGGCAAGCTGAGCCAATCTTCACGGCTCGCGTCCGGCGGGGGAGTGATCCTGCTGTGGACTGGTCCCGTCGCGGCCATCCTCGGCGGGATCAACGGCTACATTCTCTGGTCGCAGACGGCTTTCCCGCTCGGTTTCTGAGCCATGCCAGTCGACTGCGACCTCAACGGCTGGTGGCCGCCAGGATGCGGACTCGTGTCCCAGGCGAACGACGGCGTCCAGGGCTCCATCACAGCTATCTTCGCGAACGTTCTTCAGAACATAGCATCATGGATGTGGGGCTTCATCACCGGCGCTTTCACAGTCTCCGACGTCGACGACTCCCAGTGGACGGCCATCGGCGGACTCACCAACTGGTGGGTCATCGTCATGCTGACACCACTGGTCGTCGTGATGATCCTCCAGTTGCTCTCGGGCCTGATCAGCCAGCAACCGCGACGTTTGCTGCGGGCCGTGATCGGGGGAGCGGCAGCTGTGCCGCTTGTAGCGGCGGCCGTCTACGTCGTCCGCCAGCTCACGAGGGTCAGCGACGAGGCTTCGAATGCCCTCCTCGAATCCATCGGAACAGATCCCTACGTAGTGTTCATGCGCCTCTTCGGGTTCGAACGAGCCCCCGCAGGATCAGACCGCGAATGGAACGTCATCTCGCTCGCGCCGGGCAACCAGGGAGGCGCCGTCGGCGGAGCGATCGTCACCGCCATGGCCGTCATCGTGGTGTGGATCCTCGCGTTCATCCTTATGTGTTCCATGATTTTCAGGACTTTCGCCCTTGCAGTACTCGCGGCCGTGGCTCCGGTCGCGCTGATGATGCTGCCCTGGGAGAAATCCAAGGCCTGGGCCGGACGCTGGTGTGAGATCGTTGTCGCGCTGCTCCTTGCCAAGCCTTTGGCCGCGACGGTCCTGGCGACGGCCATCAAGCTGTTTGCGGATTCCGAGTCCTTCGCTGGTCTGGCCGCGGGAACGGTTGGCATGGTTTTGGCCTGTGGAGCACCCCTTATGGCGCTGCGACTGGTGAGCTTTGCAGGCGGAGAACTGGCCGCGGCAGCTCAGGCCGCTGGCGGCGGACACATCATTGCGAGGGGCAGCAGTATTGCCACCCGCCAGATTAGCCGACAGCTCGGCGGCAGGCTTACGGTCGCGTCGTTGATGGCCCGGTCCGCGATTACGAAGCCCATTCAGTCCGGTCGCCGAAACATCCCAACGCGAGTCCTTCCGGCCTCCGTTCCAGTTCCAAGAAGGTTGACAAGCACGACGGCGGTAGGAACCTCTGGTGGCAACAGCACTGGTTCCGATCGGCTGGCTTCTCATGAGAGATCCGACTCGCGCAGCGCCGTCCTTCAAGGCCAAATTGTTTCAAATGTCGGCGGCCGAACGACAACGGCCCAAGGAACGCAATCCAGCGCCGGTCCACGCGCCAGCAGTCGAACATCAGCACCGCCTCCGCCGCGTGTCCCTGAGGTGCGAAACCCGAGCAGCGCGTTGCCGACGTCGGACCTGCCGCCAATCAAGCGGCAACAGACTTACCGCCCACAACCACCGGACAAATCCAATGAGTGACGAAACTCGGGCGCTCGAGCCCGTCAAATTTCCAAGGTACGAACGCCGTGGGATCTTCATGGGGCTGAAGTGGTACCAACTGGGATTGGTGGCCACGGGGATTCTGGCGGCCATCATCGCGTCCGCGAGCGGCGGCCCAGTAGGCCTCGCGGCCACCGCTCCCGTGTGGCTTTCGCTGGTCCTTGTCGGCGTTCTCCAGTACTCGAGGATTCCTTACCCGATCTGGGCCACGTTGATCGTGCTGTTCTTCGTTCGGAGCGTTCTCGGGCAGACCACGTACCTCGTCCGACCCGACCGCCCCATCAAGGCCGGCCAGCTCGCACTTCCTGGGGGTCTGGGCAACCTCAGGCTGCAGCCGCTTAGCCGAGGTGAATGTGTTGTGCTCGATTCGCAGGGCCGTGAAGCGGTCATCGTGCTCCGATGCAGCACCCGTTCCTTCGCATTGCTGGACGATGACGACAAGGCTTGGGCGGCCCAGGCATGGTCCAGGGTGCAAGCCGGGTTGGCTCAGCGGTCGGACATCGCGCGGATGACAGTCCAGGACTACACCGTTCCCTATCCGTCCTCTGCGCTGCAGGACTTCTATGACCGGACCGTTCCAGCTGTAGACAGCGAGCGGAGCTCGTGGGGTCAGATGGCCTACCAGGATCTGATCTCCGCGGCTGGGTCAGCGATGAGTCACGATGTCTTGCTGTCGCTGGTGGTCGACACGTCTAAGTCCCGACGGCGGATCAAGGAGTCCGGTGGAAAGAAGAACGGTCTTGAGCGCCTGCTGAGGCTTGAGGTCGCTGCCATAACAACGTCGCTATCCAGTCATGGGGTCAGAGTTGAGGAGTGGTTGTCTGAGTCGGGCTTGCTCGAGGTGTTCAGGGGTGCGTTTGATCCGGAGACTGTATCGAAGCGGTCAGGCAGGAAAAGAGACGGTGAGCCAAGCAATGCGGCCGGTCCATTGCGACACAGCTCAGGGCCCATGGCTGCTGAGGAACATTGGACCTACCTTCGAACGGACACTGGCTTCCACCAGACGTTCTGGGTGGCTGAATGGCCACGACAGAAGGTGTACCCGGGATTTCTCCATCCTCTCGTCTATGTGGGCGACTTCCGGCACACGGTCACCCAGGTCATCAGGGCCGTTCCCACCCTTGAAGCTCTGCGCGACATCCGCTCTGCCCAGGAAGCCCATGAAACCCGCCGGCGCATCAATGCCCGCTTCGATCGGCCGACGACCCGTGAGCAACGCGCCGAAGAGGAAGAAGTATCTCAAAGGGAGGAAGAGATCGTCGCAGGTCATGGTGATGTCAGGCCGACGGCGTTCGTCACGATCACCGCTTCGACGCTGGAAGACCTGGCCCGACACCGCCATGAACTTGAATCAGCAGCCGCAGGCGCGTTTGTCGAGCTTCGGGTGCTTGCGGGGCAGCAGTGGGCTGGGTTCATTGCCGGAGGACTTCCCTTGGGACGGGGATTGCGATGAGGCTCAACAACCAAGAGGTGACGTACACGCCGTCGGGCACGCGCGCGGACCGCCGGGCTGAACGGCGAGCCAAAGGCAATAAGCCCCGCCGTGGGATGCCTCGGTCTCAGCGAGAAACGGAACTGGAGCGGCAGAGTGACCGCGAGCGCCTTTTGGGCGACTGGGGGAGTCGCGATGCTCAGTCACTATGGGGACCTCATCGTCTGCGGCCGGCGCCGCACCGCGCGTCGACGCTGACGTTCGCCGCGGCCTACCCTTTCATCACGGAATCGGGCCTGGGCCACGAGGGAACCTACATCGGAACGGACGTTTTCGGATCCGGCGCCTTCTCCTACGATCCCTGGATCCTCTATGACAAGGGCATCATCAGCGGCCCGTCCATCGTCGTCATCGGAACGGTCGGCACAGGAAAGTCCATGTGTGGGAAGTCGCTGGTCGCGCGCTCTATCACCCTCGGTCGCAAGGCCGCCGTGGCCTCGGATCCGAAAGGCGAGTGGGTCGGCGTCGCCAATGCTGTAGGTGGCAAAGTCATCTCCGTTGGACCGGGACGGGCCGCACGTGTGAACCCGCTCGACGCCGGACCCCGCCCGAGCTCACTCAGCGACACGCAATGGCATGCGGTGGTGCGGCAGCGTCGACGGCAACTGCTGGTCGCACTGGTGTCCCTGATGCGTCAAGGCACTCCGCTGCATCCCGTTGAACACACGGCCCTCGACATGGCTTTGATGGAGACGACCGCCGAGAATTCAACGCCGACTCTTCCCATGGTGCTCGACCATCTGCTGAACCCGTCGAAAGAGACGCTGGATCTGGTGGGGAAGGAAGGCGGCGTTGCCGTCAGCCACTCCCTCCGGCGTACAGTTTCCGGCGACCTGGAAGGCATGTTCGACGCGCCTTCCACGGTAGCGTTCGACGCCGACGCTCCCATGATGGTCATGGACACTTCTGCCTTGATAGGTGCTTCCGAGCAGGCGCTGTCCTTGGCTGCTGCCTGCAGCGCCACCTGGCTTGAGGCTGCGGTGACAAACCCCGACGGCGGCAAGCGCCTTGTGGTGTACGACGAGGGTTGGCGGATGCTGGCCGATCCGTACATGTTGGCGAAGATGAGCGAGCAGTGGCGGCTAGCGCGGACCTATGGGATCGCGAACCTGTTGATCATGCACAAGGTAGCGGACCTCAACGAGATTGGCGACAGTACGAGCGGTCATCGCCAGAAGGCACTGGGCCTCCTAACGGAGGCTGATACCCGCATCATCTACCGCCAGAAGCATGATGCGATGCGGCTAACGAAGGAAGCCCTGGGTCTCACCGAGGCCGAATGCGACCACGTGGAGAATCTGCCGAAGGGCGTCGGGCTTTGGAAGGTGGGGAACCGTTCGTTCATAGTGGCGAACCGGGTAACTACCGATGAGCTGGAAGTCTTCGGCACCGATGACCGGATGCACCTGTGAAAACGCGGGCGGGGAGCACGAGTCCGATGGTCTCAGTGGGTCTTTGGTTGGTCGCTGGGTATGTGGCCTTTTGCTTCCTTGTCCAGGTTGCGACCGCCGTGACCATGCCGAGGCGGTGCGGCGGCAGGCCGCCGTCGTTCTTCAACCCCGCTGCAGGCGTTGGGTTGTTGGCTGGTCGGCAGGACTGGATTATTGGTGCTTCCCGCAATTGCACCTTAGACATGGCGGCAGTCTGGTGGATTATGGGAGTCGTCCTCACGTTGCTTGCGGCGCTCGCAGCCGGGTCGGCGCTGGCGTGGAGAACCTGGAAACAGTCCGGCGCGTGGCTACGTCAGGACATCCTGGGCAGGGATGGCGTCGCTGGCCGGGCAGAGATACTTCGGGACTTCGGAGCCAGAGCGGTTCGCAAGCGTGGGCAATACACTCGCCCGGGCCTCAGCAAGCCGAGCATTCACGATGTTTCGTGGACACTTGGGCGCTCCCGCGGGGTGACTATCCATGTTTCCACCGAAGAGTCGATGGTCATTCAGGGGGCCCCTAGGTCGGGCAAGGGCCTGTATGTAGTCATCAACGCAATCCTGGATGCGCCCGGTGCTGTTGTCACCACATCAACTCGAGCCGACAATCTGGTGGTCACCATGCGAGCGCGGATGTCCGATGGGCGGCCAGTGACAGTCTTTGACCCACAGGGCATGTCGGGTCTGCCATCGACTCTGCGCTGGTCGCCGGTACGTGGTTGTAGTGACCCGGACATCGCAACCCGACGGGCACTCGTCATCACCGCAGATACAGAGATGAAGGGTGAGAATGCCGCGTGGCAAAAGCGCTCGCTGATCGTGCTGCAATGTCTCCTCCATGCCGCTGCGCTGTCAGGGGAGGGCATCGCATCATTCCGCAGATGGTCCTCCAGTCCAGTGTTGGCCAGGGAGGCACTGGATATTCTGGGGCGCCCTGGTGCGGCATTGGGGTGGCAGGCAGATCTGATGGGGATCTTGGAAGACGACCCCCGGAACACTTCCAACTCTTGGATTGGTGTCTCAGCCGCAGTGGCTCCACTCTCATCTCCGAGGGTATTGGCGGCGCTGAACCCACAGGACGAAGCTCAAGAGTTTGATCCCAAGAGGTTCATCAGGCAACGGGGGACGCTCTACCTTATTGGTACACGCTCTGGAGCGGCGGCCGCTGGCCCCTACCTGTCCGCTCTGATCGACGACATCGACAACGCCGCGCGAGAGCTGGCCTTTGTCGCACCTGGAGGCCGACTCGATCCACCGCTTTCCCTGATCCTTGACGAGATAGCGAATCTCTCACCGTGGCCTGGTCTGCCCGTAGTGCTTTCTGATGGTGGTGGTATTGGCATCTCTACGCTCGTGGTTCTGCAATCGCTCTCGCAGGCGCGGAGCGGATGGTCGATCGAAGAGGCTGCCACCATCTGGGACTCGGCGATCATCAAGGTGATCTTCGGTGGCGGCTCGGATGAGCGTGATCTGCGCTCGCTGGCGGGACTGCTGGGGGAGCGGAGCCTCATCCTCAACACCAGGTCCTGGTCGTCTCAGGGCCGTCAGGACGGCGAGCAGATCAGGGAGAGTCCGGTGATCCGCCTAGATGAGATCCGGCGGCTTCCTGTTGGTACGGCTCTCATGCTCGGCCGACGAACTCGTCCCATCCTCTTGGACCTACGTGACTGGCATAGACGCAAGGACGCCGCTGAACTGGGGAGGTCGAAGCTGGAGACGGAGCGGGAGCTGGCTGCTGGCCACCTGAGCCGGCAGGAAGCGAACAGCGAGGCTGATTCATGAGCACCCAGGCGGACGATTCTGACTTCGAGGTGGGGCGCGTATCTGACTTGGATGATGAACTCACGGCGGAACTGTTCCGTTCCTCGTTCCAGCCGTCGCCGCGCAGCGTGGGTGTGACCCATCGTTGGCGGGACATGTCATCGGCGCAGGCGGAAGTGGTGTGGCAGAGCCTCTTTGACTGGGTGCGCTGGTTCGTTGCCACTTATCAGCTGACGACGTCGGTGGTGCCGGATTGTTGGTGGCGACACTCGGAGATCGTGGCCGAGCTGTATGCGCTTCAGCGGGCCGAAGCAGCATCTTTTACGTCAGACGATTCGGGATTCGGGCCGCTCGCATTCCACGAAAGGCTGCCACACGGCGTGGAGCGTCTCCGAACCCACACGCGGACCGCAGGGTGCGTCGGGCTGCAGTGCCACAAGGAACCGGTCGTGAGGATTGTGTCGGCCGAACCGGCCTTCGAGGACTGGAAGCTGGGTACCCATCAGACCCGCAGCTGATTTTGTCATGCCGTTGCTCCGGTCGCTCGACATAAATAGGTGATCCCTTCTTGGGGCCGTCTAGAAGCACGAAGGATGGCTGTCGTGGCCTCTGCATCTGAACTGAATGCTGACGCAAGCGGGGCTGAAGAAGGCGCCCCGCCGCCGTCAAACGTTCGCCTTTCGCCCGAGGAACGCATAGCCGACCTGACGAGGGGACTTCACACAGCACTTGAGGAAGCCATCGATTCGCCCATGCGCTGGCAAGTCCTGCTCGACGCCTCCGCAACCCTGTGGCGTTATTCCGGGGGCAACGTCGCCCTGCTGATGATGCAAATGGCACAGCGCGGTACCCAGGAGCCGACGCTTGTGGCCGGCTACAAAGAGTGGGCCCGGCATGGGCGAACGGTTCTGCGGGGAGAGCACGCGCTCTGGGTCATCGCGCCGCGAACGGCCTCGATGCAGGAACTGATTTTGCCTGACGGGCAGCGCAAGCTCCTGCCAGCGAATCAGGCTGCACCCGATGATGCCATCAGCAGAGGCAAGAAGAACGTGATCACTGGCTGGCGCGGGCAGGCCGTTTTTGATGTCACTCAGACGGAGGGCACGCCGCTGCTGGTGCCTCGCGCGGATGCTCAAGGTGGGGCGGATGTGGGTGACCTGTGGAGTTCCCTGCGGGAGGTTGCGAAGGAACACAGCTTCCGGGTTGAGGTGTCGGGATTTCAACAGGGCTACACCAGTGGCTATACCGACTTTGATGCTCGTCGAATCCAAGTTGGTGCCTGGATGAACGACGAGGAGCGGGTAGCGGTTCTTGCCCACGAACTCGGCCACGTCCTTTTGCACGGACCGAACGACCGCCTTGGGCGACTGTATGGCAGCAGCGCGAACCATCGAGGCCTGGCGGAAGTGGAAGCTGAATCGGTTGCCTATACCGTCCTGCGGGCCCACGGAATCGACCGTGGAGCGCAGTCAGCATCCTATCTGGCTGGCTGGGCCGACGCAGTGATCCGTGCGGAGAAGGACTTGAAGCATGACTCCTCAGAAAGCTGGGTGCCGACGTCGCGCGTCGACATCGCAAAGTCAGTGCTGGGGCGGGTGACTGCGGCAACGAAAGGGATCCTGGCTGTCTCGGATCCTCCTGGATTCGGAGGGAAGTTCGCTGCCGTCAGTGCTGACCGGACTCTCATGGCCAATCCGACATATGCCGGCGTCCCTGGCCCGAACGCGTCGTTGAACGGTCCTGAGATTGCTGGTCCCTGAACGCGCAGATGTCCGTCGGGAGAAGCCCGTCGACTAAGGAAGGTAACCATTATGAATACGAAGATCCCGATCACTATCACGGGGAACCTAGTCGCAGATCCCGAACTGATCATCGGGGAGTCCGGAACTCCGCACGCAAAGCTCCGCGTTGCTGTGAACCAGCGGATTCCAAACCCGGACGGTACCTGGCGAGATGGCGAGCCGGTCTTTCACAACGTGTCTGCGTTCCGGATGCTCGCGGAGAACGCTTCTACTTCCCTGAAGAAGGGTGACCCTGTAACGGTGTCGGGTGAGCTTGAATTCCGTGCTTACGACAAGGACGGGGAACGGCGTGAAGCCCGGCGAATCATTGCTGACACCATTGGACCGGACCTTCGCTTTGGCACGGCCACGTATCAACGTTCTGCGCGGGCAGCTGCCGAGCCCGAAGCGACTCTGGGGGCTGCTGGGCCAGAAGCCACGACGGCGACTGGCTGGCCCGCGTACAACGTGACCACGAAGGGGCCGGTTGTGGTGTCCCCTTTAGGCGGAGCTCGGGTGAATGACATGACGATTTGATCCGTCTTCGCCGCTTCAGGCCCACGCCCCTCCATGGAGGCGTGGGCTCTTCCCTGTGCTCAGGATCCGCATTCGAATATATGTTCTAGTCTTGTTGATATGAGACCAAAGCAAGACTCCACCGCTTTCGCCCGCATGATGGCCCAGATAGACGCCGACAACAGCCACCCCAGACCTGACGACGGGAAGATCATCGAGCTGGAACTTGGTAGTCAGCCGCTGGTTCGCGTGGGGGAGATCTATGGTCGGGCCATCAAATACACGAGGACCTTTGGGCTGGTCGAGTGGGTGGACGACCGGCGGGTGTATCACGTTGAGTGGTTCCCGGCTGGGCAGGTCAAGCGCGTTGACCAGGACTCTTGGAGGGGGCGGCCGCTATAGGAACAAGACGATGCGTAATCGCGCAGCATTTAGGTCGACGATGTTAGGTTGGCGCAAACCGAAGAAGGGACTCAAGCTGATTTGGCTAGTATGGCCTCATGACGTCGCCCCGCCAGTTGAGTTTCCAAGAAAAGCAGTTCCGAATAGCGGCCGATGCGGCGCTTCGCTTTCCCCCGCCTTATCTGGAATACGCCCTAGATGAAAAAGGTTTCTACTTCCAGTGGCAGAAGTTTCAACTCGTATTTGGTCTGTCCGATCCTGCCCAGTTCCAGCCCTTGGATGTGGAATTGGAATCCAATGACAAGGACGCTGTTCTGCGCTACTTGGGTGTCTGTCGCGAGCTGGCCACCTATAGCCTCCTGAATCACAAAGGTGGCATCACTTTCGAATCTGGACCCGGCGGAGACCGTATCACAGCGGACAGTCCGCCCAAGGAGGCGCTACGTGGATTTGTCGTGTTGTTCCGTCAGATTCATTCCGAGGGGAATGAAAATGCAAACTACAAGGCCGTGCGCAGCATACTGGGTAAGGCAGCGGCCAATGCTGATGACGACCAACGAGATGCCCGTTTGGACATAATGAAGCAGTGGCATCGGACCCGCGCCGCCTTGCTTGAACGCTCGCTGTCTGACCGTGGGCAAGCCAAGATCATGGAAGCCTTGGGCGCTCCCAAAGAACTTGCGGTCCGCTCGAGGCACACGCCGCTGGAACTCATCGCACTTTTTAACTATGGCGAATACATCCACTGGGGCGAAAGACGAAACGACCACGCGGCACTCTTCCAGGATGAGCGAGGAGCGGCAATCGCCGAATTTGAGTTTCACGATACCTTAGTTGGAATGTCGCACTTCTACTTTGGATATGCGAAGTTGCTGGAATCAGCTTTCGGCCTGAAGTAGTGGGTCCGTGGGAGCCACCTTGAGGCTGCATGTGCCACTCGCAAGTCAGAGAGGCGGGGCCCACCCCAAGACATGGCCGCCGCTGATGCGGTAGGTCTCCGGCCACGGAGCTCCTGGCCGCACCTGGGCGGGATCCGGCCGGATCAGCAGAACAGAACCAGGCCAGATGGGCTCGGCGAGCGCTTCGATCCACGCCGGCTGGATGTAGTCGAAACGATTCCACCGAATCGTGATCCACGATCCAGTCGGCTGCACTGCGTCAACGCTCAGCACGGTGACCTCGCTTGTAGTCCCGCTAGCCTTCTTTAGGCTTTCAAGGCGTTTCCATTGAGCTGCTGTTTCGGTCTGCCACTGCCGCTTGCTTTGGAGACGTTTAGCCCAGAAGACCAGGACCACTACACAGGGAGTCGTGAGAGCGACCAGCAACCAGGCCGTGCCGGAAAGCGTGAAGCTCAGCACCGTTAGGATCGCGGCAAGCACAAGCGCGACTGCGCTCGCAACAATCAGAGCGGGCGTTGCTACTCTCGGCGTGAGGACTGGGTTGATCTGCATGAGTGCTCCAGCTTCCAGTCTAAAGCTGCCATCCAGCACCTGTCAGGCTTATTCGGGAGTCGACATCATACGAGTTGTGGACAACTTCTGGCTCCGGACGTGGTGTGGCGGCCTGACTAACTGCTCGCCGCAGCTTGTCCCACTGTGAGCGCTGTTCCCATTCCCAGTCCGCGGGAGCCGGACCGAGGGGTAGAGTCGCGCTACCCACACCCCAGCGATCTCGATACACGGCCACATCGCGAATCAACGCGGTCCTCTCGAACGGATCTGCACCCGCCCTGACGTCTTTGAGCAATTCTGTGGCCCACTCAGGCTCATCAAGTAGCGCTGCCTTAGCGACGCGCTCCGCACGGTTCCCAATCCGACGTCGTACTTGGTCCAGCAACGCTGCCAAATCTGGCCGGTCTACCGTCAACCGCTCAGTCAATGGAGCAAAAGGCGACTGGGGCATCGCCGAACAGAACCTGCATAGTCGGGTGTGGACTACTGCGGCTAGGTCTCGTGCCTTGGCATCGGAGCTCATAGCCTCGTTCAAGGTTCGTAGAGCTCCTGCACGGCTTAGGTTGTTGGCTCGGCGCCAGGCAGCAACGGCGGCGCCCCAAGCTGGAGATTCGCGCATCTCCTCAGAGTGGCCGGGCGTTAGACCTTCGATAGCCTTGGCCAGCTCCACTCCCGCAGCGATTTGAGCCAGGTAATCGTACTCGCGGTTCAGGCGCTCAAGGCAGTCGGCGTGCTGCTGTTCGAAGTCCCGCACCTCGTGGGCGGTTCGTTCCGCACCTTCAGCGGCTAGGACCTCGCCGAGGATCACCCGCCAACCCGAATGGGCGCTTGGGTCCAGGATCTCGTCCTCGTCAGGGTCGTTCTCGCTCACATAGGCCGTATTCGAGTGCCGACCCCGTGTCATGCTGACATAGAGCAGCTCGCGCGTGAGGCGGCCGGGGGTAACGACGGTGTGGCCGGTGTCTACTGTGAGGCCTTGACTGCGATGGGCTGTGGTGGCGTAGCCCAGCTGCAGGGACGACTCAACATACGTGCTCGGCATGGCTACGCCGGCTCCACTATCTCTACGTACCGCCCGCAGACCGCGGTGGAATCTATCGACTCCCGTGACCTCGAGGAGCGTCCCATTGCGAAGGAACTCACCTCGATCATCGCGAATGGATCTGTCATTTCGACGGGCAATGACGATGTCGCCACGACCGGCCCGAAGCCCGTCCCGAAGGATCGCGGTGAGTTCCGCGTCCACAGCACCCAGACTGACCCGGTCGGCCTGGGCGCGTTCATTGAGCATCTGGACGGTCTCGTTATCAGGAGCTATCAAAACCGAGACGCAGCCAGCTGAGACATCCGAGTGCCACGCGGAGTAGGCGCGGTCGACCATGTCCGAGTAGTGGCCGTGTCTGAGGCGATCGTGATCCTCATACTCGGTGAGCACAGACGGACGTCCATCACGCAGTCCCAGGGAGGCTGAGCGTTCCCACGGATCCTTGAAGCGCCAGATCGTACTCAACCGGGCTGCCTTTCCCTGCCGATCAAGCCAACCAAGCACGCCGCCGGCATCGATGGAATCGAGCTGGGCTGGATCCCCAACCAAGAGGATCTTGGCTCCCGCCTCCTTCGCCTGGCGCACCAAGGCTGCGAGCTGGAATGTTGAGACCATGGAGGCTTCATCGATAATCACGAGCTGGTTGGGGCGAAACTGCCACTGGAACTGCTCGGCGGCCAGCCGAGCGACTTCTTGTTGAAGCCGGTTAGCGAATTGGCCGTGTGGAGCGGCTGCCCCGCGGAGTCGATCGTCCGCTTGAAAGAATCGCTCTGCCCGCTCGGCTGCACCAGAACCAGCCGATTCATGCAGCCACTTGGCAACGTTCTCAGTAACCATCCGCAGCTCCGAGCCAAGAACCTCGGCGCTCGCAGCAGCCGGCGCCAGCCCAACTACGCTGCCCACTCCGTGCGCTGCCTCCCACGCTGCTTTCACCGCGCCGAGCGTCGTCGTCTTGCCGGTTCCTGCGGGACCGACGATGGCGTCGAGCCTGCTGGAGCTCATCAGGACATTCGACGCTGCCGTCAGTTGGTCATCGTGCAGTGGTGACCCCTGACCATTTCTGTAGGCCGTAAGCGCCGCGAAGGTGATTTCAACAGGCAAGGCCAGACCGCCGTCGTCGTTCTTCGCTGCCAGGATTTCGTCCTCGAAGCCGAGCGTCGACTCATCCGTGTAGAGGCGCGACCCGTGGAAGTCGAAGACGCTGCGCCCGGCAAATCGCAGATCATCCGCCGCTTCCGCGGGGACGCCGTA
Source organism: Paenarthrobacter sp. NPDC058040 (assembly GCF_042885775.1). Lineage (NCBI taxonomy): Bacteria > Bacillati > Actinomycetota > Actinomycetes > Micrococcales > Micrococcaceae > Paenarthrobacter > Paenarthrobacter sp. NPDC058040. The sequence goes on from NZ_JBHVRN010000006.1 coordinate 93,609, forward strand.
CCTATACTCGTTGAGCGGCACAGACTGACGCTCCGCCGCGGTGGCCACGGCATCGATCAGCGCGTTGCGGTCGGCTGGGGAAGCGCAGCGGATCTCAGCGCACACGCGCTCACCTTCGGCGATCAAGTTCCAGCGATTCCAGGTTGACCGTTTTGCGGCCACCCGCTGTCGGGTGAAAAGCCCGACGGCGGCAATCCAGTCCGGGGCAAAGTCGCCAACGCGGAAGGGACGTGAGCGGGTGCGCCGAATGGTGGAAGCTACGACGGATTCGGGATCAAAACCCTTGGCCATTGCTCTGTCGCGCCACTGTGCGGAGAGGATCCGTAACGGTGACGGCGATGCATCCTTGAGAGAGCGAGTCGAAAGGGTGGCTTGTTGGCGGAATTTAATGGTGGTTGTTGCTGTCGGGGGAGTTCCGTGTTCGCTTGTCCACTGTTGGATCAGGCGATCGGTCTCGATGTCGATGAGCCTTGAGCGGTTAGAGAATTCGCGGATAAGGGCTTCAGAGACGCCAGTGAGTTGCTGGCTGGGGTTATGGGTGTTTTGTGCTGGGGCTCGAATGTCGGTTTCTGTTCCGAGGGTCGTCTCCAGGGCATCGAAGAGGAGCCCGTTGTAGTGTTCGCTGGCGGCGACGACGGCTTTGTACAGGGATCTGGAGTCCAAGGTGACCCAAGCGCCGTCCGTTATGCGCTGGACTCTGTTCGCGATGACCAGGTGGGTGTGGAGCTGAGGGTCGCCGGCACGGGATTCCCAATGGTCGAATGCTGCTGCGATCACTCCTCTAGTGCCGACGTGCGCCACCCCGTTTCGACCGGATCGCGTGTTGATGACTTGCTCTTCCATCCAGGCCAGCGTTGCTTCGATGGCTTCGTGGTGTGTCTGCAGCATCTGGTCTTGGAGGAGTCGAGGGCTGAGGGCCCACAGCGCTGAGACGGATTTCGGGACACTAAACGTGAGGTCGAAGCCGGCGACGGCGTGCCTCCCCGATGTGGGTTCGGGAGCCTTTTGGTCGACTGCGGGCTGGCCGTGTGACCGCCCCAGTGGGACCTGAGTGTCCGGATGGGTTGCGTCTTGGAAGACCGAACGTGCGCCTGATTCGGTGACTGTGTCCCCTGATGTGCGGGCGATGCCGCGGAGGCCGTTGCCCAGCCAGCGGCCTTGGGGCGTTCCCGTTTTGACGTAGTAGCTGATTGTGTTCGGGGGAGTGGGGTAGACGTCGTCCAGCATCGTGGACTTGAACAGGTACTTGAGCCCCGAGCGGACGGAGAGCCTGGCGATGGACATGGTCATGGCCGTGGTGCTCCCGCACGATTCTTCGTGGGCAGCCAGCCTCGCCGACGGATGATGTCGAGTGTCACTGGATCGAGGGCGATGCCTTTGGTGCGCGAAACTTGAAGTAAAACGGCTGCTAAACGGGCGAGATCCTGAACGTTTGTTCTCTGAGCACGTTTCAGCCGCAGGACCTCGTTGTGGAGAAGGCCGTTTCTGGTTTCCAGTTCGTCGTAGATGGCATGTAAACGCTCGAGCTCGGAGGACTGCGATCGCAGCTCGGTCAAGAGCCTCTCCGCGCGATGGTCGCTGTCTTTAGGCTCGATATGTGCTCGCTGTCCGGAGCTCTGCTTGTTCATACCAGTTCATGCGGTCTGCAGGCTCATTCATCATGATTCCTTGGTCCGAGGGCCTTGGATGCCAGAGGTGTGAACGAACGACTTGACGCACGCGTTGCTGTCTAAGCTCATCAGGGGTGGTCGGCGCATCTGATGTCGGGATGCAGACGTTCTGGTCTTCGAAAGCGCCCGGGATTGGAGACATCTTTGACACTTGGGAGGGGTTTCAGCTTTCGTTGAACGGGCGAAAACCTGGTTCGTCGAATAGGGGAGTGCCCCGTTCCATTGGGGACGTCCGCCATTCAGGGATGCTGCGCTCGCCTAACGGGCTTATGACGGACTGTGGCGGCCAGGCACCCCTAGGCTTGCGGCAAACATGCCAGGGATAATCAACTCCTGCAGATGATCCTAAACACGGATCGGCGCGGGACCATGACTCACAGACCATAGAGGTTTACAGTTTTCGCCCACCAGTCAGGGGACGGCATCGAATCCGGGAATCCTGCGCCAAGGTGCCTTCAAGCACGACCGTGTGTGCAAGGGTCAAACACAACGGTCGCTGATGCCGTCGGAGGGGTACCTTCCAAAACGGGGTCCATCACGCACTTGTCTTCGTCATGCGATTCTCCTTGACGTGTGTATCAGTTCTTCGGCTTCGATTGAGGCACTTGCCGGCGGGCAGCCGTCGGCCTCGACTTGGATGTCGATCTTCCCGGGACTGTGCGGGCGAATGATGGCCAGTGCTCGGCCGTCGAAGGTGGTGCACGTCGCCGCATCGAAGCGCTCCTGCGTCGAAGGTCGCCCGGTTCCTAGGCCGGCAAGGCTTCCGGCTCCCGTGACGGTAACGGTGATCGCGCGGTCGGCGTTGTTGACGACTGTCCCGTGGCGATCCCGGAGCGAGATCTCGACGTAGGCGAGGTCGGTGTCGTCGGCACGGACCGTGTCCTTGTCGGCTCGCACGTCGATCGCGACGGGACCATCGGCAGTTACCACGGTGGTCCGATTCTGCTCGACGCCGTCATGGTAGGCGATCGCGGTCAGCTCGCCGGCCCGGTAGTGAGTGTCGAACCGTGCGATGAAGGCCTTTTCCGCACCGACGCGATGCCGGGCGATGACCTCATCATTGATAATGAGTTCCACCTCATCGCAGGAACTGTAGACGTCGACGACGACAGGTGAACCGGCCGGGACGGCCCATGTCCAGCTCGACACGGAGTCTGACCACGCCCAGCCGGAAGATGCGGTGGAGCGTCCATAGTTCTGCGGCCGGTGGACAGCGATGTATGGTGCGGCGGCGAGACCGAACACCGTCTCGCGGTAGTACGACATCGGACGGCGATGCCCGGTGATGTCGATGTCGCCCGCGAATGCCACGAGATAGGGGTAGGCGGCGCTCAGGCCACTGTTCTTGTAGCCAGGCTCATCCGTGTAGTCCACGCGGCCGATGCCGCTCTCGCCCAGATAGTCCCACCCGACCCAGGTGAAGTCGCCGATGACGTGGTCGTGCTTGGTCACCAGCCGCCATAAATCGTCGATGTGACCGGGATTGGTCTCAGAGCCTACGAGCACTCGTTGGGGGAAGAGCTCAGCATCTTGCTCGTACCGCTGATCGCCGTAGTTGAGCCCGACGACGTCCACTTGCGCTGCAGCTTCTTCGATCGCGCCGGTGACGAGGTCCGAAACTACGAGCTGGGCGAGTCCGTCGCCCATACTGCCCATCGCGGTGTTGACGTCCTGCTGCTGCCCGGCGGCCGACATCATCGCTGCGATGGTGTCGAAGACCGAGACAGTCGGGTTGATGGCGTTGGTCACGAATCGAGTCGTGTCGAGGATTCGCAGCTTCTCGACGAGTTTCCGTCCCCAGGTGCTTCCGATCGAGCTTCCGGTCTCGAAGATTTCGTTGCCGATCGAATAGCAGATCACGCTCGGGTGGTTGAAGTCCTTGCGCACCATCGCCTCGATGTCGCGTTCCCACCACTCCGGGAATGAAAGTGAGCTGTCGAACCCTGTCTTGGCGACGGTCCAAACATCCGTGAGCTCGTCCATCACGAGGACGCCCAAGCGGTCACACGCATCGAGCATGGCTTTGCTCGTGGGGTTATGTGAACTGCGGATCGCGTTGAATCCGGATGCCTTCAGGATCTCGATGCGCCGCTCCTCCGCGCGAGCGATGGCGGCCGAACCGAGAGGTCCGTTGTCGTGGTGGACGCACGCGCCGCGGAGCTTCACCTGCTCGCCGTTGATGCGGAGTCCGCCGACCGCGTCAACGCGCACCTCGCGGATGCCGAAGACTGTCCGGTCCTCATCAAGTTGGACGTCGCCGTCGCGAACTGCGGAGTGGTTTGCGTAAAGGTTGGGCAGCTCCGTGCTCCACAGCCGGGCTTCGTCGACGTTCAATCTGAAGCGCGCCACACCGGAGGTGTTCGGCAACAGGGTGATGGGTGAAGATCCGGCAGCGACCACTGCCCCGTCGGCATCCGTCACGGTGGTTTCAACCCGGACTGTGCGAGTGGCGCGAGTTTCGTTCGTCACCAGCACGGCGACGGCTAGTACAGCGCGAAGGCCTTCCACGTACTCGGTGCTGACCTGTACACCGTCGAGCGGAATATGAATGGGGTCGCTCACGGCGAGATGGGTGTCACGGTAGATGCCCGCGCCGGTGTACCAGCGTGAGTCCTGGTGGGATCGACATTCCACAGCGATCGTGTTCGGTTGCCCGAAGCGTAGATAGGGATTCGCGTCGACGACGAACCCGGCGTAGCCGTTGGGGCGCTGCGCCGCGAGGTCCCCGTTGATGTAGACCATCGCGTCGCGATAGACACCTTCGAACTCAACGGCGACGACCTTTTCGCGGTGCTCCGCGGGTACATCGAAGACTTTCTCGTACCGGAAGTAGCCGCCGGGGAAGTAGCCTGTGTGCGAACCACCTGGGTGATCCGGGGAGCGTTGGAGGTCACGGACCGCGTCGTGTGGCAGCGTGACCGGCAGCGGCGTCACCGGCAGCGCATCGGCGCCTCCGGTGAAACTGTCGAACGGCGTCTTCTTCGGCGCGACAGTCCAGTTGTCATTGAAGGATCGGCGAATCATTGGTGTGCTTTCTGATCGTCCATCCATGTGACAAGCGCATGCGTGCCGTCTGTGAAGTGGCGGGTTTTGGGTTTGTTGAGGAATCCATGGGTCGTGTTGGGAAGGATCTGCGTGGTCGTCTCGATGCCTGCGTCAATGAGCTCCTGGGCGAGCGCATCGCCGGAGGCTCGGAGACTGTCCCGGTCAGCGTTCATGACGAGAGTCTGCGGCAATCCCCGCAGATCGCCTCCCCCGGGAAAGACGGCGTGATCGTCGAGGCTTTCCGGGGAACCGCCGTAGTTCATGTTCATCCGTTCCAGTGATTCCTTACCCAGGAAGATACCCATCGCGCGGTCGCTCATTCGAATCCTCGAGCGAAGCTCCCGGGTCACCGTTACCGGTCGCCCATGGAATGTGCCGTAGATGAGAGCGAGTCCGCTCGGCGGGGGCCCGTCCCCGTCCCGCAGCCTGGTCGCGGCGGACAGGCTGAGCCCCGCGCCGGCGCTTGTTCCTCCTAGGAGAGGAGAACGTGTACTTGGCTGAGTGGAGGCGAGGTCCTTGTACGCGTCGAGGACATCGAACAACGGTTCGGGGTACCTGTTGGCGGACGGCTTCGGACGGAAGGTGCCGCGGAAGTTGATCATGGGTACGAGACGATAGTCGACGGCACGCACGTGCCGGCCGCTGTGCGCAATCGCACGGGCGACCGCGTCGGACTCCGGCATATCGAGTCCGCCTCCCATGAATCCCCCGCCGTGCACCCATACGAGCGGGACTGTATGTCGTACTTCGTCCGGCGCATAGTCCCGTATGGGGATAACATGGCCGGTGCGTCCTGCTACGGTCGAGTCGGTCACATGGATGCCATCGACGCTCACCGAGACCTCGCATCGGAGTATAGGGGCCGGGCTGCGTTGAAGTCAGCCGGACTGTGAGCATCACAGATCAGCTGCCAATTCCCTCTTCGCCGAGACCAGGTCTTGGAGCTGGGGTCGCGTTCGCGTGTGGGACTGAGGTCGAGCGCTACCTCGACAGTGGTCTCCGCGCCTGGGGTTAGGCGCACGCGGCGGAATCCGATCAGTTGCGGAACGCGGCTGGCGCCTGACGTCTCGACAGCATAGACCTGCACGACGGTAGACCCGGCGCGGGCGCCCGTGTTGTGCACCCGAACGGTGGCGACGCCACCGGCGTCGGACGCGTGATGCTCGATGAGTTCCATCTCGAACGTCGTGTACCCGAGCCCATAGCCGAAGGGGTATGCCGCTCTGTTGCCGTCGCGATCCAGTTTGCGCTGACCCCACCAGGCGTCGTAGGTGATTTCACTGGCTGAGGCGTCGAAGAACGGCAGGTGTGCGACGTCCTTGGGAATAGCTAGCGGCAGCCGGCCTCCCGGCTCTTGGGCGCCGGTAAGCACATCCGCGATGGCGCGTCCGCCCTCCATGCCGGGATACCAAGCCATGAGGATCGCGGGGACTTCGTGGCGCCAGTTCTCCATAATGATCGCGCTGCCACCGATGATGACGGGAATCGTGCGGGGGTTCGTCTCGACGACAGCTTTAATGAGCTGTTCGTCCTGCTCGTGCAGCGTGAGTGTTGTGCGGTCGCCCCCCTTGCCGAACTGGCTTATTAGTCGGGCGATCTTCTTGAGTAGCCAACCGACCACGGTGGTGTTCATCGGCCATCCGAAGATCGGCACATCGCTGGGTTCTTCATTCTCCACCCGCTCACCCTCGTCGTCGAAGCTCATACCGGCGACGACGATTGCCAGGTCAGCTGACGCGGCCGCCTTGCGGGCAGCTGCGAGGTCGGTTCCGTCGACGTGGGTGATCACTACACTGGGAAGCGCCTCGCGCAATCCGTCGAGCGCGGATGAGGATGACGGCGGGTGGACTAGTGACGACCCGTGGTCGCCCATGTTGGCCTCGACTGCGAGGGTTCCGATCACAACCAACCGGCGAATCGAGGGGTCCAACGGCAGCAGTGCTGCACCTTCGACGGGCTCGTTCTTCAGAAGCACCGTTCCCCGCGCTCCGGCTCTGCGTGCGAGGGCGCGGTGTGCGGGGCTCGCGAGTACTGACCTCGGCGGTGTGCTCTGATCGCGCGCGGCGGCGTGCCGCACAAGGGTCGACAGGATGCGGCGCACCGGCAGCAGGATGGACTCCCTGCTTAAGCTTCCGTCGATGATTGCTTTCGGCAGGTCACGTGCTCTGTGCATACGCATCGGCATCTCTATATCGAGCCCAGCATGGAGACTACGAACCGCGTCGTGGATGCCGGATGCCCAATCACTTGTGATGAAACCGTCGAATCCCCATTCGTCCCGGAGAATGTCGGTCAGCAGCACCTTGTTATCGCCGGCCCACTCGCCGTTCACGGAGTTGTACGAGCTCATCACGGACTCGGCGCCCGCGTCGATGACGGTCTTAAAGTGCGGAAGGTAGATCTCGTGCAGGGCGTGCTCGTCAACGGTGACGTCGATTTTGAACCGTGCGTTCTCCATGGAGTTCAAGGCGAAGTGTTTTACGCAGGCGATCACGTTGCGTTGGAGTCCCCGCGTAAGAGCGGCGCCCATCTGACCGAGAAGCACTGGGTCGTCCCCATAGGATTCCTGCGCCCGTCCCCACGCTGGGTGGCGTATAAGGTTGATGCACACCGCCCCCGAGTAGTTCGCGCCCTGTGCGCGACCCTCCAGTCCCATGGCAAGACCGATGGCTTCTTCCAGCTCCGGATCCCAGGACGCACCACGTGAGATCGTGACGGGAAACGCCGTGGACGCACCCGCCACGACCCCGCGTGGCCCGTCGACGAATTGCACGCCGGGGATACCTAGCCGTGGAATCGCACCAGCGGCGATAGGACCGGCCTTGATCTTGGCCGGAAGCGTGATGATGGCACGTAGCGGCACGTCACCATCCAGCATCCACAGCAGTTCTTTGTCGGTCATCTGCGTGATGAGCCGCTCTGCGACGTCCGCAGGTGTCAGTGCTCCCGCGCGAACGGCGCGTACCCCGTCGTCAAAGCTGAAATGCGTCTTCTTCTTGGGAACCATGGATCGTCTCTCGTCTGCGCGCCGGCGACCCACGCAAACGTGGGCCGCTCTTGGTTAGTGGGGATCAGTTGTGGGCAAGTGCGACACGGGTCTCGAGTACCGTCTCGGTGTCGAACTCGCTGTGCTTGTCGCGCGTTCGGAAAGTGAACCATGCGATCGACACCCCGAGGAGCGCCACGATCGACATGGAGATCAGTAGAACGTCGACCCCGAGCGCCACCATCGACGGGACAACGATTGCGTAACCAGCGACAGCAAACCGACCCACGGACAAGATCACGCCAACAGCGGTGTTGCGAAGTAGCACCGGGAACGAACGGGCGGCCCAGAATTTCATGATGCCTTCGCTGGCCAGCGCCGAACCGATCGCGGAAGGCAAGAAAAAGATCAAATAGGTGACCATAGAAAACCCGAACACCACCGGGATGAAGGGAGTGACAACCAGGAGAACGGCGCCGACTCTGAACAGTGGAAAACGGAATTTGGCGTTGCTGAGTTGGAAGAATGACAACGTGATCGCGATGATCGCGATCGGTATCGCGAACAAACCTGTCAGCGACGCGTCGGCGATGGACACTCCCGCGACGTTGACCAGAAGGTAGGTGCTGTATTGGGCGATCGGAACGGCGGAAGCCATGACCAGCGCATAGAAGGCCAGCAGCCCGAAGAACGGCACACGGTATGGCGGACGGAGAAGATCCTTGACGGACGATCGGTCCGCTCGGACGGTATCGATGCCCCGACGCCGTTCCTCCTTCGCCAACAGCCAACTGGCGGACTCGGGGATCGTGAGGCGGAGGATGAGCACAATGAGAGTGATAGCGCCAAGCTGGCCGAGCAGGATCTGCGCACCGACGAGGCCCATGTTCCCGACGATTCCACCGACGATCGCGGCGCTGATCCCACCGAGGGCGACGAAGATGCCGCCGAATGCGATGAAGAGACCTCGCTGCTTGTCGGTGCGAGCCGCTTCCGTCATCGTCGTGAGCGCGACTGGAATGTCCGCGCCGGTTCCGAGTCCCATCAGTAGCGCCCCCACGACCAACACGGGGAATGCGTTCGAGAACATCAGTACCGCCACCCCGGCGATGATGACAATCATGGTTCCTGTAAACACCCGGCGACGGCCAAGTGTGTCACCGAGGCGCCCCCCGACGATGGCCCCGAGTGCGATACCGAAGCCGAACAATCCGGTGAGGAGTCCAACCTGTTCAGGCAGCAGACCGATCGCCTTCTGGTAGATCACGAGAACTACGGCGAACGCGCCGGCGATACCGGTGTCGATGTAACCGGCCATACCGCAGATGACCGCCACCCACCAAGGGTTGGGTTGCTTGCGGACGGCGACCGCCGATGCAGTGAGTGGAACCTGATCAGTCATCTTTGACTCCTTTGTCGTTTCTGTCGTGTGGGGTAGAGCGGAGGAATGACTTGTGGGTGCCCTATCACGAGAGCGGATGGCTTCCGCGTCGAGTGGCATCGCTTGCGCCGGTGCGGGCGGTCCCGTTGACATTCGATTTGGAATAGATTTCCCGAAAGGGAATTAAATTCCTTTTCGGGAAATGTACGCTATGGTGTGATGAATGTCAACTCATCACCGTGGAAGTTAGGGAGTGGTCGTCGTGACCAAGGATCAGAAGCAGCCCCGACGGCGACCGGGCAACAGCGCGGGAATCACACGAGCGCGAATCGTCGCTTCGGCACGCACTATCGGGCCAGATGCCCTGACCATGCAGGCGGTGGCCGATGATCTTGGAGTCGACCGCAAGGCGATTACATATCACGTCAGTGATCGTGATGAGCTGCTAACGCTGCTGGCCGTGGATTCATTTCAGGCGCGCTTCAAGAGCACCGTAATCCCGGAGGGTGCAGCTTGGGATCACGCTCTTCTGGCCTACGGTGTGGCGGTCGCTAAGAGCATCATCGCTTCCGGCTCGCTGGCCTTGTACTTCCGTCTTTCCGGTGAGCCCGACGTCGAATCGGTCCGTCCGGCCGAGGCACTTCTGGAATCTCTCATCCGTGGCGGTTTCACGGAGGATTCTGCGGCCCGCGCGATCTCGATGGTCACAAATCTTGCGATGGGCTTCGCCCAGGATGTTCACCTTAACGGAGAACCCGGTGGACACCCCCAGTCGCCCGAACTGCACCGCCTCCTCGATGAGTCCAGAAATGACGAGTTCACCATCCTGCGCAACCTCGACAACTCCGGTTTCGCCCCATATGACGATACGCAGCTCGACTTCGTGCTCAGGACCACTGTGGCCGGTCTCGCGGCTCAGCTCGCTGGCCCTGCGGCGTCGACCACCCTTCCGCGGATGACCGCTCCTGCATAAATTTTCCGAACTGCCTCAAAGACTAAAAGCCAGCCGCGAATGACCCGGGCATGGACCCCAACCCACCTCGATCGCCATCGACTTTCAGCACGTTTGTCCAACGGATTCTGACAGGCCCGGGTCGCCGACCGCGCCATGGTGCTGCCCGGCGTCAAACACCTGGGGCCAACCGGCGAATCTCGACGGAAGCCTCCTTCAGGCCTGAGCTGCGGAAGGAGGGCCCCGCCGCAAGTCATCCGGCAAATAGTGCGTGCTGGCTGAGTGCGCGATCCACAGCGAACCGGCAGCCGTCGTTGAACGGCGGATCGAAGAACGAGAGAACCCGGGTGACGATGGTGATTGACCCCATGGGTCGCGTCCTTCGATGTTGCAGCGGTGAGGTGTCAGGCAGCCGATGCGGCGCGTTCGCGCTTGGCGGCCTCGTGCAGCTTGCGGGCGTGCTCTATGAGCTTGACACCATCAGGACCCCACATGAGGCGCATCCAGTAGCGCTGCGCGAAGCCTTGCTGGAAGATCCAGACCAGTGGCAGTGCCATCTTCCGGGCACGGCGGGCAGCGCGACTCTGTTTGGGCGTCAGCCCCATGGACTGGTGCACCTGGTCTGGAAAGCATCCGGTGACGGCTTTGCCAAACAGGCCGAACAGCACGCCCATCGGCATCAACACGCGCACCTGCGAGCGGTGGAAGTTCTTCTTGAAATTGCGCATGAGGAACGCTTGGTAGTCCTCCCCGTTCTCGACCATCGTGTGCATGCTTGAGCTGTGTCGGAAGAGATCGGCATACTTTTCATGCAGTGCATCCAGCTGGGACTGTGACGTGGGTGGCTCGTCCGCATGTGGGAATAGACGCACATAGGCTGCGAACTCTGCGATGTACGCGTCCCGCTGGGCAGGCGTCACCGAGTGAGGGCGTTTGCCGTCGCGGAATGCCAACCCTTCGTAGAGCCAGAGCATCGACTCCATTTCGGTGAGCGCCGCCCACATGGCGTCGCGGGGGCCGTTGGCCGCGTATCCGCCCAGTTCGGGTTCGCCCACATCGATGATGTCACTGACGACCTTGCCGTGGATGGCGATCAGGTGCTTCGCCACTCGCTCGGCACTGGCCGTGTCAGCGAGCCACATGGGGGCGTGAATGCCGGAGTTGCGCTGGGCGCGGTCGAACGCGTCCATGATTGTCAGGGTACCCTGCAGACCCTTGCGGGTCATCGGATCTTTGTCGCGGACGCCCGCATCGACGGGTTTGTACGTGGTCTGCACCTGCCCCTGTGCGACGGTCTCCAGGAAGATCGTCACTGGATGCAGGATGATATCCCAGGCCAGCGATCCCGGCCCGAATAGACCGTAGTCGACAGCCCCGTCCGCACGACGGCTCTCGCCCGCAGGTGTGGGAACGCCGAAACGTCGCCAGCGCTGCTCGGAGCCGAACAGCCGTTCTTTCGTGACCACCACGTCGGCAGCCTTTTTATCTTGGATGACAGTCATTGCAGGATTTTCCTCTGTTGGCAGGTGAAGGTTACGCGGCTCAAGAGCCGATGAGCATTTTCGCTTTCTTCGCCGTGAACGGCGGATAGGCGAATCGGGTCAGGTCTGGACCGGGAAGTTTGCGGAGTATGGCGCGTTCGTGGCTGAACGTTCGGACGCTGTGTTGGCCGTGGTAGGCGCCCATGCCACTGCCGCCCACGCCGCCGAACGGCAACGTGGACACGCCCAGGTGCACCATGACGCCGCCGAACATCAGCCCGCCCGACGACGTGCGAGCTCCAATTTTCTCCCGCGCCTCGCGGCTGTTCGTGAACGCGTAGAGAGCTAGAGGCTTGTCATTTGACCGGATTACAGCGATTGCCTCGTCCAGCCCGGCAACTGTGACGATTGGCAGGATGGGGCCAAAGATCTCCTGTTGCATCACCGGCGAGTCAAGGGTCACATCGGTGAGTACCGTGGGGTCGACATAGCGCTGCGAGACGTCGACATTGCCCCCGGCGACAACTGTGCCCGAGTCGATCAACTTTGCAAGACGTTGCGTGTGGCGGGCGTTGATGATCCTCCCAAAGTCCGGCGACGTGCTGGGGTCGATGCCATACATGGCCGTGATACGGGCCGCGATTGCCTCAGCGAGTTTGGGCGCGACATCGGCCGTCGTCAGCACGTAGTCCGGGGCGACGCAAGTCTGCCCCGCGTTGGAGAATTTACCCCACGCGATCGACGCCGCTGCCGACTCGATGTTCGCGGTGTTGTCGACCCACACGGGCGACTTGCCACCGAGTTCCAGAGTCACCGGCGTCAGCGTCTTCGCCGCAGCCTGCATGACCAGTGATCCGACTGCGCCGTTCCCCGTATAGAAGATGTGATCGAAGCGCTCGGCCAAGAGCTCCGTGGTCTCGGCGACGCCGCCTTCGACGACTTGGAAGGCCTCCGGATCGAGGTACTGCGGCACGAGCCGAGCGACGAGCTCCGAGCAGTGCGAAGCCAGTTCGCTCGGCTTCAGCACGACCGAGTTTCCCGCTGCGAGGGCCCCGATGAACGGCATGAACAGCAGGTGAAGCGGGTAGTTCCAAGGCCCGATGATCAGTACCGTTCCGAGTGGTTCCCTATGGATTGTGGCGCGACTGGGTCCGATGCGAGTGAGTGAGCCGCCCACCGGTCGGTCGCGGGTCCAGCGCCGCAGGTTCTTGATCGCGGATTTCGTTTCGGCGACGATCGCTCCCACCTCGCTGAGGTGAGCCTCCACCGGCGCCTTGCCGAGATCGGCGGCCACCGCGGCCCGAATCTCGTCCGCAGACTCCGACAGCATCCGCATCAGCGCCTGTAGCTGCACGCGACGCCATGACACCGATTGCGTCCGGCCTGAGTCGAATGCGCGCCGTGCTGTCGCCACGGTGCGCGCGATGGCCGTCGGGTCTGTGCGCGGGATCTCGGAAGCGGCGGTTGCGGACGTGGACATCGCCGAACTCCTTTGTCAGTCGGGTATTCCCCATGGGGAATAAGATTGTTGATAGAGTAGCGCTCGAGAAGTCGGGGCGTCAAGCGTGGCCTTGTGAATCGCGGGGAGGTCCCAATGGAGTCAGTAGGTTCGGCGCGGAGCGATGCAGCGCGCGGGCGAAGACAGGGCGAGCGTGCGGGGCTCGATGTGGATCGGATCGTCGACGCGGCGAGTGCACTGGACCCCTCGGAAATAACCATGCGCCGCGTCGCGGCACGTTTGGGAGTTGACCACAAGGCACTAAATCACCATGTGGCCGATCGTGAGACGCTGATGGGGTTGCTTGCTTGGCGCGCCTTCGCCGCACATTTCGATGCCGACGCGCCCGCATCTGCCGATTGGAAGTCCGCATGCGCGGACTACGCAGAAGCCGTCGTCGATGCCGCGGTTGCCGTAGGGCCACTGATTGATCATCTGAGTCTTCGCGGGGCGCCGCTGACAGGCTTCGTTCTGCGGACCGAGCACTTCGTCGGCACTTTGGTCGCCGCCGGCTTCACCGACGAGCAGGCACTCCGTGCCACCGTCATCCTCACCAACCTGTGCATTGCTCATGCAAGGGACATGGTCATGGCACGGACCCTCGCAACTCATCCCCGCAGCGATGTCGTCCGCGCAGCCTTCGCTCAATCCGCCAACTCCTCTCCGGAGCACGAGTTCCCAAACCTCACGAGAATCCTGGACGCGCAGATCGACACCTACGCCCATGAGCAGTTCATCTTCGCCTTGGCCGTGATCGTGAATGGACTCGCGTCGATCGCCGCCGCTCCGAACTGAAGCCCTTCATTAACGGGGGTGCGAAGTCTTAGTGCCGATTCGCGACGACCATCAGGTGCGATTTCAGTTGATTTCATCGTGTTCTCCGCCCTGGCCGTCGCTCACGCGCTCGGCTTTAGGGGCGGGGCGATCAAAGAGCTCTGTTTGCGCGCTGCCGCTCGACACAGTGGCGACCGCCACACCGAGAACATCACTTCAGTTGTGCCGCCGACCGCCAGCACGATCCCGGCGAGGTCCGCGGTGTCGGGTGCTGGCAAGGGGTTTCATCGGCCTCTGGGCATGGGTCGCGGTAAGCCCGCTCGATGAGTGTCGTGTGTTGTGTCGATTGAGACGACATACACATTCGGGCGGACTCGGCATCGGGCGGGCCGTGAGGAGATGCTTCCAGGCAGGCCTCAAGTCTCCGGCGATGCCCCCGCCAATTTGGCCGGTTCTGATGACCCCCAAATTGAGCATGTTCATGCAGATCCATTTTATCTGGGTTCGGTGAACGGTCGGAGCGGATTGGTCCGCCGGTGCCGGGTCTGGAGGGGGCGGAGTTCCGGCGGCGAGTGGTTTCTTGGAGCATTTCCCCGGCGGCGTCGACCGGGCAGGTCTCTAAAATTGCCGACGGTCGAAGACCGGTTGGCCATGGACGTCGGACCCAAGAAAGCGTATAGTTTTGCATCAACAATGTTAGCGCTAACAATCTGAGGATTCTGTGTTCAACACTACCTATACCGGAGACGCGGCTGAGGCCATCCAGTCCGGACGTATTCGCCTTGGAATTGAACTGGGTTCCACCCGGATCAAGGCTTGTCTCATCGGGGAGGATCCCCGCGTGGTCTTTGCACTTGGCAGCTTTACTTGGGAGAACTCTTTCGAAAACGGGTTGTGGACGTACTCGTTGGAGGACGTGTGGGCAGGCGTGCAGGCCGCTTTCGCCGACTTGGCCGCTGACGCTGTCCGCCGTCACGGAGTGCGCCCAACTAACATAGAGGCCATAGGTATTTCCGCAATGATGCACGGTTACCTAGCCTTCGATGACCAAGGTCAGCTGCTCGTACCATTTCGGACTTGGCGTAACACCACAACTGGTCCTGCATCGGACGAACTCACCAAGCTGTTCGAAACCCATATTCCCCTGCGATGGTCGATTGCACACTTCCACCAGGCAGTGATCGACCGCGAGGATCACGTTTCCCGAGTCGACTTTCTCACCACTCTGGCAGGATATGTTCACTGGCGCCTGACCGGCCGCAAGGTCATTGGTATTGGGGACGCATCCGGAATGTTCCCTATTGAATCAAAGAACCTTGGCTTTGATGGCACACTGTTGGATCGGTATCACGCCGCCTATGGCAAGGAGGCGCCAGGACTCCACCTGGCCAACCTGCTGCCGGAGGTATTGGTAGCGGGCCAGAATGCGGGAACACTGACCGACTCCGGAGCCATGCTACTCGACCCTTCCGGCGGCCTCCGTCCAGGGGCCGTCTTTTGCCCGCCCGAAGGCGATGCGGGAACCGGAATGGTCGCCACGTGTTCAGTTGCGCCAAGAACCGGGAACATCAGCGCGGGAACTAGCATCTTCGCCATGGTTGTGCTGGAACGACCCCTAAGGCAGGTTCATCACGAGCTAGATCTGGTCGCCACTCCGGCGGGCGCTCCGGTGGCGATGGTGCATTGCAACAACGGTGCCAGCGAACTCGCCACGTGGGCACAACTGTTTACCGAATTCAGCCATGTCGCTGGCCAACCGCTAGAGTCCGACACCGCATTTGCCGTGCTACTGAAGCTGGCTTTGGAAGGCGAGCCGGACGCGGGAGGACTTCTCGCGTACAACCAATTGGCCGGCGAGCCTATTGCCGGTCTTAGCGAAGGACGTCCCCTCTTTATCCGTTCACCGGACAGTACCCTCACTTTGGCCAACTTTATGAGAGCCCAGGTCTACGGCGTTTTTGCCACCCTGATCCTCGGCATGCGGGTGCTTTCCGGCGAAAGCGTCGCAATCGACAGGATGTTTGCTCATGGCGGCGTCTTCAAAACAGCGGGTGTAGCCCAACGTTTCCTGGCGGGCGCCTTGGACACGCCTGTCTCTATAGCCGAATCTGCCTCTGAAGGGGGCGCCTGGGGGATTGCCGTATTGGCGGCATTCGTCAAAGATGCCTCCGAAGATCTCGACGAGTTCCTCCACTATCGGGTGTTTGGCGGCGCTGCCTTCGAAACCACATACCCCGACCCCGCCGATACAGCCGGCTTCCACACGTACCTCGACCGATACATTGCCGGCCTCGTCGTTCAACGCGCCGCCGTGGACACACTCACACTAAAAGGATCCAAGCCATGACTGAGCCCAGGGACGAGCATACTCGCACCCCCATAACCTCCGATGTCGCGGAACGCATCTTGGAGGTGCGCGCTGCCGTTTCGAAACTGCACGCAGAACTAGTCCGCTACAACTTGGTCGTCTGGACGGGCGGCAACGTCTCCGGCCGCGTACCGGGCACTGACTTCTTCGTCATCAAACCCAGCGGCGTCCTGTACGAGGACCTGACGCCCGAGAACATGATTCTTTGTTCACTCGACGGCCAGGTTGTCCCAGGCTCAACGGGCTCCGACAGGACACCATCCAGCGATACGGCCGCGCACGCTTACGTCTACCGCCACATGCCGGAAGTCGGGGGAGTTGTGCACACCCACTCACCTTACGCCGTCGCTTGGGCCGCGCACGGGGAACCAATCCCCTGCGTCACCACCGCAATGGCCGACGAATTCGGCGGGGAAATCCCCATCGGCCCTTTCGCCGTCATCGGAGATGACGCCATCGGCCGAGGCATCGTCGAAACTCTCAGCGGACACCGCTCTCGGGCCGTGCTAATGAAGAACCACGGACCGTTCACTATCGGCAAGAACGCTCAAGATGCAGTCAAGGCAGCGGTAATGGTTGAAGACGTCGCCCGATCAGTACTTTTCTCAAAACAGCTGGGAAACCCTCACGTCATAGCTCCGGATGCTGTCGACTCCCTCTTCGACCGCTACCAGAACGTCTACGGACAAGAGCCGACCGGAGCGCTGAACTGAACGAACCACCAGGGCCACCCCGCGAGGCGGGTGAGGCACGCGCCTGTTTCGCGGACGACTTTGCCGAGACTGCCGACGGGCGCGCGCCAAAACAACCAGGTCGGAGGCCCCGCCTAGAAGACGTAGCGGGTGCCGCGGGAGTTTCACATCAAACTGTCTCACGCGTCATCAACAACCATCCGAGTGTCAGCGCGCCCACGCGTGAAAGAGTAAACTCGATCATCGCCGCAATGGGATACCGCAGGAACACTGCCGCCCGCAGGCTGGTTACACGCCGCTCCCACACCATTGGCGTGCTGGCCACTGAATTGTCCCAGTACGGTCCTGCCAGTACCGCGGCGGGCGTGGAGCAAGCGGCCAGGGATGCCGGCTACTTCGTCAGCATCGCCGCACTGAGGAAGATCACCCGCCAAAGCCTCCTGGACGGGGTGGGACGCTTCATAGACCAAGGCGTTGACGGGATTGTTCTGTTAGCACGGCAACCGGAGAGCATCACTGCCTTACAGGATACGGCGGTGGCCGTCCCAGTCGTCGCGGCCGGTTCGCTCGGCAACAGCACCGTCCAAGGGGCGGCAGTTGACCAGCGATACGGAGCCCGGCTCGCCGTCGACCACCTTATTAAGCGAGGACATCGGCTGATCGCCCACGTCTCCGGGCCGTCCGGATGGACTGATAGCGATGCGCGTACGGCGGGATGGCGTGAAGCCTTACGCGCCGCGGGCCTCCCGGACCACACAATCATTGAAGGCGACTGGAGCGCTGGGGGTGGCTATAATATCGGGCTACGTCTCCAACCGCCGGACTTCACCGCGCTGTTTGTGGGCAATGACCAGATGGCCTTGGGCGTCCTGCGCGCTTTCTCCGAAAGGAATATCCGAGTGCCCGAAGACATTTCAGTGGTTGGATTCGACGACCAACCCGATGCCGGATACTTCATCCCTCCCCTAACCACCGTGCGGCAGGACTTCGAGGAACTGGGACGCAGGTGCGTCGACACGCTCTTGCGGCAGATACAGGGACAGGGCCAAGGCCGTTCGATTGTCGTCATCCCGGAATTAGTCCAGCGCGCCAGCACGGCCGCAATTTCGACATAGCCGCAGAATGATGTTCATAAGATGCTTGACAGCCTGGTTGTTAGCGCTAACAATTATATTCAGCTGATTGGCAGAACCTCCGGGCCTAACAGGGGCGTGTGAGTCGTCGAGCCACCAGGTAATGGCCGGACTTCACCCTTCCGCTGCCACCCAGCCACCACACCCAGGAGCCATGAGAATGCCCAGCGCCACCACCACATCCGCCAACAACACTTCCTTGGACCAGTACGAGGTCTGGTTCCTCACCGGCAGCCAGCACCTCTACGGCGAGGACGTCCTCAAGCAGGTGGCCGCGCAGTCACAGGAGATCGCCAACACCCTCAACGCCACCAGCGAAGTTCCGGTCAAGCTCGTATGGAAACCCGTGCTGACTGACTCGGACGCCATCCGCCGCACCGCCCTCGAAGCCAACGCGGACGACTCCGTGATCGGCGTGACCGCCTGGATGCACACCTTCAGCCCCGCCAAGATGTGGATCCAGGGCCTCGACGCCCTCCGCAAACCCCTTCTCCACCTGCACACCCAGGCCAACCGGGACCTGCCGTGGGCGGACATCGACTTCGACTTCATGAACCTCAACCAGGCAGCCCACGGCGACCGCGAATTCGGGTACATCCAGTCGCGCCTCGGCGTGCCGCGGAAGACCGTCGTCGGGCATGTATCCAACCCTGAGGTCGCCCGCCAAGTGGGAGCCTGGCAGCGCGCCTCAGCCGGTTGGGCCGCCGTCCGGACACTGAAACTGACCCGCTTTGGCGACAACATGCGCAACGTCGCCGTCACCGAAGGCGACAAGACCGAAGCCGAACTGCGCTTCGGCGTCTCCGTGAACACCTGGTCCGTCAACGAACTCGCCGAGGCGGTCCACACCGCCAGCGAGACCGACGTCGACGCTTTGGTTGCCGAGTATGAGCGCCTTTACGACGTGGCTGAGGAACTGAAAGCAAGAGGCGCCCGCCACGAGTCGCTGCGGTACAGCGCCAAGATCGAACTGGGACTCCGCAGCTTCCTGGAAGCCAATGGCTCTGCAGCCTTCACCACCTCCTTCGAGGACCTCGGCGAACTGCGCCAGCTCCCCGGCATGGCCGTCCAGCGCCTCATGGCCGACGGCTACGGCTTCGGTGCCGAAGGCGACTGGAAAACCGCCATCCTGGTCCGCGCCGCCAAAGTCATGGGCGGAGACCTGCCCGGCGGCGCCTCACTCATGGAGGACTACACCTACCACCTGGAACCAGGCAGCGAGAAGATCCTGGGCGCGCACATGCTGGAGGTCTGCCCGTCCCTGACCGCCAGGAAGCCGCGCGTCGAGATCCACCCGCTGGGTATCGGCGGCAAGGAAGACCCTGTCCGCATGGTGTTCGACACGGACGCAGGCCCCGGCATCGTCGTCGCGCTGTCCGACATGCGCGATCGCTTCCGCTTGGTGGCGAACGTCGTGGACGTCGTCGACCTTGACCAGCCGCTCCCCAACCTCCCAGTGGCCCGCGCGCTCTGGGAGCCGAAGCCCAACTTCGCCACCTCGGCCGCCGCGTGGCTCACCGCCGGAGCCGCGCACCACACGGTATTGTCCACGCAGGTGGGCCTGGACGTGTTCGAGGACTTCGCCGAAATCGCCAAGACCGAACTCCTCACCATCGACGAAGGCACCACCATCAAACAGTTCAAGAAAGAACTCAACTGGAATGCCGCGTACTACAAGCTGGCCGGCGGCCTGTGAGCGCCCAGCCGCTTCTTGCCCGACTACACGTGCGGCGCCATATCAACGTATGAGGAGCAGAGGAAGATGACCTTCCCTTACGAGGCAGACATCCTTGTTGCCACTCGCGGCGATCTTGACAAGCAATTGCAGCTAGCGGTTCGCAAGGCCATACAACAAAAAAGGGCAGGCCATGCCTGCGGGATCCTGGTCACGCGCCACGATCACCGAAACTTTACCGTTCAGATGACAGATGAGATTCCGTTCGGGACCATCGTTGAGCATGACATACGGCAGCGCCGAAACGAGTTCGCATGAACGCGCGTACCCTGGAGGAGATTTCCCGGTCTTATCGCCAACAGACGGACCCTCTGCCGTATATACCTGCAAAACTGCCCGGCAAGGACGATTCATCGGGGCCAATCAAGGCCTGGTCTGTGTTGCCGGCCGGCACAAGAGTGGTGGTGCGGTGCCCCCTGGGCATCAGCCGTACAGGAACGGTGGACGAGGTTTCAAAAGACGCCACACTGATATGGGTATGGCTCGATGGAATTGGGCGGATCCTGGTCACTAAGAATGACGGGATGTCCATCAGCACCGTGTAACCGCATCCATAGACTTACGGCACATCGCTGACGGTGTTGGAACCGTTGTGGCCTGGACATCCAACCAAACGTCTGAATCGCGACAAAAGCGGTCTTCCGCCTGTCATCATCACGCGCTAACCGATTCGCCTTGATCTATCCCTGAACAGCCGAATCGATAAGGCTCGCCGGACTAAAAGCGTAGGAGTTCGGACAGCCGCCAATGTCACCTTGCGGCCCTGCGAGACCACAGCCGACGGCAGAGTCATGTACGAACAGCTTGGCACGGGATGGCCGCGTGCCCCCCTCCGCGAAGCGGAAGACGCCTGTGACCGAATGGGGCTTCCGGCGGCGTATGGCAGCCATCATGGTGGGAGCCTCTTGAGCCTATGCCCCTTTCACCCTTGAAGCGTCCATGCGGCCGTATGGTTTTCTGAGACAGCTTGATGGGAGATTGCGTTTCGGATGACCACGCCCAGAAGAAGATATGATGCCGCTTTCCGTGAGGAAGCAGTGCGGCTGGTTTTGTCCTCTGATCGTTCGGTGAAGCAAGTCGCTGAGGAGATCGGGGTCAAGGAAAGCACTTTGGGGAACTGGCTCGCGCGGGCCCGTGAGCGTTCAGCGGACGGGCCTACCCCAGTCCCGGTTCCAGATCGTGGGCCGGTCGCGTGGGAAGAACGCCAGAAGGCTTTGGCCGCGAACGAACGGTTGAAGGCCGAGGTCGAGTTCCTGGGAAAAGTCAGCGCCTTCTTTGCCGCGAAGCAAAAGTAGAGGACTTCTACGAGTTCATCGAAGCGGAGAAGGCCAACCATTCGGCGGTGTGGCTGTGCCGGGCGTTGAAGGTCTCCCGTGCCTCGTACTACCGGTGGCGTTCACCTGCGGTGCCATCGCCCCGGGCGGCACGGCACGAAGAACTGGTCACCGCTGTGACGACGTTGTATGCCGCTGAGGAAGGTCGTGCCGGGCGGGACCAGCTGACCTTGATGCTTAACGAGAAAGGCGTGAAGGTCTCAGCCCCGACCGTCGGGGCGATCATGCGGAAGAACGGGTTGCGGGCCGTGCGGACCCAGACCTGGAAAAGGACCACGGTCCAGGACCCGCAAGCCAAGACCGCCCATATCGAAAACCACATGCTCGACGCCGAGGGCACCCGCGACTTCACCTCAACAGTGCCCGGGACCCGTCTGGTCGGTGACATCACCTACCTGCGCACCGGTGAGGACTGGCTCTACCTGGCCACCGTCATCGACCTGTTTTCCGGCATGGTCATCGGCTGGGCCATGGCCGCCCACATGCGCGCGAGCCTGTGCACCGCAGCCCTACAGATGGCCCGGAACCACGGCCACCTCGAAGGAACCTCTGTAATTTTCCACTCCGATCGGGGCACCCAGTACACCTCCGACGAATTCCAGAACTGGTGCGCCACGAACGATGTCACCCAGTCCATGGGCAAGGTCGGGGTGTGCTGGGACTGTCAGTCTGGTCATGTCGAATCATCAGCCGTAGATTCGGAAGTCCTGGTCGTGGTGGCTTGACCCATATTGGATTGGAGCCATGGGTGTCTTTGCGTTGATCTGTCAGCCCCGCGGTCGGGCACGCAGCAAGCACTGCCGCCGGACCGGGAGTGACCTGATAGGAGCCTGGAGCCAGCGTTCGACGGCGTCCCCATGACAGTCCTGTCCACCCGCCGGCGACAGCGTGACATCCACGTTATCCGGCCAGGAAGGTTCAGACACCATAGAACAAACCGCTCAACTATGATCCGGGCACGTCGTTATCGGCGTCGACACCCACAAGCAGGTGCACGTTGCAGCCGTCATGAATTCGATCGGCTGAATCCTGGGCACTCTGACGGTGGCCACCGGTTCCGGTGGGTTCCGGCAACTGCTGGACTGGGCCGTCTCCTTCGGCCAGATCGTCTCGTTCGGGATCGAAGGCACCGGTTCCTACGGTGCCGGACTGACCTCTTTCGTGCGTCGGCATGGACACAAGGTGGTCGAAGTGAACCGCCCCGACCGACACACTGGACGCGGAGAACGCCGCCCGCGCGGTTCTTGCCGGATTCGCTACGACGGTCCCGAAAACCGCAGACGGCCTGGTGGAGATGATGCGGCAGCTGAAGGTCGCCCACGACACCGCCGTCAAGGACCGCTCCGCGGCCATGGTCACGCTCAAAGCCATACTCATGCACGCCCCGGAACAGCTACGACAGGACACCGCAGACAAGACACAGATCATGCTCGCCCGGCACCTGGCGGCGCTGCGTCCCCGGGCACTGGACACACCCGAGGACTCCATCCGCCTCACCCTTGGATCGATCGCCAAGCGGTGGCTGAACCTGGACGCCGAAGCCAAGGAGCTGGCCGACATGATCGAGGGCCTCGTCACCCGCGCCGCGCCCCAGCTACTGGAGGCCTACGGGATCGGCGCCGACACCGCGGCGGAGATCATCGTGGCACGGGACAATCCCGAGCGGCCCACCATCGCCTACGTTGCCCGACGAACGGCCGAGGGAAAATCCAGAGCGCGGCCCGCGCTGGCAGCTGGAGCCCGCCTTTACCGTTGCGGCGCTCGGAGATATCAGCCAGCTCGGTGCGCTCCTAGGAGAAGTCCTCGGGCCATCATCGAGATCGTGCCTAGAGCCACTTTCGCGAAGTCGCGACGGCCATTGTGGGGTGACGTGTCGCGGCACGCCGAGAGACGGACCGTGTCCAAATTTGTTGGGTGCGGGTGTCGTGGCTGGCGTGATCCTGGAAACTGCGGGGATGCCAGTGTTTGATGCTCGTCGACTCCCGGCCATCGGCAGCGTCGGTCAAGGTGATGTTCCCGTGATCGTGTCCGCTCCAGAATGCTTCCAGTGCCGCTCTCTGGGGTGCGAGGGGTCCCGCGTCAAAGACTTCTGTGATGAACACTCCTGCCCGTGCCGAGAAGGGATTCGAGGCTTGGTAGGAGCGTCTTGGTCCAGGCCTCGTATCCGGCGCCGTTGAGGTGCAGGTTGTCCGCGGTGAACTCAGACCTGAGACCGCCATCCGGGCTGGCTAGAATCGGCCATAGATTCAGGAAGCTTGCACCTTCCCTTGCCGCTATGTCCTGGTACCGGACGTTGAGGTCTTGGATGGTCGAGGCGAAGTGCGGGGTTCGAGGCATGACGCTGTTGATCACGAGAACCGCGTCCGGTGCCAGGGCCCGGAGTTCGACGACCAGGTCAGAGAACTGTGCGGCGAGGGCCGCTGGTTGTGTGGTGCCCAAGCCCCCGAGGTCGTTGGTTCCGATTAGGAGCGAGATGAGCAGTGGTTGGTTGACCGCACTATCGAGTCGCTGCCGGACTCCCTGAACGGTGTCCCCACCGACGCCTCGGTTGAGCGTCGGAACGTCAGGGAACCACTCGTGCCACATCCCCTGCTCGGTGATGCTGTCGCCGAGGAACAGCACCCGTCCGGCCGGCAATGGTAACCGTGTGAGCTGGTCGCGGCGCATCCGCATCGGGGTCCGCATCAAAGATCCCAGCGCCCGACCAAGAAGCTGCTGGCCCTTCATCGCTGCTTGGCCGCGGGCGCTCATCGAACGCCCTTGATTTTGAAGATGCTGAAGGCGCCGAGGAGCGTAAGCCCGATCGAGATCACGAAAACGGGGGTGTAGCCGAGCCCGGTGCTCACCAGCAGTGATGTCACCAGCGGGCCGATAACGTTAGGAACATAGTTGGCAAGATTGAGGAACCCCAGATCTTTTCCCCGTGAGAGCTGATCGGGGAGGACTTCGGTCATCAATGCAGCGTCAACGGAGAGGAACATTCCCGTCCCAAGGCCATACAGCGCGCCGTACGCGATGACAGCGTCACCCGTAGGGATGAACAGGAGCGACGCAGGCGCGACCGTGAGGATGAGTGATGCGATAAAGATGGGCATCCTGCGCCGGCCGATCTTGTCCGAGAGCGGACCAGCGACGACCGTCGAGACGACAATGGTCAGCAGTGTTGCGATACCCGTTACTGCGATGATGCGACCTGCGGACTCGTTCGCCAGGTGGTAGTGATCCGTGAGGATATACAGCTGGAAGGCCACGATCATCGAGGCGCCAAGGAAGATCACGAACCGTCCGGTGAAGGCCCAGTAGAAATCAGGTGCTCCCTTCGGAAGTTTGAAAGCAGTTAGCACCTCGCGGGCGGTCAGCTTTTCGATCGGCTCGTGGCGGTTGGAGAAATCAGGGGCGATAAGCACGAAGGCGACCGCCGGTACGAGAATGCCGATTGAGGTGATCACGAGCAAAAGGTTTGGGGCTGAGATGAAGTTGGACGCGACAATGCCGGCGACGGCTCCCGCGAATACTTGGGCCCCGCCGTAGAAGGCAGAAGCCGTGCCGCGTTTTTCCCGGGGAACACGGTCAGGGAACACGGCAAGCACGGCGGCCGACAATGCTGGCAGGAAGATGTTGTAACCGACGTAAGCGGCGATCAGCAGCTCGGCGTTCGGGGCCAGCCCGACCAGCGCGATGAAGATGGCAGCGCCGATGCCGCCCAGGACGATCAGGGGGCTGCGCTTGCCGAACCGGCTCCGGATTCGGTCCGAAACGGTGCCCCAGACAAAGATTGAGATGCCCGACACGAGTCCGGCGATCGCGGTCGCGAGCCCGAGAAGCGCTACTTTCTGTTCAGGTGCAAGGATTGCTAGTTTAGCGGCGAGAAGCACGTTGTTCAGCGCTGTGTTCGCAAAGATCGTTCCGAATCCGACGATAAAGAGGGCGAGCCGGAGCCGGCCTTGGCCGACGCGGGAAATGATGGCGAGTGGCCCCGTCGGTACGGAGCGGGTGCTTGGGTCAGTGAGTGATTCTGGAGGGGTTGAGGACACCGTCGTCTGCTTTCGAGTTGAGGAACTACGCTATTCCTTTTCGGGAATTAAATTCCCTTTCGGGAACCGTATCCCGTAGGCTGGTGGTCGTCAAGCCTTTTTCGTACATTAATTCCCGATCAGGAATAATCGTTGATCGACCGCCGATCTCATCAAGGAGCCGTCATGACCTCAGAAACAACGGTTCCCACCGTGCGCCGCACGCGGGGAAAGAATGCGGGAATCAACCCGACGCGCATTGTCGCTGCGGCTCGAGACCTGGACCCGGAGACACTCACCATCCAGGCGGTAGCGGACGAGCTTGGGGTCGATCGCAAGGCGGTGACTTATCACGTGACCGATCGGGACAGCCTATTGGAGCTCCTTGCCGTGGACGCGTTCTCGTCCCGCTTCCAAGTCACCGAGCTGCCTGCCAGTGGTGACTGGAAGCTGGCCATACGGACGATTGCAGCAAGCACGAAGGACGCATTGGTCGAGTCTGGCTCTCTCGCTACATACTTCAAGCTTCGCGGACCCGCGAGCGAGGGCATGATCAGGCCCGCCGAAATCGTGTTGGAAAAAATGATCGAAGCAGGGTTCGGCGAACGTGACGCCGCCAGGGCCCTGACACTGGCGGTCGGCGTGGCGATGAGCTGCGCGAGAGACTTGGTCATGAATGCCAGAGAGGGCGGGCACCCTCAAGGGCCCGAACTCGTTCGGGCCCTTGAGGGTGTCGATTCATCGAGTTTTGGAGCCCTGCGGCACCTGGAAGAAGTTGGCTTTAGCTCCTACGATGACCAGCGGTTCGACTACGACATGGATGTCCTGTTGTGGGGACTGGAACACCTCTTGGCGAACGGTGGCCACGAACAGGAGTGAGTCGCCGCTCCAGGGCCACCGCTGGCGCCCCGCAGACTTTCAGTGCGCGTCAGCATGATGGAAGCTGGACCAGCTGAGGAACTTCGTGAGCAGCGGCTTTTTTGGGCGTTGGGCGTTGTATGTGGCCGCGTCGGCAGGGCGATGAACGTGGCGTCAGCCTGTGTGTCCCGCCGCGCCCAATGTCAGAGGCGCGCTGAACCTGCACACTGCACGGATTCTCAGCCTTCCTCCGCCAGGGCGACGTCAGGAGTGCTTCCCTAACCGACCTGAAATGTGGCGCCCAGAGCTATCTAGGGCCAATCTCTCAGGGACATGTGACATGGATTGGCTCTGGCTATTGTGTCCGGTGCCAAATTGTTTCAAGATTGTGAGCGTTAACAATCCGGCCGCGAGCACCGAAGCTCGTGGATCAGGACGAGGACCACTTGCAAGGGAGCAATACTATGGCGCAGTTCGAAGCTACACCCTCCTCAGCCCCGCCCAGCCGGCGTCAGGTCCTCGGGATTGGGGCAGCTGCTGCGGTGGCGGCTGGGGTCAGCACGGTGCTCCTAGACTCCGCCCCGGCGTCCGCAGCCAGTGCATTAACCCGATCGCAGACGTCGTTTGATGCTGACTGGCGCTTCCTACGTGATGACCCCGCAGGCGCCGAGTCTATTGGCTTCGACGACAGCACTTGGCGGGTGCTGGACGTACCGCACGACTGGCAAATTGAAGATCTACCTTATGCAACGTCTGAGAACGGTGAGGCAACGGCGAGCCCTCAGACGTATCTGGTCCCCAACGACCCTTCGCTAATCCAGGGGGTTCCTCCCGTCATAGGGCCCTTTGATGCCAACGCAGACCTCCCTGGCGGCTACGGACCGGCGGCCCTTGGTGGACGTGGCCAGGGTTACACCGTCGGCGGCATCGGCTGGTACCGCAAGCATTTCACCGTCCCGAAGGAAGCCCTCAACCGCCGGGTCGAGGTGCGTTTTGACGGGGTCTTCCAGACGGCCGATTTCTGGCTCAACGGCTTTCACTTGGGCTTCAATGCGCATGGTTACCTGCCGGCGATTTTCGATTTGACCGATCATCTGGATTTCTCCGGCCCAAACGTGCTGGCAGTACGAGTCCAAAACCCGAACGAAAGCAGCCGTTGGTATTCCGGATCGGGAATCTACCGGCACACGTGGCTGACGGTCACGAGCGAAGTTTGCATCCCCTCATTCGGCGTCCAGGTAACAACGCCCGTTGTGGCCGCGAACTCCCTCATTCACACAGCAGTGGAAGTCAGGAACCATGGCACCCAGACTGCAACTGCGCAGGTGCGGACGACGCTGCTTGATCCGGGCAACAACGTCGTAGGGACGCAAACTTCGGGCAATGTTTCCATCGTCGCGGGTGACCAGACAATATATTCGTTTGGTCAGTGGGTCAGCGGTGCGCGTCTGTGGGACCCGGAAAAGCCCAATCTTTACACGGCACGCACCGAGGTGCTCCTGAGCGGAAGGGTGATCGACTCGACCACGACAACGTTCGGAATCCGCTCCATGGTGTGGAACGGCACGGACGGATTCCTGCTGAACGGCAAGAGAATCAAGCTCAACGGCGGCAACGTCCATCACGACCACGGACCTCTCGGAGCCATCTCCCTGGACCGCTCAGAGGAACGTAAGCTCGAGATTCTCAAAGCGGCCGGTTTCAATGCCGTCCGTCCCGCTCACACCCCGTTCTCACCTCATTTCCTGGATACCTGCGACAAATTGGGCATGCTCGTTTGGAACGAGCCTTTCGATATATGGGACCTTCCCGCAAAAGCCGCGAACGACTACCACCTGTACTTCCCGACGCATTGGCAAAGTGACCTCACCACATTTATCCGCCGGGACCGTAACCACCCCAGTGTGATTATCTGGTCGATAGGCAACGAGATCGCGGCTGATCCGAATGCTTATGGCCCCCGCCTCGCGGACCACATCCGGTCACTGGACACCACCAGACCCGTCTCACTCGGAGGTGCTGACCTCCTCAAAATCGGGCCCGACCCATGGACCTATCTTGACGTGTTCGACTTCCATGGCAATCCTGGGGCCACAGACCACGCCGCGCACCCGGACAAAGCAATCACCCAGAGCGAAGTGCCCTTTAACAGCAATTACGACAACGCAAAGCTCGCCCAAGCAAGCCCCTGGTATGTCGGGAGCCTGGTGTGGGCCGGATGGGACTACATCGGGGAGGGTGGCATCGGCGCCACCACAGCTACCACAGGGCCACTGGCCGCCGGCGGCCTTGTCGGGACAGTTGGGTACCCATACTTCCAAGGCTTTTGCGGTGACATTGACTTGATCGGTCAGCGCAAGCCCCAGAATCTCTACCGGGAAGTGTTCGTCGGTCACAGCCCACTTGAGATGGTCGTGCTCCGGCCGACGCCGCCGGGCACCCAACAAATCGCCGTGAACTACGCCTGGTACGACGCTCTTGAAAGCTGGACGTGGGACCAACCGCAATCGCTGCCACTGAACGTACAGGTTTACACCAGCGGCGACACGGTGCAGCTGATTCTCAACGGCCTGCTGATAGCCAGTAACACAGTGAAGGACTCAGACAAGCAAATGACCAACTTTAGCGTCCCATACGCGCCCGGTCAGCTGACCGCAATCGCCAGCCGCAACGGGCTGGAAATCGCACGCAAGACACTGACCACCACCGGGTCCCCGGCAGGGCTTCGCCTCACTTCGGATGTCCGGACGCTCACAACGGGCCGCGATGACCTCGCCCACGTGCTCGTCGAGATCATCGACAAGGAGGGCCGACGTGTTCCCGATGCTGTTACAAAAGTAGCTTTCTACGTCAGCGGGGCAGGCAACCTGATCGGCGCTGGAAACGGAAACCCGCGCAACGTGGACAGTTTCCAGCGTCCTCGCCGACACACTTGGCATGGCCAGGCTCTCGCAGTTCTTCGCCCTTCGAAGTCAGCGGGCACCCTGACAATGACTGTCACGGCACCAAGCCTCAACTACGCAACCTTAAGCATCCCCGTGAGGTAGGTCGCCCTGCCGGGTGGGCGGCGTCGAGCAGACAACGTCCGCCCGAGCTGGGCACAGGTTTGGCGTGCTGAGATCACTCAAGTGCCGAAGACGGTGGAACCGTCGATCGTCAGAAGCGTTTACCAAGATGGTCGCCGTCGTAGCCGCCGACGACGGTGAGATCGACTCAGTTGTTGATCAGGCACGAAATCCTCCGACATCGCAGCGAGGTCAGGAGGGCCCCGCAATCAGTGTCTCGCATAGGTTCTGCCAAGGCAGTCTCTCGGGCCTCCAGAGTGCGCCGCGATGCGCCGGTAACTTGCTGTCGGGTAGGTGTCCTTGCTCCGGGAAACGGACAACGCTGCGGTGCCCACGGCGGCTTTTGCCCTTGGTCCGTTGGTCGGGCTGGTGGGTTTGGTGGTCGAGACCGGTCCTAAGTGTGAATGCGGGAATGGGGCACGTGACTCCCGGTGTCTGGACGTGGATGCGCTGGCCAAGGAGCTAGTGGTCTTCGTTTTTATGGCCAGGCAGCGGGGACTGTTGCTACCGGATTCAATGATGGGGGCCTGTCCCGTCGCAAAAGGGACAGGCACTCGGCGCGGTCCTCGTGGGCCCGAAAGCGCAGACCACGACGTACGATCTGCGCTGGAAGGCAACGTGCGGGCAGAGGTTGCGACAGATACGGCATCCCGAAGAATGACGCGTTCAACCACCCGCCGGTCGTCCCGAAAGAGAGGGCACGGCAGCAGCGGCCACGAGCGGCAAAGATCGCGGGCCATCCCGAACGAAGGCGTACGTCCAAGCGAGGCTGATCGCTGGTGGCGTCCCGGCATGGTCTGCTGTCAACTAATGAAGACCTTTCCGGGCCGAATGGTGTCCGCAGAGTCCGCGACAGGATGTACCAAACCTCCTACTTCTGCAGGCGGCTTAAGACTCCACGCGGCTGCCCCTCAAATGGCTTCACACGGGTCGGGACGGCGGACACTCCACAGATCAATTGCCAGAAGATCCTCCTGGCGGGCGGGCGATGTGGTGGTGATCAGCGACCGGCCCGAGGAAGCGGGCGACCCTTTCATTTCGAGGGGCCTGGAAAGGTGCTCCAGGGCTGACAGCCCGTCGAGGTTGAAGCCTTCAAGAGCCGTGGGAACAGCCAAGGAGCGCCCCAGAGCAGCTGGGCCTAGGACGGGGGGCCCAGCTACCCCGCCACGCGGAGCACTAATCGTGACGGGTTCAGTTTTTCTTTTTGAACTCTTGCCCGGCCCGTGTGCCACCGTCGACGAGGATGTCCGTGCCCGTGAGGTAACCAGGCGCTTCAGTGGCACAAAAGGCGAGGACGGCGGCGATCTCGTCCGGATGTCCGAAGCGTTTGATCGCCGAGACTTTCAGAAATTCGGAAGCGCCGTGGTCTTTCTCAAGCTTTCCCATTGCCGTGTCGAAGCTTCCAGGCGACACCGAGACGACGCGGGCACCCTTACTGCCAAACGCGCCCGCGAGTGAGCGGGTATACCAGATCACGAATGCCTTGCTTAGACCATAAGTGACGCCGGCGTGCAGCTTCTTGCCCAAGACCCGGGCGCGTTTGACGATGACCCGTTCGAACCTAGAGGGGTCGGTTTGTGCCAGCGAAAAACTTCGGAACGGTATAAGTATTTTGGGTAGCCCGTGGCCGGCGGTCGAAGCAACGTTCACGAGGGCGTCGCCCTCCGACGCCCGTTTCAGGAATGCTTGGGCGATGTTGACCGTGCCGGTGCCGTTGATGCGCGCGATCCGGTCGGGGGTGCCCATCTGCGGGCTGATGCCAGCGGTGTGCACGACGGCGCGGACGTGATGGCCGCCCTCTTCGGCGTTCTCGAACAGCCGGTTCGCCGCGGAGCTATCGGTAATGTCGCAGACGAAGCCCACGGCGTCGATGCCGAGGCCGGTCAGATCGCTCACGGCCTGATCGATACGACCTTGATCGAGATCGGCGATGACGATGCGATGGTCCCGGCCAAGAATCCGAGCCGTAGCGAGCCCCATTCCTCCGGTTCCACCGGTAATGACAGTTGTCTGAGTCATGAATTTCTCCTTGGAGTATTTTTGAATGGTCGTCCGCAGCGTGTTGTCGCGCGGTTGCCGTTGGAGTGTCTGTTACCGCTGCCGTGCGCGGGGTTGCGTATCTAAGAACCGGTCGGCTGAACTCGTGACAGATGCGCAGAGTTCTGCAGCCCCTTCTAGGCGTTTCTCGCGGATCATTCCCAAGGGCGTGGGCGGGTGCACTTCGAGTGTGTAGACCGATGGGCTGTGTTGGGTGACCAAGATGCCATGCCGGGTTTCCAGAGCTAGGGGTATGAGCCGGTTGACTGCGTCGCTGAGCTCCTCGTCTCGGTTTCGCGCATCTTTGATGAAGATGCGGACGCGGGATGAGATGAATTCGTCCGCGATGGCGTCGTCTTGTGTGTCCTTGTAATGGGGGAAGTTCACGGCGTTCCTTTCGAGCGACCGGTGAGGGGACGGGGACGGTCAGGCGGGGTGGCTGGACTGACGGGAGTCGGTGTCGGCGAGCCAGTCACTTATCATCGTGACGGCCGTGGCGAAATGGTCGGACCGGGGCGAGCTTAAGAACGCATGCATCGATCGGGGGAGGACGTGGTGTGAGGTGTCCACTCCGGCATCGGACAGTTCGGCGGCGAAGGCCTGGCCGGAAGCGCGCAGCCGGTCGTTCATCGCATCCACCAGCAGTGTGTGTGGGAATCCGGTCAGGTCTGCACCACCTGGAAACGCGTACCCAGGGAGTAAGAGCTGAGAGTCGCCGACGTAGTTGAGGTTCATGTTCCGTACCATCCTCGACCTAAAGAACAGTCGTCCTATACCGTGGAGTTCCAGTTCAAGCGCGGGGTTCGCGGGGAGTTCAGCGTGGTAGGTGCCATATGCCAGCACAGCGCCGAGCGGGAGTTGTTCCTGATGGTCACGAAGATAGAGAACCGCTCCTGCGGCCAGACACGCTCCGGCGCTGGCTCCGCCAATAGTGATGGCACCGGTAACCCTGGTCAAGTCGAGCGCCGCGTCGACAACGTCGTGCAGAGCCGCGGGATATCGGCCCGGCCGCACGGTCAATTCGACCTTCGACCACGGCCATCTGCGCGGAGCGAGCCGGTAGTCGACAGTGCGAACCCACCGCCCCTTCGATGCCAAGGCGAGAGCGGTAGCGTGCGATTCGGGCTGATCAAGACCACCACTTTGGAACCCGCCGCCGTGCACCCAGAGAAAGGGCCTGGCAGAGGAATCCACTGCGACGGGGAGATAATCACGGATTGAAATAGCGCCGTCACGTCCGTCGACGCGGCGGTCCACGAACGTCGCCGAAGCCGCAGAGGTGTTGACTGGACGGGTTCTGCTCATGGGAGGTTTCTCATCTGTTCGGTGGTGATTCGCACGTTCTGGGCTGTGAGCGGTACAACTCCTCGTCGGGGTGTACACGACACCATGGACGCCGTGGGGGAGGGGGGTGTCGTCCGGGCGGAGCTGGTCCGCCCGGACGAAACCGCGGTGAATCAGACGGCGGCAAGCCGCTCTTTCAGGTCATCGATCGCGTCGCCGCCAAGGTTGTCGGCGGCCATGTCGAGGACATTGGTGAATGCCATGTTCCGAACCATGTCCAGCATCGGCAATTGGTCCAGGCCGGGAATCGTCTCGGCGAGTATCGGCCCGGCCTGAGGGTCGTCCATCACGTCCGCGAGAGTGGCGATCGTGAAATCGAACCGGCTGGATCGCTGTACTGTTGTGGCGGCGCGGTCGTGGTCGGTGGGAGGTGGCGACGCGGTCCAGTTCTGGTAGCGGAGCCCTTCTCCGAACTCGAACGCCGGGTTCGCGGTGTCGCCGGGTACGTCCGGCCGGTTCTTTACGACCTCCGCCATCGAGGACGGCAGTTGGAACGGCAGCCGTCCTTTTGGTTCCATTTCGCCGAACAATACCCGGGCGAACGCCTCATCGGTAGCGCCGTAGTTGACGATCAACGAGGCGCCGAGGTCCTTCAATGGGGTGAGGATCGCAGGTCGGTCCAGATATACGTCGAACACGGTCGGGACCTGGGCGGCGATGTCGCGGAAGTGTGCGACCTGCGCATCGGTGAAGTCCAGGTGTCCGGCATGCATGAAGAATTCGATCGTACCGGGTGCGCCGCGTTTCTCCCACGGTGCGACAAGACGCAGCACGGCGACATCGGCTTCGACCGGGGTTGCGACGATGTCGGCGCGGCCGGCGAACGCCTCGACGTTCATACCCTCGGTGTAGACCTTGATCTTCTTCGCCAACGGCAAGTGCGCGGCTCCGTCTGGGTTTAGGAGCAGCGTGGTGGCGGCAGCCTGAGCGGCGAGCCCCTCTTCCCGAGCCTCCGTGGTGCCGATCAGGCTGACAGCGGCGTCGGCATCGACGAACGGGTCATCGAACAGGCCCAGAGTGAACTTCTCGCGCAGCAGGCGTCGCACCGAGAGGTCGAGTCGAGCCTCGGAGAGCGACCCGCCGCGGACGAGTCCCATCAGCACGTCCGGGGCGAACTCGCCGCCGAACTGGTCGATTCCGGCATCCAGCGCCTTGAGCATCCTCTCCTCATAGGAGAGATGTTCGACACCCCAGAATGTGGCGGACAGGACGCCCCAGTCGGTGCAGACAATGCCGTCGAATCCGAGGGTCTCGCGCAGAAGTGTGGTGACGATCTCTTTGTTGAACGAAAACCCGACCTCCTCGTAGCCGGTTCCGATAGGCATACCGTAATAAGGCATCATCTGCGAGACGCCGGCTGCGATAACGTCACGGAAGGGCTGCAGGTGCAGGTCGAACTTTCCACCCGGGTACACCTGTTCGCGGCCATAGGCGAAGTGCGGGTCTTCGCCGTCCTTCTGCGGGCCACCGCCCGGGAAGTGCTTGGCCATCGCCGACACCGACGAGGGGCCAAGGCTCGCTCCCTGCAGACCCTTCACGTAGGCCGCGCCGAGGCGGCCGGTGATTTGAGCATCCTGGCCGAAGGTGGCACTGGCTCGTGCCCACCGCGGGTCGGTGGCGAGATCGATCTGGGGGTGCAGCGCCAGCCGAATTCCCACGGCCAAGTATTCCCGGCGAACCGTATCCGCGAACCGCTCAACGAGCTCGGCGTCATCGAGTGCGCCGAAGCCAAGCATCTCGGGCCACTGTGAGAAGGGGCCAGCCATGATCGCGGTGCCTGGGTTGTTGCCGAACGAGTGCCGCGGGTCTGTGGACACCGTCACCGGGATCCCCAACGGCTGGGCACGCACATGCTCCTGAACGGCGTTGACCCACTGGGCGAGAGCGCCAGCTGTCGGTGCCTGCAGGATGTTGAAGTGATTGATTCGCTTGTCAAACAGCGTGCGCGTTGAGGGCGATCCGAACGCGCCAGGCGCGTCGAAGTCTCCCATGCTTGCCAGGGGCTGGAACATCAGGCCGGCTTTGTCGGCCAGTTCCATCCGACCCAGCAAGTCCTCAACCCGTTGGTCAGTGGACAGCGCCGGGTCCTGATATGGGAATCGACTGGGCTGGTGGGTCGTGTTAGCCATGGATGGGCTCCTTCTTGGATGTTCGTGACGCCCCTGCCGGGAGGCTGTTCTCGGTCCGCGACGGGTTTCCGTTCGCGACAGGTACGGTTACCGATGCGGGTTTGCATCCCGAGGCGGTCACGGTAACGGTGATGGTCCCACTGACGGCGGTGGGACGGATAACTGCCAATCCCCGACCGTGGAAGGTGGTGAACTGGCCACGACTGAACTCGTCCGCGGTGATAGGGTTGGCGCTGCCGCTGCCGAGCAGTTCCCCGACCCCTTCGACGTGGACCGTTACTTCGCGATCAGCGAGCGGCCGCACGATCCCGTCTTCATCGGT
This sequence comes from Paenarthrobacter sp. NPDC058040, assembly GCF_042885775.1. Lineage (NCBI taxonomy): Bacteria > Bacillati > Actinomycetota > Actinomycetes > Micrococcales > Micrococcaceae > Paenarthrobacter > Paenarthrobacter sp. NPDC058040. Next base: position 128,426 of record NZ_JBHVRN010000006.1, read on the forward strand.
GAACGCGATGGGGACGAAGAGCAGGTCTTCTCCACCAGATGTGACAGTGTCTGCCTCAGGCAATAGCTGGATTCGTAGGCTCGTCCCGGCGCTGTTGAGCGAGTCTCTGGCGATTTCCCGACCGGACCTGTCGTAGCTGATAGCGGTCAGTTCTCCCGGTTCATATGGGACCTCGAATGTAGCGAGGTATTGGTCTTTGACGGTCATGCTCCGTGATCCGATGGTCCGGCCGTTCAGGTTCAGGTCGATGCGGTGTGCGTTCGCGTACACTTCGACCACTGCCTTCGTGCCTTCGGACCCTTCCCAACTCCATGACGCGATGGAGTTGGTCGAGCGCCACCCGGTCTTGCTCTGCTTCTCGCCAGCATGGTTGACAGGCTGAACGGCGATGACTGGACCGGTGCGGAGCCCCCAGATGATCTGGTTCACGTGTGCCTGGGTTTGCAGGTGGCCGGTGATGTCGACGACGGGTGTGCCGGCGAGGAGCGCCGGGTACGGCAGGAAGAGCCTACGGGGTTCGCCGTATCGGATGACCGAGATGCCGGCCTCGCCGATATAGTCCCACCCCGTCCACTGGAAGTCGCCGATCACCCATGGCAGCTCGTCCACCAGCGACCAGTTCTTGAACAGCTGTGGAGGAACTGTCTCGCTCCCCACGATGACCCGGTCCGGGTGAGTCTGGTGGTCCTTGCGGTAGCGCCCGGCGCCGTAGTTGTAGCCGGCTACATCAAGGGCAGCAAAAGCGTCCTTCGTGCGTGCGTCGGTTCGCTTTCCCGCCACGACCAGCGGCATCACCTTCTCCAGCGCGCTCATCGCGAAGTTCAAGACGGTGATCATGTTCTTGCTGGCGTTATGCCCGCTCTCGCGGGCTTTGGCAACGGATTGGGCCTTCTTAACGTCGTCGGGCGCGACCGTGTTTAGCAGCAGGTTGATACCGTTGGTGACCGGCCGGGTGGGGTCTAGTTCTCGGGTACGTCCTGCGATCCGGTGGCCTAGGGCGATTCCTTTGGGCTGGCTGGTTTCCGCGATCTCGTTGCCGATGGACCACATCACCACCGACGGGTGGTTGAACCCGCGGGCGACCATGGCCTCAAGATCCTTTTCCCATTCCGCTTCGAAGTCGAGCCCGTAGTCGTAGCTGAGTTTCGGGAAGTACCACGCGTCGCTGAGTTCGTCCATGACCATCAGTCCATGCCTGTCGCAGGCACGCAGGATCGCCGGGGAGGTCGGGTTGTGTGAGGATCGGATCGCGTTGTACCCCGCAGCCTTCAGGATTCGCACACGACGGTCCGCCGCCCCATCCAACTCCACGGCCCCAATCACGCCATTGTCATGGTGAATGCACGCGCCTCGGAGGTTGTACGGGGTGCCATTGATGCGGAACCCATGAGTGGAGTCCACCGTGATCGTCCGAAACCCGATCTGCGTCTCCACGGCATCGAGCAGGTCCCCGCCATCGGTAATGCGAACGCTCGCATGGTGTAGCCGTGGGGAATCCGGCGACCACAGTTCAGCGTTCTCGACGGATATCGGAAGCCGAACGGACGTCTGCGCCCCTGGCGAGAGCGTGACGGTCTCCGCGACGAAGGCCAGTTCCCTGCCGCCAAGCGCGGAGATACTCACCTCTACCCGCACCTCGTGCTCCCTTGAATCGTCGTTAACAAGGTCGACGGTGGAGACAAGACTAGCTGTGCCCTCCGAATCCACGTCGGTGGTGGCAAATCGCGCCCCAAAGGGAGGGACGTGCACGAGGTCACCGACCATCACGTTCACGGGCCGGTAGATCCCGCTGCCCGAGTACCAGCGTGAGTTCGGCTGATCTGTGGTGTCGGCAACCACCTCCAGCGTGTTCTCGTCATCGAACCGCAAATGCGCGGTGAGGGGGACGTGGAAGACGGCGTATCCGGAACGACGCCCCCCGATGAGCTCCCCGTTCAGGTACACCTTTGAACGATGATAAACACCCTCGAATTCGACCAGGACGGAGCGGTCGCGCCATTGTTCCGGCGCCCGGAACGACTTGGTGTAGCGGTAGCGCCCTCCGGGATAGAAGCCGGTGCCCATGCCCGCGGGGGTGTCGGCGACGCGGGACTCGTGCAGCATCGCGTCGTACGGGAGGGTGACCGGACCGACCGGCAAAGCGTCCGCGTCGTGCTCGGCGTGGACGGTCCAACCGTCATTGAAGGAGGTGCGTAGCATTTTGAAGCTCTCTTACTTATCGTACGGATTTGACGAACATAACGGCGATGGATGCCGCGCTACTGATGGCTATTACCAGTGCGTACAGCCAACCGAAGCCTGCGAAGGCGACGACGCTGCCCGCGATGACCGGTGCGATGACCTGCGGCCCGGCGTTGGCGATATTGAGGATTCCGAGGTCGCGCCCCGCGTCCTCAAGCTTTGGGATCACCAGCGTCACGAGCGCACCATCTACCGAAACGTAGGAGCCGAAGCCGAAGCCGAGCAGGCACATTCCGATGACTGCTCCCGTCTCGTTCGGAACGAGCATCAGGACCAGCGCAGCCGGGATGAAAAGCAGCGAGGAACCGATCACGAACGGCTTCATCCGGTGGAACTTGTCGGCGAGGATTCCGCCCGTGATAGCGGAGACGATCAGGAGCAGGGTACTGATCGGTACGATCACCGTTCCATTGAGCGTCGTTGCTGCGTCGATGGTACCTTCGCCTACCCTGAACCAGTCACGCAGCGCATAAAGTGCGAGCCCGGTGGCGAGACCGTAGCCGAGGAAGGCAAGGAAGCGGCCAATGAACACCCACCAGAAGTCTGGTGCGGTCCGGAACCCGGGCAGCCTTGTCTTCTCTGCCTTGACTCCTTTGACGATCGTGGGAGGTGTGAAGTCTCGAGTGAAGAACGCGAACACGGCGCCGATCACAACGAGCTGCAGGGCAAAGATGACGTAAGCCAGGCTTACGCCAGCCAGGTTGCCGATGACCGCGCCGACTCCCACGCCCACCAATGCCGCCATTCCATTAACCGCTGTCAGACGGGCGCGGATCCGCACTGGAACGCGTTCCGGTACCACAGCGGCCGCAGCCGCCTGGTAGCCGTTCAGCGGGATCAGGGCGAGAGCCCACGCGATTGTGAGGACGATCGCGTTGGGTGCGAAGGCGGTTGCGAGTAGCGTCACCGCGCTCACAATCGCGCCCCCTAGGATCCAGATGTTGCGGCGCCCGAGGAAGCGGATACGGGTGCGGTCGGAGAGCAGACCGACGATCGGAGTGAAGACGACAGAGGAGATCGCGCCGATGGTGAGAACGAGTCCAAGAGTCCCTGCTTGCGCCGACGCGTCAGGTACAAAGGCATTGACCTGCCGAGCAAGAAGCGCCTGAAGTACCCCGCCCCAGATGATCGATACGCTCAGCAACGCCAGTGGGAGAAGGAACCACAGCCGTCGCTGCATGGTCGTGGGACCATCGCTCGGAGCAAGCTGGCCCGTAACCGACGCTGCCTCGCCAGTGATGGGCAGCGGCGTCCGAGGAATGATCGGGATGTCATGCGTCTTTGCCATGGCGGGTCCTTCTGCGTTGAAGTGATTTCCTGAAAGGGAATTAAATTCCCATTCGGGAAATGTATGCTGTGTTGAGCAAGGATGTCAAGAGCAAACGGAGGTGCAATGTCAGTGGAGGAAGGGCCGCTGCAGGAATCACCCGAGACCGCATCGTCGCCGCGGCCCGTACGATCGAGCCGAGCTCGTTGGCCATGCAAGCGGTGGCAACCGAACTCGGCGTCGATCGAAAGGCAACCACTTACCACGTCACAGACCGCGAGCATATGCTTCCCTTGCTGCCCGTCGACGCGTTCAAGACTCGCTTCCGGAGCACGAACATCGCCCCAAGAGCAACTTGGGACGAGGCGCTGGCGGCATACGCAAGTTCCGTAGCGAATAGCCTCATCGCCTCCGGTTCAGTGGGGGCTACTTTCGGCTTGCGGGCAAAACGGACTTCGGTATGGTCGAGCCGGCCTAGGTCGTGCTTAAGTAGATGACCGACGTGGGCTTCCGTGAGGAGGATGCCGGGCACGCCTTGTCGATGATGACCAATCTTGAAATGGGATTCGCCCGGGACGTCATCCTCAACAGCGACCCCGACGGCCACCCACAACAGCCTGAACTTCACCGCGTGCTGGACGTTTCCGGAACCGAAAAACTCAGGGTACTGCGCCATTTGTACGCGTCCGGGTTCAGCACCTACGACGATAGGCAGTTCGAATTCCTCGTTCGCGCCACCATCAGCGGCCTGCGGGCATTGCAAGTGGACGAGCCACAGCCTGTTGGGTCAGCTCCGCCACTCCGAAATTTGCCTGGATGAGGCCGCATCACGGCCATGGGTTCCATAGAGTCGCTAGTTTTCTGCTGTCCCCGCCAGGTAAGGCCCGGCGGTCGGGCTAATGTCGGGTCCACCCCTTATGTAGCGAGTTCCGCTACGATCGGCGGCGTAAGCCGATACCCTTATCGCTGTGGCCAGAGCCTTCAGCGCCTTCCATCGGAGGTCTCATCGCGTGAATTCCAGAGTTCAATCAAGCGCGAGCCACCGCGCCGAAGCCCTCAAAGAACGGGTATATGTTACCTTCACAGGTTTGGCCGTTGTTCTTGCCTTGGCCTCCCACTCGGAAGCACTCATGCCAGGTGAAGCGGCCTCAACGCTGGCCATCACGGTCGTAGGCACACTGCTGGCGGTATTCGTTGCTGATCTTGTCTCCTACCTCGCCGTGCACGCAAAGACGCCGACCCGGTCTGAACTGTCGAAGATGGTGCGTGTCAGCTTTGGGGCGTTTGGGGCGATCGTTTTGCCGCTGATCTTTATTGCTGTGGCGGCCGTGGGCCGGTGGAGTATTGAAACTGCGTTGCGCGCCTCGACCATCGCGCTGATCGTGTCTCTGGTCCTAATCGGCTACCTCGCGGTTCGTCGGGTGAAGATGTCCTGGTGGCAGAGGTTGATCGCTTTGGGGGCTGAATGTGCCTTGGGTGCGGCGGTCGTCGGCCTCGAACTGCTCGCGCATGGCTGAAGCCCTGATCTCATATCCCGTGCTACCGATTTGAAAGCATCAAGCCTGTTTCTCGGGCTCTCGGGAAGCTCAGGACCGCCTCTACACCGCTCTCAACCGGGCTAAAGCGACCTCGGGTAATTCGACGATGCCGTTGGGAACAGCTGGTGGGCTGGGGGCCTTCCTGATTGAGCCTGGGTGGAACGGGAGAGGAACGACCCCAGGATATTGCCGCGATTTTCACCGATCATGTGGATTATCACGAGAGTCCGTTCGAGAGTGACTGGAACTGGCCGGGGTCCGATCATCGGGGGCTGGTGAAACTGCTGGAACTGGCAGCAGGGCCGTGGGAGCAGGCTGGTGGCCTCCCTAAGAGACACGGAGCAACACACCCATAAGATTCCCACGGCGAAGCCACGCCCGGCAGACGATGCCGCCATACTGGTGCGCCCGGAGTCGTGCTGAACGCCCAGCCGCTCGGAAATGGCTCCGGGCAGCTGGGCGTCGTCTATTTGATGATGAAGTTGGCTTTGAGCTGCGAACCGTCGCCTGCGGTCATGGTGACCTGCAGACAGCTGCCCGGCTTCTTCGGGGTTTGCCATTTCTGAATGAACTGCCCTTCCTGGTAGCTGAGCTGGGACCCACCGGTGGTCAGGAATTCAATCTCCTCGACGAGAACGCTGTTGCCGGGGCATTGGACCTGGGTTGCGATGAAGCTCTTCACCTTCGAGGGGTCGGTTATCTCGATGCCGTGATCGAACATTTTGAACTTGAGGGGAACGGTGCTGCCGCCCTTGACGCTGTTCCAGACGTTGCCCATGTCCACGGGTGCGGTGAAGCCCTGCAGGATCCAGGGCGCCGCTTTCCGCGTGACCTTTATGACGTAGCTGCCGAAGTCGCCGGGGTAGGAGCTGGCTGCCACGTCGATGGTGTTCTCGCCGTCTTGGAGGTCCACGGTGGCTTCGGTCGTTCCTGCCGGAATAGCCGTGCCGTTGACCTGGACCTGTTGGCCGGTCCAGCCGGCCTGCCAGGTCAGTTTGATGCTGCGAACAGAGGATTCCAGTTCGGTGCCGAGCTGATAGGGGACGTCGTCGCCTTGCCGCTCGGGGGTGAATCCGGGGTTGAGTTCATACCCGCTGACGGCCAAGTTCCTTAGCTGCGTAGATTGGTTGCGGTTGATCCGTGAGATCGCGATCGTGTAGGTCTCGGTGGTGCCGTCTTCGGCAGTGACAACCACGGGCACGTTGGTCCCGATGACCGAATCATTGGGTAAGCCCTCGTTCAGGGTGACTTCGACGGCTTGGTTGGTGGGTGTGCCGTTGATTCCGGTCTTTGCAAAGGCGCTTCCGGCGCTGGCGGACAGGGAGACGGTGGTGGTGTAAGGGTCCACTGTTCCGGAGTACGTGTGGCCGTCCGCCGAGGCAGTCAGGCCGATGTCGCCGTCGTGAGTTTGTGCCGTTACCGAGCCGAGCGAGGTGTCGCTGTAGTTGAACGGGGTGCCGGTGTTGACGCGGAAGTAGTCCAGCAGCAGGTTTCCGACGTTGGTGCCGTTGATGAAGAAGCTGAAGTAGTCCAGGTCATCCACCAGGGTTCGCAGCGGCTGGTTGGTCAGGGCGGGGGTGTCCATGTTGTCGATGTAGAAGTCGAAGGTTCCGGCGTCGAGGTTGACGACGTTGCGGATGGTGTACCACTGGCCGGTTTTGTAGTCTGCGACGTTCCTGAGGGAGCTGGAGCCGGTCACGTTGTGCGTGATGATCTTGCCGTTGGAAAATCCGAAGGTGGCTGACGGGTTGGTGGATGAGGCCGGGTTGGTGGCATTCCAGCTCGATTCCGTGAAGGAGTACATAGCCAGTTGATTCGGGGTGCCGTTGGTCGAGGTGCGTTGGACGCGGGCTTCGATGGTGACTGTTCCGGTGAGGTTCTGCTCGATGGCGTTGTGCACCGCGAGGGTGGCCGAGGTGCTGCTGGTTTTGGCGATCTTGAGGTATTTGTTCCCCGACCGTGCGGGGTCCTCTTCGATGCTGATGGTTCCGGCGGCGTCGGCCGTTTTGGCCAGCAGCGCGCCGTCGGCTGTGCCGGTGAAGGCGCCGGTGGTTTCGTTGTCGAAGGTTTCGTTGATCGTGTAGTGGGTGTTGCCTGGGGTGGCCGAGAGGGTCAGGTTGGTGGTTGTGGTCCGGGCCGCCTGGATGGTCACGTCAGGCTGGGTAGCCGTTTCGTAGCCTGCCTTGGTGGCCGTGACGGTGTAGCCATTCCCGGCGGGAATGTTGTTGATTGCGTAAACGCCCGATGTGTCGGTGGTGGTGTGGGCCAGTTGTTCAGTCCCTTTGGAGATGGTGACCGTGGCACCGGTGAGACCGGCGCGTGAGGTCTTGACCGTGCCAGTGAGGGTTCCGGTTGTGGTGGTCGTGGCGCCGAGGGTCAGGGGTGCGTTGAGTGTTTGGCGATCTGAGAGTGTGACGGTGACCGGGGTGCCGTTGGAGTATCCGTTGGCTGATGGGGTGAGGGTGTAGGTGCCGGCGGATGCTTCGATGGCGTAGCGGCCACGGCTGTCGCTGGTAGCGGTGGAGGATCCGTAGGCAACGGCGGCTCCGGGGACGGCCTGGCCGTAGCTGTCGGCGATGATGCCTGTCACGACGGCGGAGCCGTGGGGTGGTTGGTACGAGGCGGGGCCGATGGTTGGCCGTGTGGTGATGTTGTGCCCGAAGAAATCCGTGCCCATCGGGAGTTGGCTTCCGGAACCGTTACCGGTGATGGCGAATCCCTTGGCGATGGCTGCGACGTCCACCGGGTTTCCGGCGCTGATCAGGGATGAAGCGCCCGATGCCGGGGCCGCGTTGAGGATGTCGTCGGCGGGGTTGCCGCCGAGCTTGGGGTCGCTCGTGGTGGCGGTGGCGTCAGCGGCGGGGGGCGTGACTTTGGGTCCGTAGTAGGAGTTGTTGCTGAAGTGGACGCCGGGGAATTCGGCGCGGAAGGCGGCTGCGTTGATGTCTTGGCGGGTGTTGTAGAAGACGTTGTTGAAGACGTAGTGGGGGTTCTTCTCCACGAGGTAGCTGGCGGCGCTGCCGGAGGATTCGAAGAAGCCGACGGTGTTGTTCTTTGCCGGTTGTTGGGTGTTGTACATGAGGTTGTTGTAGATCAGGTTCACGCCGGAGTCCCCGTGGGGGTTGATGTAGTTCTTGTCGACGTCCTGGATGACGTTGTAGCGGACGATCGCGGTGCTGAAGCTGAAGCCGCAGAGCAGGATGCCTTCGCCGGAGTTGTGGACGTAGTTCCCTTGGATGAGGATGTTGGAGGTGCCGCGGTCCGGGTCGATGCCGTTCGAGTCGGCGGCGTTGGCGCGCATTTCCACTTCGGCGACTTCGTTGTTTTGCACGACGACGTTATCCGCGTAGTACATTTCGATGCCGGAGACGCCGGTGCCATCGATCAGGTTGTTGCTGACCGTGGCGCGTTGGACGCTGGTCAGGTAGAGGGAGTCCCAGCCGTATTGGGTGTTTCGGTTGGTCAGGTAGTTGTCCGAGATGTCGATGTTGGTGTGTGGTCGCCAGTCCGGGTCTTCGGTGATGGTTCCATCGGCGGCGGCCTTGGCGGCAGCCCGGTCACCCCAGCCTGGTTTGACGTCCTTGTATCGGTTTTCACCCATGCCGGAGAACTGCTTGAACATGATGTTCGCGAACGCGGTATTGGCGACGTAGTTGTTCCGGATCGAGACATCCGTGTACTGGGACGCGGTGGTCGCGTTGCCTTTGAGCCCTTCGAAGAGGATACCGCCGGTCCGTTTGGAACGGTCGAGTCCAGAGTTGCCGATGGACCACATGACGCCGCTGACGTCGTGGATGAAGACGTTGTGGATGTCGTAGCCGCTAAGGGTTCCAGCGTTTTCGGCCTGCACGTGGATCCCGCGCAGGTCGCCGGTCTTCGGGTTCTCTTCGCCGGGTTTGAGTCCCGCGTTGGCGCCTGGTTCGAACTTCGAGGCGTTGAACCCGTCGGTGACGTTGCTGATCTCGAGGTTGGAGATGTCCCAGTGCTGCTGATTGGTCAACTGCAGCACGTCGTTGACCACGCCGCGCCCATTCAGTTCCGGCGCGGCCCCTGTCCCGTAGCTTGAAATAACGATGGGGTGCTCGGCGGTGCCGGATCCCTTGGGTGCGAGCAGCGAGCTCGGGGCCGGCCCGGCGACGTCGGTGGCTACGCCGTTGTCCCATTGGGTGTAGTCGTACGCTTCCTTGGCCACTTGGGTCCCTTCGGCGGACCAGGAGCTCCCGGCCCTGAGCAGGATCCGGTCGCCCGGGGCGAAGGCTTTGGTATTGACGTTCGTGAAGCTTTTCCATGCAGTGGTCGGTGTGGTTCCGGTGGCGGTGTCGCTGCCGCCCGCGGAATCAACGTAATAGGTGACGCCGGTGCCGGCCGGGGCGCCCGCGTCCGTTACTGCGAGTTCTTTTGCCGCAAAAATTGCGCGGCCCTCGGCCTGCAAGGCGGCCTTGCTGGTGAAGCCCGCGAACGACGGCGGCACGGGCGGCGCGTCGGCGGCCGCGCCCGGTGGGGTGAACGCCACCATGGTGCTGGCAAGGATGGCTGTGGCGGCTGCGGCGGCGCCGCATTTCCTGAAAACCGTGAGTGGGGACTTCATTGTTCCTCCGTGGTTGTCTGGCTGTGGTGGTGTGGTGGCAGGGGTCGGGGCTCGACGGCGTTGCCGGCAAGAATGCGGGCCTCCGCCTTGGTGGTGGGTCAAGGCGAAGGCCCGGTTCAGGACGTCGGTCGTGGATCAGGATAGGGAGCTCTTGGCTTCGTCGACTGCTTTCTTGGCTGCGTCCTGCGGTGACATGCGCTGGAAGTGCACTTCGGAGGTGTAACGGGTCAGGACTTCGGTGACGGCACTGGATCCTGCCGGTGGAACAGGAACGGCGTCGCCGAGTTCCATGGAGATTTCGTCGATGAATTTGGCGGTTGCTGCATCGGCGGCGCTAAGTTTGGGCGTGATGGCCGCGCGGACGTCGGAGTTGGCGGGGATGCCACGGTCCGCGAGCCCGATTTCGCCGGCGTTGGTGTTGTTGACCAGGAAATCGACGAGCTTTTGTGCCTCGGCGGGGTGCCTGCTTCGGGAGCTGGCGGACCAGAATTGGCTGGACTTGTAATACTGCTCAGCGTCGGCGGCGTTGCCCTTGGTGCTCGGTGGGCGGAGGATCTCCAGGTTCTGCCCGGAAGCCTTGCTCAGTGCGCCCAACTGGTTGGACCAGTAAAAGGCCATGGCGAAGTGGTTGGTCGCCAAGCCCTGCTGGTCCACCGAGGCGCTGGCGTCCTCGGTCATGACCGATGCCGGGGGAACGGCCTTGGAATCGCGGAGTTTGGCCTGGTACTCGAACCATTGCTTGAGGTCGGACTCATCGAAGCCCAGCTTCCCGTCGCCGGTGAAAAGGGCTTTGCCGTGCTGGCGCAGCCACAGGTTCACCTGGGCATCCAGGCTCAACGGTCCGGAGCCGTAAACGTTCCCGCCCCTTTTGGCGGTGATGTCGGCAGCAATCTTGTCGTAGTCGTCCCAAGTCCATGTCGTGTCATTCGGCAGCGAGACACCTGCGGCAGCGAACAGTGAAGGGTTGGCCAGCACGACCTGGGCATTGATGCCTGCGGTGACGGCGTATTGCTTGCCATCGATCTTGCCGGCATCGGCAACGGCCTGGTCGAACTTCGACTGGTCCACGCTCTTGAGGTCCAGGAGGGCGCCGCGGTCAGCGTACTCGCCGAGGTAGGAGGCATCCATTTGAATGACATCGGGCGCTGCCTGCGACGCAACTTGGGTGGCCAGCTTGTCCCAGTAGCCGGACCAGTCGCCATATTCGCCCTCAACCTTGATGTTGGGGTTCTCGGCCTCGAATTCTTCAATGAGTTGCTGGGTCATCTTGTGGCGGGAGTCCGAACCCCACCACGACATGCGCAAAGTGACCGATCCGTCCGAGGCCGGCTGGGAAGATCCTCCTCCACAACCGGTCAAGCCGAGCGCCAAGACGGCGGCAGCGGCGGCGAGTTTGAGTATCGATTTTTGGGCGCGAAACACCATCGTTTGTCCTAGGGTAGGGGCTTTTCTTCGAGGCTAGAAAGCGGTTTCTCACAGAGTAAATGTGAGCCGCAGCACCCGTCAAGCGCACGTTCACTTTTTTCTTGGCGCACGTGCGCTTTCTTTTCAAGGCAGGCTTTGAAGCGTTCGGCCGATCAGTGGAGAATCGATGGCAGAATGGTCCGTACTGACGATCCAGGAAATGAGGGGTGCGCGGCATGGGGGAAGCCCAACCGAAGCGCAGGGCCACCATCATGGAAGTGGCCCAAATGGCGGGAGTCTCCCACCAAACCGTCTCCCGCTACTTCCGCGCCAATGCCGGCATGAAGCAGGCGACGCGGGAACGGATCCGCGACGCCGTCGCGGACCTCAACTATCGTCCGAATCTGGCAGCCCGGGCCATGCGAGGTGGCCGCACCGGACGCCTTGGAGTGTTGCTGCCCAGTGGCACGTCCATCAGCTCCCTGGAGGTATTGCATGGAGCCACGTCCGCAGCCCACGCAGCTGGCTACGTCGCCGACGTCATCATCCTCGACGGTGTACCGGATGTGCGGAGGGACCGTGCCGTCGAGCTCGTCCACTCCGGGCTGTTCGATGGGCTGGTGTCCTTCACGCCACTCGATCTGGGCGACGCTGCTGATGGAGGCAGCCCCATCACAGTTCTACCCGTTTATGACCACGAACTGAGAAGCATCGGCGGACTGGCCGACGGCTCCACCATTGCGGACATCATCACCGCCTTGGCGGCCATGGGTCACCGGACGTTCATGCACCTGGGCGGCGACTATCGCCACACATCCGCACGCAGCCGACGAGACACCTACGAGGACACCATCAAGGCCATGGGGCTGGAAAGCTATGGAGTGGTGGACTGCGAATGGTCAGCGGAGGCCGCCCGGGGTGCCGTCGCCCAGCTCCCGGAGGACAGTGGGGTAACGGCAATCATCGGCGCCGATGACGTCCTCGCCGCCGGTGCCATTCGCGGAGCCTTGGACCGCGGGTGGCGCGTGCCGGACGACGTCAGTGTTACCGGTTGGGATAACAACCGCGTCGCCGCCGCCATGGCACCGTCCCTGACCACCGTCGCTGTGGACCATGAACGCCTCGGAAGCCGCGGCATGAGTGAGCTCCTGGTATTGATGCGTTCTGGGGCGCTGCCTGAGCCCGAGGGTACTTTGACGACCGTTGTCTGGCGGGAGTCGACGGCGCCACCTCGCCGGCTCGACCAAGGCTGAATGCCGGGGCACTCGGCAATCCGCATGGTTTCGAAGGTGCACCCAATTCAGGGCATATCGAGGTGGGTTCGGTAGGCGGTGTTTTTGTTCGTGTTCCAGCCGGCGATGATGCCAGCGCCGAGCATGTGGTCGGTGAGGCGTGCGAAGCGATAGCCGGGGTCGGCGTCGAGGGCGAGTTGGAGGTATTGGTGGGCTTTGGATCCTCGGCCTTCCCACCAGTTGATGTAGCCGATGGCGGTGAGGATAGGTGCCGCGTGCTCTGGGGCTGTGAGGGTGTAGGTGTGGGTGAGGAGTTGTTTGGCCCATCCGATCCTGGACCAGTCCGGTGCGGTGGTGGTTTGGGCGAAAAGGATGTGTTCGGGTGGTTCGTCGATGCCGGGGATGTCGGCCATGAGCTGGTCCCGGATGTGCGGGAACTGATAGTAGGCGATGAGCTTCAGGACGTCCTGATCGGTGGGATAGTCCTTGGTTCTGAGCATGCCGTTCCAGAGCTCGTGCGCGTCCTCGGTGGCTGCCGCCGGCGGCCAGTCCGTGATGGCCTTCATGTGGCGTTCGACGGCGGCCGCGTCCTCCCGCCTGTGGGTCGCCGTGGGGAGGGTGATGTGGTTGGTGGGTGCGATGCTGCTGCCGTGGTAGATGAATTCTGCGTTGACCTGTGAGTATTCGGTGTTGCTGACAGGGATGGCGATGTTCTCACCGGGGCGGGTGTCGTAGGGGGAGTAGGTGGTGTTGGTGACGTAGATGCCGTCGCGGATGGTGATGCCCTCGGCTGCGAGCACTCCGGTGAGGGCTGCGATGGTGGCGCGGTGTGGTCTTGCCTCGCCTGGTTCTGGGCGTTCACTGGTGTAGAGGGCGAAGACGATGCCGTTGGCTCGTTCGTCGCTAGTGAGATAGGCGGCGACGGTTCGGGCGAAGTGGACCTCCAGGCCTGGTTGTTTGGGGAGGTCGATGCGGAGGGTGGCGCCGACTTTTTCTTTGTCGAGTGTGATGCAGACGAGGCTTTCTTGTGGCCAGAACCCGAGGGTGTGGCCGATGAAGCTGAGCAGGTCGGCGGGGTCCTTGATGGTGAGCGCATTCATGGTCAGGTCTCCTCTTGCATTTTGGCTGTTGCTGTTAGGCCCCGCTCTGCTAAGGGCTTCAGCCATCCATGGACGCTAGACCTAACCCTCACCATGATCGGTTTGCGTCGACTTTGGGTTCGAGCGCGCGAGACGATTGTTGTGCCAGCGTCGAGGATGCAGCGAAACCCTGGGAGCGGGGCGCAGTCATTACGGTCACCTTGATGCGGCGCTTGCGAACGGGCCCGTTGGGTTGTTGGACACCCCCAGTTTTAGTGTGGCCGTCGCCTCTGAAATCCGCTGAGGGGGCATAGTGACGGTTACTCCAAGAGCACTGCTGCAAAGCTCTCCGTGGCGTCATCCATGCGGAGGCAATTTCTCGACACGCTATCGACGAAAACGACCGGCCCGGTGTTCAGAGTCCGTCGCCACATATTCTTGGGAGGCACCTGGAAACGCTGGGTACAGAGAGGATTTTGGGGATGGCGCTCCTACCCGGCATCAACTTCCGTGATATCCGTTCCTGGGGCAATCCGCCATCTCAAGCGGGAGGCTTTGAGGAACTGGTCTCGCAGCTAATGCGTGAGGGCCTTATCGGCTTTCCGACGGGGACGCGATTTGAGCGCTTTGGCAACCCGGACGGCGGTCGGGAAGGCCGAGCCCTCTTGCCCAACGGCGAGATATGGGCATGGCAGACCAAATTCTTCTTCCAACTCGATTCTGCGGAGTTCGCGGCCATTGGGGAATCTATCAAGCGGACGCTCGATCGGGAGCCAACCCTTACGAAGTATCTTGTCGTCTTGCCATACGATCGGCCGGCAGGCGATACCGCCCGGTCGAAGAGCGCGCACACTAAGTGGAGCGAGCACGTGGAGAAGTGGACTGCGGACGCGGCGGCCATCGGTCGCGAAGTATTGTTTGAATACGTTGGAGAGTCGGAACTCCATCACTTCTTGAGCCAGCCCGACCAGGTCGGACGCCTGCGGTACTGGTTTGATCTTGATGGCTTCTCTCTGCTCGACTTTGAGCGAATTGCAGCCGAATGCGTGGCGTCTGCTGGTCCCCGTTACACACCCGAACTCAACGTTGTGCTGCCGCTGTCTGAAGCGTTCGAGGGCTTGGGCCGCACAATAGGCCTTCAGTCTCTAGTCCGCGAGCAACTCGCGGCCCTCCGCAGATCTCGCCGCAATGGTTTCACTATTCCTGACGAACACCGGGACGAGTTCAGCGACGCGATTACACTTGCGGACGCCGCACTGGACCACGTTGACGGGCTTCTGGAGACTGCTCGAGATGTTGCGCTTAACCCTCAAATCAACTTGCCCGATGTCAGTGTCGCACTTCAGGCCGCAAAGACGCATCTGTGGACGCTGGCCCGGTTGCTGTCAGAGCATTCCGAACGCGACGGGTTTTACTATGACAAGGCTGCGAGTCTTCACTCGCGAGTCAGGGAAATAGCGTCTGCGCTGCAGGGCATAGAACGATTCAGCCGGAGCCGCGGGTGGCAGCATTCCTCGGACTCAACGCTGTTGATTGAGGGTACCGGGGGTTCAGGCAAAACCCATCTCTTGTGCGATCTGGCGAGCCAGAGAACGCAGAAGGGCCTGCCCACGCTGATTGCTTTGGGCGAGCACTTTCAATCAGGGTCCGTCGAGGCGGAGCTTGGACGCATTGTTGGGTTCAACGGGGCGGCGAGCCAGCTCCTCGCGACATTTAGCGTCGCATGTGAATCTCTTGGGGAGGTCGGGTTCATAATCATCGATGCGCTCAATGAGTCAGAAGACCGCCGGATCTGGACGCGGCACCTGGCCAGTTTCCTTGACCGGGCCAGGGCTTTTCCCAATCTGAGGGTCGTAATGTCTTGCCGCACGGAGTTCCTGGCGGACACCATTCCCGAGCATGTCCTCGAGAAACTGGCAAGCGAGGTGCATGAAGGATTCGCTGAGGTCGCTGACACCGCCATTGTGGAGTTCCTTGGCTGGTACGACATTGAAGTACCGTCGTTCCCTCTGCTGGATCTCGAGTTTACCAACCCTCTTTTCCTCAAGTTGCTGTGTACTGCCTTGCAAAGGAGCGGTGCCAGAAGTTTTCCTCGGACGGGCCTCGGGCTGAGCTGGACTTACGACATCCTGCTGGAGTCGGTTAATCGCACCCTGAGTAATCCGGATCGCTGCGACTATGATTCCGAGGACGCACTCGTCCAGGCGGCCGTCAGGAATATTGCCCTCGCAATGCGCGATCAGGGACGGTTCCTGCCGAGGGCAACCGCCAGCAAGATCATTGAGACCTCCCTGCCAGACCGTAGCTGGAGCAGCAGCCTGCTACGAGGATTACTCCACGAAGGAATCTTCACTGAGTCGCAATCGAGCGATGGGGCCTCGATCAGGTTTGCCTACGAACGTCTAGGTGATACTGCGATAGCGCGCCTGATTTGCAGTGCCGACTCCGTTGAGACCATTGAACGGTGCCAAAAAATGGCATCACGGTGGTACTCGCACGCTGGGGAGCTGGATGCGCTGGCGACGATCCTTCCTGAGGTGCACGGTGTTGAACTGTTGGACGCCGTGAAGGATACTTCCAACTCCATTCAATACGAGCTGAGCACAGGGTTTCTGCAAAGCCTCGCGTGGAGGTCGCGGTCCGCCCTAAACGAGCGCACCAGGGAAATCGCTCTTTCACTGTGGAAGAGTGAGGTTTACTCGCACGAAGCCATGACTGCTCTGCTCCGAGTGGCGACGATTCCGGACCATGCCACCAATGCCCTTTGGCTTCATGACGTGCTGTTCGATTGCGGTCTTCCGGATCGGGATGCGACGTGGACTCAATACTGCAACGCGGAGCCGGGCGAGCGTGCACCCCTGCAGAAACTGATTTCGTGGGCCTGGTCGCCGGCTGCCAAATCAGCAGACGACGACGCGAGGCTCCTCACGGCCCACGTTCTGGCTTGGGCGTTAGTATCCAGCCATCGCCCGACCCGGGACAATGCCACGAAAGCGCTTCTTTCGGTGCTGGAGGCGGCCCCAGCCCTTGTCGGTACCGTTCTCAACGCCTTCCGCGACGTCAATGACCCATACGTTGAGGAGAGACTGTTGGCGGCAGCCTGTGGTCTAAGCCTGAGGACTCGGGAGACAGCGGCCGTCTTTCTGGTCGCTGAGGCAGTATTCGACTACACCGTCGGACGGGGCTATTGGCCCGTGCATATCTTCTCGAGGGACTACGCCCGGCGTGTCTTGGATAGGGCTCTGGACTTGGGTTGGGAGTCCCCGAAAACTACCCTCCGCGACGTGGTTTGCCCGCCATACGAGTCCAAGTGGCCGGCATCCGTGCGATCGGCGGAAGAAATCAGAGAGATGACGGGCCCCCCGGATTACGCGTACTCCACCATAGGCGTGATGTCGTCCTTCGACGACTTCCGGAAGTACGTCATTGACACGTCCCTGAGGAATGTTGATCTTCCAGCGGATGTGGATAACGGCCTTGTTTCCCGGCTTATTTTCGACCGGGTGCTAGACCTTGGGTGGACCCCAGAACGTTTCTTAGAACTTGACAAGGCCGTCTCATGGCAGCCTTCGTCTGAAAACAGGATCGAACGGATCGGAAAGAAGTACCAGTGGATCGCGTACTTCGAAACATTGGGACGGATTCTCGACCGTTATCCGCTGGACTCCCGATCAAACGATGACAAGCGGACAGAGTATCAGCGTCCGATTGATGTGCGGGCGCCCGACATAGACCCGAGCGTTCTTCTCAAGGCCCAGGAAAATAGATCATTCAGGGATAGCGAGAAGTCTTGGTTCGCGCCTGTTTCGCCTGAGTTTCCGTCATACCTCGACCCGCAGTGGCCAGTAGACGACGCGTCCATGCCAAACATTGAGACCCTCATGATGGTGACAAGGCCCGAGGACGGCACCAAATGGATCCTGTTGGAGGGAAATTTCAGTTGGACCCAGCCGCTGCCACCGGAGGAGGCCGCGCTCGAACCATCTCGGCATCAGATTTGGATTCAGGTGGATTCGTACCTGATCGACGCCGAGAAGCTGCCCGAGCTGTTGGACTGGGCCGCCAACCTCGATTCCCAAGCGGATGTGCCGACAAGCAGTGATCCATACGGCCTTTTCTTGGCGGATCACCCCTACGGATCGGCGTGGCCGGAAGTATCCACTCGCGACGGATGGGATCGTCGGAGGGTCCCAGTCCCGATCGAGATCACCACCACTAATTACAGTGGCACCAGCGGGGAGTGGGACCAGTCAGAGAGCCGCCATCTGTCCGGAATAATCCCCTCGACGGCCATATGCAAACTACTTGGCGTCGCGCAGCTAGAGGAGTTCCGTTGGGGGACTAGGGCGGACGGCTTCATCATTGAAAACTTCTCCGTCCGGAACGAAGGCCCAAACACAGCGCACATGAAGATCTCCAGCGTGGTCACGATGCTTCAGCAACACTCCAAAGCGCTTTTTTGGACCGTCAGAGCGGCCAAGGAGACAGTCGAACGCGACTACAGCCTGCCCCGGGATGGAATACCAGTGCGGCGCACCTACCTCGGATTCTATTCATTGGACGGATCCACCTTCGTGTCCCACCCAGGACGCTCCGAAACACATCACAGCGGGGGTGGGACCGTCTCGTCCGAACGTGCCTGGCCCGAGAAGAGCGTCGTGATCGACGACTTCCCAGAAGCCTAATAGTGCCAGGCAACGAGGTCCGTGGAGAGTCAGATGCGAAAGTGAACCGGATCAGCTCGATGTCTGTCTCCGCAGTTTGCGCCAGCTCAGACACCTGCGCGCCGTCGTCCACAGAAACCGAGGCTCCTGAACCCAGCATGGTCTGGACCTCATTAGGGATCCAGCCGTGTTCGAAGTCCTCCTCACGATGCGGAAATAAGCTGCCAGGGTTCCCAATGGTGTCTGGTTGTAGGGACAAGAGAAAGCCAAGGAGCACCGATCCTGACCTTGGCGTCGTAGTGCGGCGGTCAGGCGGCCTGGAGCTGGTTCGGGTCTGCGGATCCGGTGCGCCGAGGCTGTGCCGTTCACGGATAGAGTGTCAGACGATGAGCCTTACTTCCCTTCTCCGGGACCCGCAGTCGCCGGAGCGTGCCTACCTGGACCGCATTTCACCGGCCCTTGAAGCTTCGGGCGGTCACAGCGACGGGGCCCGTGCCGCCGCCGAGGCGCTTGGCTTGCCACAGCTTGCCAGCAGCGTGACGGTGGTGTCACCGTTCCCGGGGGCCGAGCCTCGGCTGGCCGGCACTGCCTTCGACTTCCGCGCCCGGATCGAGCTGGGCGGCTTCAACCCCCGCCAGTCCGTGGCGGCCGACGGCGTTGCACTTCTGGATGTGCTAACCCCCATCATCGACAATGGCGGCCACCGCACTCGGGTCCTTGCTCAAGCCTTCGATGTGGCGACCACACTGCTACAGGAACCCTCCAACCACCTGGACCTTGACAGGGCGGCAATTCTGCTGGCGCACTGCGAGCAGGTGGCGCGGACGGGCGCCACGGCAATCAACGGCGCATTGGGAGGCGCATGTGACCGGGCCGTCGACGGACAGGCATTGGCCGATGGCGTGGATCCGGGCCTGCTGGCAAACCTCAGATCGTTGGTGGCCTCGAACGGTGACCAGTTGGAAGCCTGGCAGGAGCAGATCGCCGCGGGCGTCCGCTACGAACCCAACCCGCAGTTCGCTGGCTCCCGTCTCGTCGGTGGCGCCGATGCCGACTGGATGATCGGGCAGACACTCATCGACTGTAAGGTCTACAGCGTCCTGACGATCAGCAAGCTCAGGGACTTCCTGCGCCAGCTGCTCGGCTACGTCATGCTCGACACCGATGACAGCCTCGAAATCCGCAGCGTCGGCATCTGGCTCCCACGCCAGCGGCTGATGCCCACGTGGAGCCTCACCCACCTCCTGGGCGGGGACGCTGGAGAATTGCTGCCATCCTTGCGGGAAGGGTTCATCAAGGCGACGGCAAAGACGCAGCTTGCCTGGCATGAACCGATACCGGAGAGGCGCCTACACCAGTATCTCGCCGATAACCGCCACACGCCGTTCCATATTCTGGAGAACCTGGCATCGAACGAGGACCCGGACCTCCTTCGACGCACGGGACGGAACGAGTCAACACCCGAGCCCATCGTACGGATGCTGGCCAGTGATGCCCGCTGGCAGGTCCGCCAGGGGGTTGCCACCAACAGGAAGGCGCCTGAGGAGGTGCTGGAGGCCCTGTCTCAGGATCGCAGCATCGCGGTAAGACGGGCCGCAGCAGCGAATCCCCGCGCTCCGCGGCCACCCTTGAAGGCTGTGACGGCTGGCGTTAGCGGACACGGCGACAAGGATCTTAAGGCGGCTCACGCTCCAAGCGCCCTAGTCAGGTCGGAGGATGTTGAGATGCGAGCGGACACTGCGCTCGACCCGAGCCGGGTCCACATCAACCAAGACCGGGACGAATCCGTCCTGGCAACGCCCTGGTTCTCGGACTTTCTCCGCACAGTTGTGTGGGGAAACCCCGAGTTGCCGATACCCCGGGAGAGCTATCGCTGGGGCTGGCAATCAGGCCGTACTCTCCGGGTGGAGGAGTGGATGCATGCCGGTCTCCCTGACGACGTCCTGACCGACCTGCTTCGTCCGGACCGCCCCGCCTGGGTGCGGGGCGCGGCAGCAGGCGAAGTTTCGCTCTCAGACCCGGTCATGCGGTCAAAGCTGCTCAACGACCCCGATCCTGGGATTCGCTGGTCAACTCTCAAGCGTTCGGGCAGCTCAGAAGGCGAAGACCTGACCGCACTCCTCGCCGGCATCGGGGCATCCCGGGAAGAGAGGCTGCGGTTCCGCACCTCAGGGCTCGGCGCCCGGCGTGAGTGGCCATACACCGCGGCCGAGTTCGAGCACCAAACACTGTGTGTCATTGCCGTGCACCCGGCGACCCCCTACAGCACGCTGCTGCCCCTGATGGACGACTCACGACCAGAGGTCATTGCCAGCCTAATTGAAAACCCGACCCTGAAGACCGAGGACCGGGACCGACTCGTTGGATCACTGCAGGCCAGGAGATCGGCGTCGGTCCGTGCGATGCTCGCATCGCTGAACTCCGCTCCTGCGACGGCCTTGAACGACTTGGCATCGGACAGAGATCCCGAGGTCCGAGTGGCGGTAGCACAGCATCACGCGACGCCGACGTCCGCCCTCGTGCGCCTGGCAGGGGACCCTCAGCGCGCCGTGCAGTTGGCGGTACTGAAGAACCCTGCCAGTACCCAAGAACTGGCCAGATCCGTCTCCGAATCCCTGCTGCAGGCTGACCTTGATGAGGACCTGCACGAAGTGCTCGAAGTTATACGTGAACGGGTGGACATCGGTGTGCCGCACAGTGTCGTCGAAGGCGCCCTGGACAGGCTCTCGAAGAGTCGACGGCGGGACCCGGACATGCGCCTGGTGGTCGCTGGTGATGAACGCGCGGGAGAGAAGACTCTGACACGCCTCTGCCGAAGCACGGATGACAGCGTTCGCCGGGAAGTTGCATCAAATCCAAGCGCTTCTGACGCCGTGATAGAGCAGCTCGCAAGAGACGCCGAGGCAAGCGTGCGGGCGGCCGCAGCTGCCAACCCGCGAACGCCCATGCCGGTTCTCGAACGGCTTGCCTCCGACCAGGAGCCGCGCGTCCGAGCCAAGGTGGCCGGGAACCATAATCTTCCGCAAATCGTCCTGGTTCGCCTGCTCAACGACTCAGTGGACAGTGTCAGGACTCCAGCCCTAGAAAACCCTGCAGCGCCCGAGGACCTCGTAAGGGATGTGAAAGCCGAACAAGAACGATCCCTGGAGCAGATCCGACCAAGTCGTGCGGCTCTGGAGCAGAAAGTCGCGCATAAGAAGGCGGAGGTGCGCATGAGCGTCGCGTTCAGCCCGGCCGCCGACGCCGACCTGCTAACGATGCTCGGGGGCGAACTGAGGAGCTCCCATGTGCGCAGCGCCGTGGCGGCCAACCCGAACACTCCTGTCGCCGTCTTGCGCGCACTTGCCGGCGACGACAACGACCAGGTCCGTCAGGCAGTCGCCTTCAACGGTGCCACACCAGCCGATCTACTCATTGATCTTGCAGGCAACAGAGTCGACCTCGCAGTTCTGGTAGCGATGAACCCCGACGTCCCCCAGGACGTCCTTTGCGCCCTGAGCCAGGACAGCAATCCACTAGTCCGGTTCGTTGCCAGAGGCTACCTGCAGTCCCGCCGTGTCCTGAGCATCGAGAAGACCCCCACCGAACGGGCATTAGACAGTGGGCTAGACCAAACCGTCTGCGAGGAGGGGTCTGCGGACGTTTGAAGGACTGGCCGCCCGTCACCCCGCGATGATCGGACAGCCGGTCAACGGGCGGCGGTCGGGGTGGGCCCATGCATGGGTCCGCGGAGTCCGTCTCTGGCGATCGCAGGACCTTCTGTTCTTGGGGCAGGGGATAGTTCGAACGAAGGAGGGCAGCGGCCCGGCTCAATGTGTCCGAGATCTAGTTCGTCCGCGCCGGGTCAGACGTCATTCTTAGCTGCGCGTCGGCGTCGAGGATGACTATGAGAATTCCGAGCACATGGACCAGGCCCGGCTTTCTGGATGGGTGAGTTTCAAGTACTTCTTGAACTCGGCAAAGCTCGGGAAGTCCTCTGGTCTGTACAACATGAGGATCTGTCGTGGCTGATTGGGCGCCAGCTGCGCTGAAAGACTCGAGCTGGCGGCTCTACCTAGATGTCCTGCAAGGGTGGGTGTCGTTGAAACTGGTCATACTGGGTGACTCTTGGCAGGGTGCCTCGCTTTCCCGCTCGCAAAGCTGACGGCGGCAAAGCGAGAACGGCCCTACCAGTAGATGGCGATAATCTCCGTGTCGAGCAGTCGAGAAGACTCTGGCCGATCAATGGATGGAGGATTGGTTGCGGCCGGTGAATCAATCCCGAGCAGCCCAAGCCCGGTCTCTCTTCGAACGCGTTCACGATGGACAGATGCCTCGTCCGACGGAATGTTGACCTCCAGAGTGTCCTTGAAATAGTCTTCGATGCTTCTGAATGCAGAGCGCTGCGCAGATGCCGATACATCGGTGACATCTAGTGCTGTTACGAAGTCGTACATTTCTGTGGTCTTGCGCGCCTTCAGATTCGGACAGTGCTGCAAGAGCAGCTGTTTTGCGTAACTGGTCAGGGCGGCACTGAATATACGGTGTGCCGCAGTGGCGTCACCGGACGGTTGTGAGGCTGCAAGGTCGATACTGCCAATCGCCCCGATCTGCCGGGACAGTTCTGGGCTGATCTCGTGGAAAAGGCCTTGCAGCTTGACAGGCATCCATTCATTCTGCAGCCCGCTCCTGCCGACTCGACAGAGCATCGTAAAGCGGGAGTTGGAAAAGAGGACGCGACGGAGGTCTTTCCAGTAGCTTTGCTGTTCTGTGACTCCAACGACTTCGATGGGCAGGCCGTGGAGCTTGGAGTGTTCGGCAAGCTTTCGGGGAACGATCAGCTCAACACCATCTTCGACAACAACGACGTGACTTACGACGTGGGCCCGGATGGGCACGAGTCCTACGAGGAGTCGCTGAAGGATCTTGTTTGCAGGGTCGATCTCGCCAATGGTCTTTGCAGTTCCGGGGTTCGCAACCAACCCCGGAGAGTCCTTGGAGATCTCGGCGATCTCTGTGAACATCGCGCTCATCTTGTAGATGGGATCGGCGGAGAGCTCGACTTCGACTTCGAGAAGTGAACCACGAGGGAGCGCGACAGGTTTCCGCGATGCTGTGTGCTTGATCAGTTTCGTCTCAGATGACGTTTGGACTTCATTCGACCGCCCGGATTCAACCGACAGCACGAGCTGATCTTCAACGAGCCCGAGAAAATCTCTGAATCGTGACTGCACGATTGCTTTACGCGTGGTCTGAACATTCTGGGTACTCGTCGTCTGGAAGCGAGAGCCAACCTCAGCCTTAAGCGCCAGGTTCGAACCGGTGATCTTGCTATTCAGTTCTACCTGCTCGGCATACGTATCTGCCCGAGTGACCTGGTCCTTTTCCTCACCATCTTGGGACGCGAGCAGGCTTCGGAGCGTCATCTCATCGAGATAGACAAACTCGCGCAACGGAACGCTTGATGGGTGCTTCTTGTTCTTTCGTTTCCAAGCCCAAAGCCAACGCCATAAGGAGGCAGCCGGCCTAGAAAGCCACGCCCATGCCCTCTTGATCCACCGCGGCTTATGACTAGGCATCCTTACCGTCACCTCTTTCCTTTGCTGTTCGGACCGGGCGTGATGCAACGCGGTCGTAGCCGATTACAAAGTCTTCGCTCGTAATCCTGGAGCGCATGTCGGCTGCAGAGAGAAGCGCTGATTCACTCCAAAGCGAGGACAGGCGAGCGGCCGACCATCCTTCAGTAAGCAGAGCGACCTCCTCCAAGGGCAGGTTGTCTGCGGTTCGAAGATCCTCCGCCCCGACGCGAAGGATCTCGCGGCGGTCCTCAAGGGTTGGTAGACCGAATTCAATCTCCCAGTCGAACCGCCCGGGTCGCTGCAGCGCTTCGTCGATGTCGTCGACTCGATTGGTAGTGGCAATGACCACGATGTTGCCGCCTGACTTATCGAATCCGTCGAGAAGCGTGAGGAGTTGAGCTACGAGCTGCTTGGAGTGCTCATGAGAACTGCTGGAACGACGGGAAGCCAAGCTGTCGATCTCGTCGAAGAAGATGATGGCTTTTTCCTGACGGGAGGCATCTTCAAAAATACTCCGCAGAGTGTCTTCGCTGTCGCCAACGTACTTACTGAGTACGGCCGGCCCACTGATTAGGTAGAACGCCGCATCGGACTCTTTGGCAATAATTCGGGCTAGATAAGTCTTGCCGGTACCAGGTGGCCCAGTAAGTAGCACGCCCTTAATGGGTCGAGCGCCGATACTCTCCAAGCGCTCTTTGTCGTTGAGCTGAGTTTCGATAAGTAATTTTGCGCGCTCTACGACGTGCTTGTATCCACCGAATTTGGCAAATGACAGTGAGCTGTCGCCAGTAGGCAACCTGTACTTAGAACCTGCATCATCGCCAAATAGTGTATCTTGAGTTCGGATAGGATCCTCGGAAAGGACCTTGGTTATTCCACTGAACGGTGCAAACTCAACGGTGTTTCCGGGAGTGACACTAACTCTTGTTGCTACGACTTTGAGATTTCCGCTGGCGTCGATGAGTACACGATCATCATCTAGGATGCGTCGCACGACCGCGATGCTTGTGGATTCAGACCATGCGGATTCAGGGACGAGGGAGGCCTGGTTTCCGGATACAAGAAGTATACTGCCGGATTTATACGGCAGTGGCTCCTTCGTGGATATTTTTCCTGTGAGCCCGTTCTCGTATTCGATAACGGCTCCATGCGGATCATCGATGATGGCTCGAATACGGACAAGCTGACCGGTAGAAACGGAGATTTCGTCAACGGTGACCACTAAGCCTCATCCCGGGGAGTGTTGTCAGTCGCGGACAGGTCGTGCAGGCACAATTGAGTATTCGAAAATCGTAAGTTGGACCCCATATGTCAGTTATAGCAATTCTTGGACTAAGTTGATAATCGATGTGCTTGGGAGCTGATAGTTTCTGCTCGGTGCGTTGTACTCACAACACCTTGTCCTGGAATATACGCGACGACGGAGGCTCCCCTTCGAAGCGGCTTGTCGTTGCTGAGAATAGCTCAACGCCTCTGACGTAAGTGATGGACAGAACTGGCCCTACACAGGGTTCGTGCTCAGGCTGCACGATGGAAAGGGCGTCCCATCGACTCCGTCAACGAAATGACCCGAGCGAAGGTCGCCAGAGAAAGACTGTTGGTCATGAGTTGAACCTCCTATTTGGAGCGTTGACGAAAATAGTTTCGAGCCACAGCTGAATAAGTACTGCCGCGAGACGGGAAGCACTGGCGTCGGTTACTGCGGGGATCGGAATTTGCGGAGAACCCGAGCTTGCTGGCGCCGCCCATGTCCTGCCCAGAGCGCGGCTGGTTGCACGCAGATGTAGGTAGAGGTGCGGGTTGGTTCGTCATGCCCCGAGGTTTGCCGACCAAGTGTGAACTCTGTCCCGTTCCAAGCGATGCACGCGCGCCCAGGGAATCCATTCTTCCGCCGGGAGGTCTCAGGGGTTGGCAGCAAGGATCGAGCGACGGACTCACTGAATGTTTCGATCAGGAAAGGGGCGGGAAGTGGGCTCCCAAAGTGCCCCTAGCCGCGGCGACGTTGGATCCCAACTGACCCAGTCAGTTGCCTGAGACAAATTGGACCGTCACTTGCCAGCAGGGCCGTACCACGTCTCCCACGTGTGCATTAGATCACCCGGTTGCCACATTTCCCTGGGGTCGAAGTCTTCTGGCTCCTTCCCTTTCTCTACCAGCGTCCCTTTGGAAGTACGAATCCATGCCACCCCGCCACTGTCAGTAAATTCCGCATACGCGCTTTGAACTCGACACCAGTCGTCGAAAAGGTGGCCTTCGTAGTCTCCCACAACTACCTCTTTAGAGAGTGGCTGCGCGTCGATGACCTTCCCATCCTCATCAATCGCGTAAAGGTTTAATTTGAAGATCGGCAAGCTGGTCGGATTCTTAAGATCTACCAAGGACTGGCCATTCATACGCCGCACCACTCGGACGATAATTTTTCCCGCCTGTTCCTCACGTTTGTCTTTTGCCTCCCGGTGCTTATCCGCTACCTGACGGCGATAGGTCAGAGCTGCAATTAGGAGTGCCCCTCCGGTCAGCAGGGCGCCCACTGTAGTAGCCACGGCCCCCGCGAACGTCGACCAGGCGCTGAGCCAGGCCGCTGGCCCTTCCTGTCCTTGCGCCGGCGGTTGATTGGCAAGAGGACTTAGCGTCTCTCCCTGGACGACGATGGACACCCAAACAATGGCTGCAATTGATCCCACCAAAAGCAGAATCAACAACAGGGTCTGAACGCTTGGAATCTTGATAGTCCGGACGGTTGGTTCAGCCCACTTGGCCCGCATCGGTCTCACTTATCAGGTTCCCGGGATCCGGTCGCCGTGTCCGTCATTGCTCAAGAAGACGTTCCAAGTCGTGCTATTGGGCTGCTTGATGGAGGAGCACTTGAACTGCATCGGGATGGTGTTGCCCTTGGGGGCGTCGGTATACGCGCCGACGGTGTCACAGCTGCCGTCTGATTTCTTGTAGGTTGACTTGGTCTTGCCGGCCTGGACGGTGGCGGTCGGGTGAACCTTCAACAGCCGCTGCTCGCATACGTAATTGGCGCTCTTAGCATCCTCGGCCAGCTGGTCGTCAATAACCTTCTGCGCCTCGTCCGCCGCCGCAAGCATGGCTTTGGCGCTGGCTTCCGCGCTGGACTTGGCTTCGGCCTCGTTGCCCGCCCTGATGGCCTGGGATGAAACGGCGATGGCGATGATGGCCAGTAGGACGACGATGGCCCCGCCGATGATAATGAGCAACTTGTTCCGGCTGGCCGGAGGTTTTACTTCTGGTGTGGTTTCGGTAGGCATGGACGTGCTTCCTTAGGGTGCAAGCAGAACGAGGAACAAGAGCCCAGCCAGCTTTCCCCAGCAGCGCAACTTGGTTGAAAGCTATATTACCGGCGCCTGTGGACGAAGTAAGACGCAGAGAACCCCGGTGGAGATAGGCGAACAAACCAGCGGGCCGGGATTTTCATTTACTCCGCCATGATTGGCCTTTGTCTAAGACGGTTGTGCAAATAGGGGAAGGTTAGGTGTGAATAAGTCCTGCCGCTTTCTGGAGGATAAAACTAATTTCCCCATATCTCTTGGCTCATAGCAAGGACATTAGATAAGGTGATCAACACGTGTCCAAACTTCACCGTTAAATCAATTCGCCTCACTGGCATGACGGTGGAATGCACCTTTCTGCCGATCGATAATCTTGGGCGCAGCGTTCCTATTATTTATCACCGTAGCTGCGGGGTGGAAGATATGAACGTCGTGGACAAGGTCCACTACTAAGCTTCGATGGCAAGTAGGGCGGCTCAGGGCGGTTGATCACATTTGACGTCCTCAACCTCTATTACGCACAGGCGGTGAAGCGATTGCGGCGATGAGATGCACCGTAAGCGGGTTCGGATCCTCCATGGTTAGTGCGGGACACAGCGGTGCATATGGTTCTGTCGCATCTCTAGCTTCCCGAGTCAATATTGCGGAAAATCCGGCGCTGGCGTATCGGGCAGTTCCTCGGAGTAGGTTGTCCAAGTCATGTTGGCTCTGCGTCGAGCCGAGATGAAAGTCCGAAAGGAGGGAGTCTGGTGAAGATGTGTTGCTCGGCTCTAACCAACGCTGCCGACGGCCAACCTGTATGCGCCGCCTTCTCAAATGGGTATTGGCTTCCCGCGGTCGAAGATGTGGTCGCGACGGCCAACCCCTTGGCCAAAAGAAGGTGTGCACAAAGTGCACACCTTTCGCCGCGGACTGGCCCGTACAGCGGCCGGACTGTCCCGGATTCCGCATGTTTCCAGCACTTCCCAGCAGTAGCAAGGCCTGGAATCGCGTTCGAGTCCCACCTCGGGCACGGCATATTCCCTCGTCAGAGGGTTTTTTGCTTTAACGTGTTGACAACGCTGGACGTACCAGACCTGGGAGTGTATTCGCGAGCTTGCCTGGTCACGATGCCAATCAAAGCGTGATGCCGTTGCGTGGGCTGTCAAAGCTGGCCCAGGGTAAATCCCCTGGCATCCAATAGTCCGTCAGCGTGCTGCCTCTTGCGTTCGGCGGCGGCGGTTCACGGTGTCGGAAACTGCCACGCCGATGAGTGGAAGAACGGCCCCCATGGCGGCAACGAAGGCGGGCAGGAGAAGGCTCACACCAGCGAACACCAGCAAGGCTCCAATGCCGATGAGATCAGATGGGTGGCGTAGGCCCAGTACCTGTCGAATAAAGAAGCCCCGGCCGGCAAGGAAGAGACCCGGCCCACTGAACAGAAGTAGAATGGTGGACGCATCGGGGCGGGCGGCCGGCGCGCTGATCACAAGCTGATCACCAACCGCCACCAGGATCAGGCCCGCCAGCAACACAACCAACGTGTTGCCAGCCAAAATGCCGGGCCGGAACTGATCATCGACAGAAGCAAGCTTTTCCAAAATTTCCTTTTCGAGACCATGGAAGTAGCACCACCAGATCGCGACGCTTCCGGCCAGACTTATGGCCCCGGTCAGAAATATCAAAGGGTCCTCCAGATTGCCTGAAATCGCCAGGCCGGTCGAAAGGATTGTCTCGCCGAGCGCGATCAGGTAGAACAACCCGAACCGCTCAAAGATCCTCTCTCCCGGGAGCGGGACCCGGCTTCCTTCGGTTTTCCGGCCCGGCAACCGGTGCGCCAGCATATGGCCGCCCAGATCGATCGCGGCAGCTGCACCCCAGAACACCAAGCGGGGCCCCGGACCGAAGAAGACGCCGGCAATCCAAAACGGTGCACTCATAAACCCCCAGATCAGCGTGCGCACGAAATGATTGTGGGTAGTGCCGTCAAGTCCGGCAGTGAGCATCCACGCACCCCGGCCCAGCTGGACCAGGAGATAGCTCGCAGCGAAGAGCCATCCGAAGGCGCCAAACGCCGAGCCGATTGAGGCGTTCATGAACAGTGTGACAAGCATGACGATCAGCAGCATCCACTGCACCTCAAGCCGCGAGGTGTCCAGCAACGTCGCCGACCAGGTCGTGTACACCCACACCTTGTAGACCGCAAGAAGAAGCACAAATGTCTCAGCGGCCCCCACCCAGGAGGGATATTCCAGCAAATGATGGGACAGTTGCGCTAGCGCGAAGACAAAGACCAGATCGAAGAATAGCTCAATGCGCGTGACCGGTTCTCCGGAGGTCGCCGAGCGCTTCAGCGACCTGGCACGGAACATCAGTTTCCTCCACTGGAGCAGTAGCGGACGGATGCCCCCTCCTGTTGTCGACAAGACTGACGACGGTCAGCAGGAAAGTCAAGGGGACGCTCGCCGGAGAGGTGGGAGGGTGCACCCGCGAAGATGCAAGGGTGGTGGCCCCTGATCAGAGCCGAAACCCGGAACTGGTTAATGGCGCACAACGGGGAACCTCACACCCCGGCCATCAGCGCCGACATCCTTGCTCACCCCGGCCTTCGCCCGCAACGCCGTAGAACGAGCGCTCGTCGGCATCCTGATCACACCCACTCAGGCTAACGGATCCGCCCGCCGCAGCGCGGAACGGGCGGCGTCGAGAACGCGTGCGGCCCTCGCGAACGCGGAAGATTCGGCCACCCACGCACAAATCTCGGTCGGGGGCTTCCCAGTTCCAGGGAAGTGGGGATCGACCCCGTGTCGGCGCAAGGGAATCGACATTGCCGGTGATTGGCCAGGCACCATAGGCGAAAAACTTTGTCCGCTGCAATCGAGTCCCTTGATGCCACGCGCCGTTAACCTTGTGCGACAGCACCTGCCCACCAGGTGCCGTGCCTCGGCACTGTCGCCTTCATCCACTGGCGCTGGCAGAAGGAATCGTCTCTTGTGGTGACCGGCGATCACTGGGAGACTGGGCAGTGCGTCGCGCCGCTCCCTCGATAGGTTGAGGAGGTGCCACGAGGCCAGTTCGGTCCGCACCATCCCAACGCAGTACCGTTCCAAGGGGACTCGCCATGAAAACTGTCGTGCAGTATGAACTCCGCCAATTCGGGCCGGGTGAGGGTGCATGATTGAGGTTGCATTGTCGGTGATCTTGAAGGCCAAGCCCGGCAAGGAGAAGGACGTCGCGGATTTCCTCCGCAGCGCGCGCTCCGTCGTCGAACAGGAGCAGGGTACGCGCGCCTGGTTCGCCCTCCAGTTCGACGAGTCGACGTTCGGGGTATTCGACGTATTCCCCGATGACGACGCCCGCCGGACCCACCTATCAGGGGGCGTCGGGCAAGCACTTGCCGCTCAGGGAGGAGAGCTGTTCAGCGCGGAACCGAACATACAGCACGTCGACGTGCTCGCGTACAAGCTGCCCGGTGAAAGCGGATAGAGGTCTCCCACCCCGCCGTCAAAGCACCACGATGCTGCCTTCCCACGTCCATCTACCGTCTGTCGCCCGTGGCTCTGGCACGATATTTGGCCACGGCTTTCCTCAGACGTCGCCTGGTAGCCCGGGGCGCCGGGCAGGAGGGCCACCTCATGCGCAGGCGTAGGAGCAGACGGTGACACGTTGGGACACGAGCCGTGCCGAGGCGTTCAGCGACGCCGTTATCGCGATCGTTATCACGCTCCTGGTCCTTGAGCTCACGCCGCCGGAGACCGAGCCCGGGGGGCTGCTGGCCGGGCTCCTGGGTCAATGGCCGACATACCTGGCGTATGCGGCCTCCTACATCTACCTGGCCGTGATCTGGCTCAACCATAAATCCGCCTTCTCCCGCATCCGGGAGATGGACATCGGCCTGCACTGGGCAAACCTCGGAATCCTCGCCACGCTCGCGCTTTTACCGTGGCCAACAGCTGTGATCATCGATACCGCCAAGACGGACAATCTGGCCGACGAACGGGTCGCGGTCGCGCTGTACGCGTTCGTCGGGGCGCTGCTGTGCCTGTCGTGGCTGGTGTTCTTCTCGCACCTGGCCCGGCATCCCGAGCTCACCGAGGACGAGGTGGAGGATTCCTACTTCGCACGCGAGCGACCGCGTGCCCTTGCCGGGGTCGTGCTGTACCTTGCGGCGGGAACGGTAGGTGTTCTCGTCCATCCACTGGTCGCATCGGTGATTTTCGTGATCCTGCCCGTTTTCTACGGCCTCACCAGCCATGGGTTCGAGCATCGGCCAACCTTCCTCCGCGGCGTGTAGGCTAAAACGGCAGGCATGAGCCGCCGAGGTGTTAAATCACGTTTAAAATGCACCCATCGGAAAATGCTCTTTAAGGCCACCGGAGCCGCCCCCAGTTCGCATGAAGGCCGGACTATTCGCCTGCATCCACAGACTGGCGACGATGACGTTCCCGTTGGCCGTACGCCGCCCGAAGAATGTCATCCTTTGACTCGAATCCCGAGCCCAACGCACCACCGATGAGCGCCGCCGATGTCGTCATCCAGGCGACTTCCGCGAAGTCCCAAACGGACACTGGGTGTTGCAGGGTCTGCGCCAACAGACCGTCGTCAATGGTGAAGGCCGCTGCCAGCAGCACGGCGACGAATAGCAGGACGTAACTGATAACGACGCCGATCGTCAAGGACCACACCGTAGAGGTGTTGTAGAGGGAAGCCTTGTATCTCTCGAGGAGACCGTCTCGACGCGCGCTTTCCCAAAGATCGTGCTGGGTGATGATCCAGAACACCATCGTACTGATCGAAAGGACCGTCAGTAGCGTCAATCTCGGCGCCCCCAGCAGGTCCGCGAGTTGCCAGATGGTGTCCGTGACAAGTGCAAAGGCGCCTGTGGCGATCGCTGCGGCCATTGCGCTCCTTAATCCGAAGACCAGCCGCCAGGGATGGTTCGCCCGCAGCATGCCTGCCAGCAACCGACCCCGCCCGAGACGGGTTGCTGACAGGTAGCGGAACCCAATCGGCCCCTCATCAAGAACCGCGGTCTCAACGCGCCGCGATTGGTGCAGTGAGGGTGGACCGAACTCCCCGGCGTCATCCTCGGGATCGAAGTGGCGATGCATCGCCCAGCCGAGGTCGGTGACGGCAGCGCGGACCCGGCGGTCGATGTTGACGGCGCCGAGCGCGGGCAAAGAAACCAGGGAGATCGGCTCCCCAAGCGCAACTTCCGCGACCACAGTCCGGCCGTCAAGACGAATCGGAAGATCGGTCAGGCAGACCATGACATCCCATGAACGGCGGACCCGGTGTTTCACCAAAGAGTCCAACATCGGCGTCAACCCATTGCCAGCCGTAAAGTCCCGGTACTCGATCACAACGGACCAGTTGTGGCGTTCGTCGGCAAGGTTGAGCAGATGGCCCACTTCGCGGCCGTTACGCTCGGCAAACTCGGCGGTGACCTCCGGCTCTGCGAGCACCCCCAACTTGCGGTCACCGGAAGAAGGCGCGTCACCTGAACTTTCTGGCACCCCGGCCTCCTACGGTTCAATGTGTCTATGGTCTTCGACCGGCAAAAATGGATGCAGCCGTCGACGTGAACTATGCGGCCGGTCAAGGCCGGGCCGTGCTGTCCTTCACTGACGCGCACCGGACGGTCCATCCCGGAGGAGGCGCAGGTGCTCGTGGATCATTGCCACTGCTGTTGAGCCTTCACCGGCGGCTGCCGTTACGCGTTTCACCGATCCATGCCGGACATCGCCGGCCACGAACATGCCGGGCACGCTGGTTTCCAAGGGCAGCCGCCTGCGGCCCAGGTGGCTGAACCCGGCAGGAAAGTCCTCGAGGTCAGCCCCAGTGAGAACAAAGCCGTGGTCATCCAGGGCCAGGGTATCCTGCAGCCATTCTGTGTGCGGCTTGGCTCCAATGAAAATGAAGAGGTATCGCGAGGGGAAACTCCGTTGTTCGCCCGTGTCATTCAGATCTACGACGATACGTTCGAGGGTGTCTGAACCAACCAGGCCCACGATGTTCGCCCCCAGCAGTACCTCTACGCCGGGGTGCTCTTCGATTCGATCCGCGAGGTACCCCGACATGTCCGCCCGGAGGTCCTCCCCGCGCACCACCAGCCGCACCTGTGTTCCCATACCAGACAGGAAAAGGGCGGCCTGGCCCGCGGAGTTCCCGCCACCGACGACGGCCACGGGCTGCGTTCCACAGAGCCTGGCCTCATGGACAGTGGCGGCGTAGAAGACGCTGATTCCCTCGTATTCCTCCAGCCGGGGGACTGGCAGGCGGCGGTAGTGAACCCCGGTGGCGAGGAGCGCGGCACGTGATGAAGCAGGACCGCTCTCGTCGAACTCGGCACGAAATTCACCGTCCCGCAATGTGATGGAGCGTGCCTGGCAGCCGACGTTGACCTGGACTTTGAACTTTCGGGCCTGCATGATCGCCCTTTCAGTGAGTTCCCCACCCGAGATTCCGGAGGGAAAGCCGAGAAAGTTCTCAATCCGTGGTGACGTGCCGGCTTGCCCACCTATCGCATGCCCTTCCTTGAGGACCACCGACAAGCCGTCGGACGCCGCGTACACCGCGGCCGCCAGACCGGCCGGACCGGCCCCGATCACCATAAGGTCGTACGAGGCAGAATGCTCTTTCACCGCCCGCAGGCCCAAGGCAAGGGCCAGTTCCGCTTTGGACGGGTTCTTTAGGACATGCGAAGCGTTCAGCACCACCGCCGGCAGGTCACTGGCGAGGATCCCAGCCCGGTCCAGGATCGCCTGTGCCTGCTCGTCATCCTCCAGATCGACCAGGCGGTGGGGCAGGCGGTTGGCTGCTGCAAAATCCAGCAGCCGAAGGGTGTCACGGCTGAAACGGGACCCGACGATGCGGATGCCCGCGCCTGCGCTGATCAGGAGGATCCGGCGCTGAAGGTATGCCCGCAGGATGGGCTCACCAACCGTGGCGTCCGTTAAAACCATGCGGCGCAGATCGTCCCCGCTGATGTGGAGCACTTCTCCCGCCTCGGCTACCACTGCGCTGACAAAGGCCGGCTGCCCCTCGACCAGGCCCAGCTCCCCGAGGAAACGTCCGGGACCGTGAACTTCGAGGATCCGCGTCCCGCGGCCCGGCCCAGCAGGCTGTCCTTCACCGTCGGCGTGCAGCCCCTCCACGACCAGTACCTTACCCTGCAGAATCACGAAGAAGTCAGCGTCGATGTTTCCTTCGTGTATGACGTCTTCCCCGGCGGAGGTATCCCGTCTGGTGCCGGCACGGCTAAGCAATTCGATCTGGGCCTGGCTGAGCCGTGGATAGGCGCCGGAGATATCCGGTGTTTCGATCAGAGTCGAGTCCGTGACAGGTTCCATCAGTCGGCTCCACCTTTCCGCGTCCTAGACAAATGCCTCATGGGGATAGCACCAGCGCCAGTCTTCGCCGGGCTCCAGGGAACGAACGATTGGATGCAATTCAGTGGCGTGAGCCCGGGCGTGCCGCATGGGTGAGGAATCACAACACCCCACGTGGCCGCAGGTCAGACACAAACGCAGGTGCACCCAGGGAGTGCCTAAAGCCAGGCATTCCTCGCAGCCCCGCGGTGTGCGCACGCGAACCGGACGGATCTGTCCGAGATGCGGATCACGAATTCCAGGAATCATGTTGGCTCCTACCTCGCTCCGGCCGTGAAATCGGCCTCCGGAAAAGCCCGCACTGAGTGTGCCGTCGGCATTGTGCGGCGGAATTGAAAACACCGGACCAGCGCGGGCAGCCGGGCACCGGGCAATGTACCCGGCTCATTGGTTTGCCAGTGAAGTGATGTGTTGGGCAGACCCGCGCGGGGCAGGTAACCCGACGGCGGGACGCTTGGGCCGTCGTCGTTGTTCCGGAATGTAATCCGCTGGCGTAAGCGCCCAAGTAGTGAAACTGGACGTGGGAATTCTTCTAGCCCGCAGCGAGCTTTCCCATGGGGTTTTCACCCCTCCTCCGCAGGTCAATTCCGGTGGCAATCAGAAGTATTCCGAACAGAATCGCGAAGGAAGCGAGCAGCCCCAGGAGACCAAGTATGCCTGCGCCGGGAAGAATGACCAGGAAGAGGCCGAAGAGAGTGGTGACGATGCCTGTGATCAGCCAGAGCCACCATTGTTCGTCGGTCTTTTTTACTTCGAAGGCCTGTGCTATCTGGGAGACACCGAGAATGACGGCCCACGCGCCGATGATGAGCGCCAGCGAAAGGGCGGTGATGCCCGGCCAGAAGAAGGCGGCGAGACCTGCGAGCACGGAAATGACCGCGCCCACTATTTGCCAAGCGGACCGGCGCCCCTTGTGCCTGACGTAGTGCGCGATGTTCGTGATGCCGTCAATGAATGCGTATATTCCGAAGAGGATCACCAGTGCGAGTATGGAGACGCCGGGCCAGACGACAACCAAAATTCCGAACAGGACGGCTGCGATGCCCCTGATAATCAACGTGTTTCCTGATCCCTTATGTAATTCTTTCGTGAATGCGTCAGACATGGCCAGACCTCTGTTTCTGGAAATGGGTTATTCGTGACTTTGATGGTCGGGCTGTACGAACAGCCCTATTCCTTTCCTGTGCTCCCCAAAGTGGCTTTCACGGTCTTTGTGTCTTTCCCGCGCTGGAACTCGACATCGGACTGCTGTCCCGGGTCTTTTTTGCGTAGGGCGGCCAGAAGGTCGGTCACACTGTCGATCTTCTGCCCGTCGAACTGGGTGATGATGTCTCCGGGTTGCAATCCTGCTTTGGCTGCCGGTCCTCCTTGGGCGACTTCGATGACCAGCGCGCCCGATGTCGTGGCGAGGCCAAAGCGTCTTGCGACCTCAGGAGAGATGTCGGTCGGAATAATCCCAAGGACCGCGTGCGTGGCCACCCCGCTCTTCAGTATCTGGTCCGCTACATCGATCACGGTCGCCGTGGGAGTTACGAACCCGATCGAGACGGCGCCCGAACTGGGCGGCAGATAGGCCTCTGAGAGCCCGATGACCTCCGAGTTGCTGTTGACCACGGCTCCGCCGGAATTGCCCGGGGAGATGGGCGCGTCCGTCTGGATGAGGTCGACTAGCCCCTGCGGTGCTCCCTCTGACGGTGGCATATTGCGGTGAAGTGCGGAAACGATGCCCGCCGTGACGGTCTGCTCCAGCCCCAGCGGACTGCCAATAACAACCGCCAGCTGTCCAGCTTCGGGAAGCGCCGTCGAGAACTTGGCGGCCGGAAGGTTGTCCCGGTCAGCCTTCACCACCGCCACATCGGTTGGGTCGTCAACTCCGATGACGGTGGCCTGAGCCTGAGATCCGTCGGCGAAGCGGATCCGGATGCTTTTGAACGGCTTCTTTTGCTGATCCTCCACCACGTGGGCGTCCGTGACAATGGTGCCGTCGCTGCGGTAGACCACTCCGCTGCCGACGCCGCCTGATGTCTGGATCGTGACCACAGAGGGTTCGACCTCTTTGACTATCCCAGGAACGGCTGAAAGGTCCCCCGTGGAATTGGAACCCTCAGCGCTGGCGGATTGTGATGCCGGAGCCGGGGGCGACCCTGTGCACGCTGATCCGAATATAAGCAACCCCGTGCCGAGAATGGCGGCCCACGCCCTCCTGCGTCCTGGAGACGGGTGCGAGGCCCTGCCCTCGGCGGCTGTTGTTCTGCTCATACTCATCGGATCCCCGTTGCCTTCGCTGGATGTCTACGGCGACATGTACCAGTCTGAGTCTCCTCCGCCGCCGTTGTGCCTGCATGGCCCCGCGACGCCCAAAGACTGCCCGAATTTGAGTCCCCCAGGTCCAAGCGCAGGCAGCTGGTGCGCGCGTCAGCTTCAGCGTGATCCAAGCCGTCAGCGCTGCCGTGCGGATCGTAGGCGCCAGGCACGCGTGGCAACGTGCAGGTTGAGGCGGGTCTCGGGGTCAGCAAGGTCTAAGCCGGTGATCTGCCGGATGGACTTTAGCCGGTATCGCAGCGTGCTCCGGTGAATGGCAAGGCTGTCGGCGGTGTCGTCGTAGTTGCCGCCATGATCCAGGTACTGCGCCAAGGTGTGCACCAGATCGGAGCTGCGGCGGGCGTCGTTGCTCTGCAGTGCACCTAGCCACTCCGCGACGTAGTCGGAGAGCTCAGTTTCGCTGCCGGGCATGTCAAGGATGCGGTAGATCCCCAGCTGGTCGTAGCGCGTGCACCCGTAGGGGTCGATGGAATGTACCCGGATCTGCAGCGCACGCAGGGCCTGCTCGTAAGAGCGTGGGAGCTGCGTGACGTCGTGGCTCGGACCTCCGATGCCCACTGCTCCGGTGGCGCTATGCAGAGTCCTTGCCGCAACGGTAAAGAGCTTTGTATCGAGCGGATCTCCGGTAGCCACGGCAATTGTTATGTCCGAACGCCGGGAAACGAGGGCAGGCGTCTGCAGTTCCCGCAGCGCTCTGCGCAGGGCGACCACGATCGTATCGTCGGTTCTTGGCGGTTGCCACTGAGCAACGATGACGTGCTGCGGACCTGTGATGTCGTATCCCATCACCCCGGCACGCACGGCTGCGGTCTCTTCATCCATTCCCGACACCAGTTCATGCACCAGGTCGCCGCCCAGTTTCAGTTCCAGCTGGGCCACGCTGCGGCGGTGCGACAACTCGACCTGCAAGAGCCGCGTTCCATACTCCAGGGCGAAGACGTCGTCGGCCGTGTAGGGCCTGCCGTCCTCAACCAAGCACACTGCCCCGAGCACGTCCTTGTCAGGCAGAACCAGCGCCACGAGCCCTCTGGGTTCTTGCACCGGCAGTCCGAAGGCGTGCCAGAGCTGCACCGTCCGGGCCCTGTCGGCCGCACTGGGCCGGGAATAGGGATGCCCGGATTTGGTACCGGCGGCGGCGCGGATGTTGCCGAAGCCGTCCTCAGTGCAGACCGGGCGCCCCGTCAGCACTGACAGCACTTCTGCCAGAAGGGACTCCCGGGAGCTCATTTGTCCGAGGGGGGCTGTAAGAGTGCCATTGAGGGCGTTCTGGATCGACGTTCGGGTTTCGAGCTGCAGTACCGTAGCGGTGAGGATACGCAGGCGATCGTCCACGCTCGGGGCGGCGGGTAGCAGGGCCGTGTGCTCCTGGTGGTGTGCTCCTGCCGCTTCCTCGACTGCGCCAGGGGCAGTTGCTCGGGCCTTTGCGCGTAGCTCGATCATCTGCGCCGGACTCGGAGCTGTGCGGGCATGCAGGACAAGGCACCCGTTCAGTTCTCCGCCGTCGTCAAAGGTCGAGAGCGCGTACCGCCAACCCGGCCCCGTGATGGGAAGTTCGGCGGCGCTGCCTTCGAGCTGGCGGACATCGGGGTCCTGGGCGGGCGGTGCCCGGTTCGGGCCCGGAAGCAGATGACCGTCCACCACTAGATAGAAAGCGGCCACATGGCAGAATTCCAGTGCAGAAACAGATCGTACGGCCTTGCCAAGAGTCTCCTCGGCCCTTAGTCGATCGAGCATCCAGGTTACCTGCCAGTTCTATGTCCGCAGCTGAGGGCCACGTCTGTGGGCGAGATGGGCGGCGGCGGATCCCCGATGATCCCTTATCTTCGACACTACGCCGGCGGACACTATCCTGCTAGGTCAATGCCCTGGAGCATATTTGGACCCTCGAGGGCCATGCCGTCGCTCCCCTCCACGGGGCAGACTCAACCTGTAAGGCCCCATGACACAGCCCTTGAGCCTCACGGCCCACCAGGACAGGGGGCGGAATCATGCAGTGCAATTTCGGGCGTTCGTCGCCGCAGGACAGGAACGCGCCCTCTAGGACCGGAGCGAGTCATGGCCAAAGCAGTAGGAATTGATCTTGGAACAACCAACTCGGTGATCGCCGTCTGGGAAGGCGGGGAAGCCCGCGTCATACCCAACGCGGAAGGAGCCCGGACCACTCCGTCAGTTGTGGCGTACACGGACAGCGGTGAACGCCTTGTGGGGCAACTGGCCCGGCGGCAGGCGATTCTGAACCCCAAGGGAACCATCACGTCGGCCAAGCGGTTTATCGGCCGGCACTATGATGAGATCTCGGATGAAGCCAAGGCCGTGAGTTTCGACGTCGTGGCGGACGACAACGGCGTGGCGCGTTTTCAGGTCCAGGGCAAGAAGGTCGCACCCGAAGAGGTGAGTGCGCTCGTCCTCCGCAAGCTAGTGGACGACGCCGCGAAGCAGTTGGGCGAGAAGGTAACGGAGGCCGTTATTACGGTTCCCGCGTACTTTAACGACGCACAGCGCACCGCGACCAAGGACGCGGGCAAGATTGCCGGGTTGGAAGTCCTGCGCATCATCAACGAACCCACTGCCGCGGCCCTGGCCTACGGCATTGACAAGCGTGAGCATGAGACCGTGCTGGTGTTCGACCTGGGCGGCGGAACCTTCGATGTGAGCCTCTTGGACGTCGGCGACGGGGTAGTGGAGGTCCGCTCGACCGCGGGCGACTCACA
This sequence comes from Paenarthrobacter sp. NPDC058040, assembly GCF_042885775.1. NCBI lineage: Bacteria > Bacillati > Actinomycetota > Actinomycetes > Micrococcales > Micrococcaceae > Paenarthrobacter > Paenarthrobacter sp. NPDC058040. The sequence continues at coordinate 167,693 of NZ_JBHVRN010000006.1, forward strand.
CCTCGGTGGCGACGATTTTGACCGCCGGCTTGTCGACTACCTCGCCGATGACTTCCAGAAGGAGTCCGGCATCGATCTCCGAACGGACCCCCAGGCATTGCAGCGCCTGTTCGAAGCGGCCGAGAAGGCCAAGGTTGAACTCAGTTCGGTTGCCCAGACGCAGGTCAATCTTCCCTTTGTTACGGCTGACGCGACGGGCCCCAAGCACCTGACCAGCACCATTCGGCGGTCCGTCTTCGAGGACCTTACCCACGACCTCGTCGAGCGCACGATGGGGCCGGTGCAGCAGGCGATGACGGACGCCAAAGTCACGGCCAATGACATCGACGAAGTGATTCTGGTGGGCGGCTCCACTCGCATTCCTGCGGTACAGAACCTCGTGCGGAGGCTGACGGGCGGCAAAGAGCCGAATATGAGCGTCAATCCGGACGAAGTCGTGGCCATCGGTGCGGCGATCCAGGCCGGCGTGCTCAAGGGCGAGGTGTCCGACGTCCTGCTGCTGGATGTTGTACCGCTTTCCCTGGGTGTGGAGACCCGCGGCGGCGTCATGACCAAGATCATCGAACGCAACACGACCATCCCCGCCCGGCGCAGTGAAGTCTTCTCCACAGCGGAGGACAACCAGCCCGCCGTTGACGTAGTGGTCCTCCAGGGCGAGCGTGAGCTGGCGGCGGATAACCGGGTGCTGGGACGGTTCCAGCTGAGTGATATCCGGCCGGCGCCTCGCGGGGAACCGCAAGTGGAGGTCACGTTCGACGTCGATGCCAACGGCATCCTGAACGTCACCGCGCGCGACAAGGACACGGGCAAGGAGCAGGGCATCACCATCAGTGAAGGCTCCAACCTCGACGCCAAGGAAGTCGAGCGCATGATTGCAGAGGCCGATTCCCACAGGAACGAGGATGTGCAGAACCGGGAGCGGATCGATACCCTCAACGAGCTCGATGCGGTAGCCTACCGCGTTGAGCGGACGGTGAACGAACTCGGTGACGCACTCCAGGCGCACGACAAAGCCCGGGCGGAACTGCTGATCGGACAGGCACGCGATGCGGTCAGCAACCAGGCTGAGGTGTCCACGGCGAGGGAACTCATCTCCGAGCTTCAGCAACTGCAGGCAGCGCTGAGTGCCTCGGCTGCCTCCGCGGCCAGTGCAGGGGCGGCCCAGGGAGCCGCATCTCAATCCGGAGCGTCAAACGCCGTAGATGACGATGACATAGTCGATGCAGAATTCGATCGTGGCTAGGAGTGGTCATGAGCGACCAGGCAGGGCCGGCTGAACAGGCCCATCCAGGAAGTGACGCGGCAGCCGCGGCCGCACCCGATGAAAAGGAAACAGGAACGGCAGCCCAGGCGGAAGCGCTGGCCAAGATGGAGGACCAGTGGCGTCGCGCGTTGGCCGACAACGACAACCTGCGGAAGCGCGCCGTCCGCGACGGCACCCAGCAACGGGCCCAGGAGCGCGCCGCGGTTGCCTTGGCATGGTTACCGATTTTGGACAATCTCGAACTGGCCCTGGCCCACGCACCGGCGGGGGCGGAGGACCCGCTCGTGGAGGGCATAGCCTCCATCCGGAAACAGGCCATCGATACCTTGGCCCGTTTGGGTTACCCCCGGATCGACGCCGAGAACGTCCCCTTCGATCCCCGCTTCCATGAGGTTGTCAGCGTGGTGGAAACTGACGACGTTCCCCCCGGGACCCTAGTAAGCGTGCTGCGTCCTGGCTACGGAGGCCCTGAAAACGCTCTCCGGCCCGCCGCCGTCGTGGTGAGCCGGGCGGTGACCCCGGACCGTGGCTAAGGATCACTACTCGGTTCTCGGAGTACCGCGCACAGCGAAGCCCGACGAAATCCAGCGCGCCTACCGCAAACTCGCAAGAAAATACCATCCGGACGTCAACCGCGAGCCGGATGCCGCCGACAAGTTTAAGGAGATAGGCGAGGCCTACGACACCTTGTCGGATCCCGAGACCAGGACGCGTTATGACCGGTTCGGCGCCGACTACCGGCAGTACGCCGGCAGCGGCTCCGGCCCGGGGGGCAGCGGCGGGCAGTGGGGTTCCGGCGGCCCGCGGCCCCGCCCGCGCCCTGGCCCGCACCCGGGACGCGGCGGGTACGGCAACGCCGACGTCGATATGGGAGGCGACGTCGATTGGGAGGATCTGCTCGGAGGCTGGTTCCGGCAACAGGCAGGGGGCCGGGCCCAGGGTGCTGACCATGAAGCCGAGCTTCGGCTGACCCTCGAAGAGGCGATTCGTGGCGGACGGCGCACCGTCCGCCTGGCCCAGCCGGGCGGCGAAACGCGGAACTATGACGTCGAGGTGCCCCCCGGCGTGCTGGACGGTCAGCGTGTCCGCTTGGCGGGGGAGGGCGCCGGTGGCCGTGACGGAGGTCCGCCGGGGGATCTCTTCCTGACCGTGCGCATCCAGCCGGACGCCAGATACCGGCTCGAGGGCCGGGACATTCACTTCGACCTTCCCGTCACGCCGTCGGAAGCAGCTCTGGGGGCCAAGATCAAGGTCAACGCGCCTGCGGGACCGGTCACCATCACCGTTCCCGAGGGGTCTTCCAGCGGGCGCAGACTTCGGCTTCGAGGCCAGGGAATGCCCGACCCGAGGGGCCAGCCGGGGAACCTTTACGCGGAGATCCGCGTCATGGTGCCCCCGCGGCTGAGCAGTAAGGTGCGCAAGCTATACGAGCAGCTTGCCGATGTATCCGACTTTCACCCGAGGGAGGGCCTTCTATGAGCCGAGAATATCCGCTCGCCTATCCGTGGCGCCTGAATCTCGAGGCGGTGGCAGGCAGCAGCGGCGTACACCCCGACGTCGTTATGCGATTCGTAGAACTGGATCTGATCCGGCCGTTGGGCGATGCCTCGGGCGGGCCCTGGTTCAGCCCTCGGGCTCCGGAGCTCATAGCCCGCGTCATGAGACTTCATTCAGAGCTGTCGCTGAACTACGCGGCAATTCCGTTGGTACTCGATCTGTTGGTGCGGGTTGACTCGCTTGAACGACGACTGGTTGAAATCACGCAGGTCGAAGGGACCGGTTCACGATGAACATGGAGAGTTTGACGCAAAAGTCGCAGGAGGCCTTGGCAGAGGCTCAGCGGATAGCCCAACGCAGTGGGCACACTGAGACCGACGGCGAACACCTGCTGCTGGCCCTGCTGGAGCAGGAAAATGGCCTTGTTCCGCGCCTGCTCGTGGGCATGCAGGTGGATGTGGATGAGTTGAGGGCTGCCGTTGAAACCGAGCTGAGGCGCAAGCCAAAGATCACCGGCCCGGGGGCGGCACCGGGCCAGGTGTACGTGAGCCGCAGGCTGGGCACACTCCTGGATACCGCCGAACGTGAAGCCAAGCGCCTCAAGGACGAGTACGTCTCGGTGGAACACCTGCTGGTCGCGCTGGCGGAGGAAGGCCGGTCCACGGCGGCCGGCAGGGTGCTGGCCGATCACGGCATCACCCGCGAGGCATTCCTGTCGGTCCTGACCCAGGTCAGGGGAAACCAGCGCGTCACCTCGGCAACGCCGGAGCAGACCTACGAGGCACTGGAGAAGTACGGCCGCGATCTGGTGGCGGACGCCCGCACCGGAAAGCTGGATCCGGTTATCGGCCGAGACGCGGAAATCCGACGGGTCGTGCAGATACTTTCGCGCAAAACCAAAAACAATCCGGTGCTGATCGGCGAGCCCGGAGTCGGCAAGACCGCCATTGTGGAGGGGCTGGCCCAGCGGATCGTGCGGCAAGATGTGCCGGAAGGGCTGAAGAACAAGACCATCTTTTCGCTCGACCTGAGCGCCCTCGTGGCTGGTGCCAAGTACCGTGGCGAGTTCGAGGAGCGGCTGAAGGCGGTGCTGGCCGAGGTGCTGGCTGCAGAAGGCAGGATCCTGCTCTTCGTGGACGAGCTGCATACCGTCGTCGGGGCAGGCGCCTCCGAGGGGTCGATGGACGCCGGGAACATGCTCAAGCCAATGCTGGCCCGCGGGGAGCTGCACATGATCGGAGCCACCACCCTCGACGAATACCGTAAACACATCGAGTCGGACGCGGCCCTGGAACGCCGCTTCCAGCCGGTCCTCGTTGAGGAGCCCGATGTGGAGGATGCCATATCCATCCTTCGCGGGCTGCGGGAACGGCTGGAGGTCTTCCACGGCGTGAGGATCCAGGACAGCGCTCTGGTCGCTGCTGCCATCCTTTCCCACCGGTACATCACTGACCGGTTCCTTCCGGACAAGGCCATCGATCTCGTGGATGAGGCGTGCGCCCGGCTGCGGACGGAAATTGATTCGATGCCGGCGGAACTGGATGAGCTAACCCGGAGGGTCACACGGCTTGAGATAGAAGAGGCGGCTCTCTCCAAGGAGACCGATCCGGCAAGCAAGACCCGGCTCGAGGAGTTGAGGCGTGAATTGGCGGACCTGCGCGCGGAGGCCGACGCGAAGCGGGCCCAATGGGAATCCGAGCGCCAGGCGATCCACAAGCTGCAGGAAATCCGCAGTGAACTGGAGCGGGCGCGGCAGGAGGCTGAAGAAGCTGAGCGGAATTATGACCTCAACCGGGCGGCGGAACTGCGTTACGGCAGGATTGCCGACCTCGAGCGGCGGTTGGCCGCTGAGGAGGAGCGGCTGACCGCGAAACAGGGGGAGAAACGCCTGCTGCGCGAGGTGGTGACGGAGGATGAGATCGCCGACATCGTCGCGGCCTGGACAGGCATACCGGTGGCACGGTTGAAGCAGGGCGAACGTGAGAAAGTCCTGCATTTGGACGAGATCCTGCGCGCCCGTGTGATCGGTCAGGAAGAAGCAATCAGTGCGGTTACGGATGCCATCATCCGCGCACGTTCCGGTATACGGGATCCGCGTCGGCCCATCGGCTCGTTTATCTTCCTGGGGCCGACCGGCGTCGGGAAGACTGAACTCGCCAAGGCCCTTGCCGCTGCCCTTTTCGACAGTGAGAACGCGATGATCCGGCTGGACATGAGCGAGTACCAGGAGCGCCACACCGTGAGCCGGCTATTGGGTGCCCCTCCGGGCTATATCGGCTACGACGAGGGTGGCCAGCTCACCGAGGCCGTGCGCCGCAAGCCGTACTCGGTGGTGCTTTTCGATGAGGTGGAAAAGGCCCACCCGGACATCTTTAACACCCTTTTGCAGGTCCTGGACGACGGCAGGGTTACCGACTCGCAGGGCCGCACCGTTGATTTCCGCAATACCGTGATCATCATGACCTCTAATATCGGTTCCCAATATCTCCTTGAGGGTTCCACTGAGGGCGGAACGGTCACCGAGCAGGCACGGAGCCTGGTGATGGGGGAGCTCGGGGGCCATTTCCGTCCCGAGTTCCTCAACCGCGTGGACGACACCGTCCTGTTCGCACCCTTGGGACTGCCGCAAATCGAGCGCATCGTTGACCTGCAGTTTCACCAGTTGCGGCAGCGGCTCGCCGAGCAGCAAATCGAGCTGCGCCTGACCGAGGGGGCACGCCAACTGATAGCCGAACGCGGCTTCGATCCGATCTACGGGGCGCGACCGCTGCGCCGCTTTATCTCCCGTGTGGTGGAAACGGAGGTGGGCCGGGCCCTCCTGCGCGGCAGTATCGCCGAAGGCGGAGTGGTCACGGTGACCGCGTCCGGAGGGGAACTCGTGGTTGACTACAGCGAGAGGGAGCTGGAGGGGGCTGGAACCGCATGAACAAGGCCATCATCAAATGTCCCCATTGTGGCAAGTCCAACCGCGTGCCAGCCGCCGCCGAGGGCCGGCCACGCTGCGGGAATTGCCACCGGGAGCTTCCCTGGGTGGTTGAAGCGGGCGACGACGACTTCGGCGAAATCGCCGAAAGGTCGGGCGTTCCGGTCATGGTGGACTTCTGGGCGGTCTGGTGCGGGCCCTGCCGGATGGTGAGCCCCGTGCTGGACCAGTTGGCGCACGAACGCGCCGGACAAATCAAGCTCGTAAAGGTCGATGTGGACCAGTCGCCGCAGCTCTCCGCCAGGTTCGCCATACAGGCGGTGCCCACATTGATAGTCATCGTCGACGGCAAGATCGTCGCAAGGCAGGCCGGGGCAGCTCCCGCCCCCGTGCTGAGGTCCTGGCTGGAAGATGCACTCACGAAGTAACACAAAACAGCGGACGACGGGGGGCGGCTTGTGCATTGGCACAGTCAGTGCGCCAATTGGACTGGGGCGAAGAGGATAGCTAAGCAGCCCGACGGGAGTCGACGAGGTTCGGTACCCCTCCGAAGGAGGCCAAGGTCCGGGCGGTCTCCACGAACTCATGTGCCAGCCCGTCGTTGACATCCGTGCGCCATGCAATGGACAGCGGAGAAGGCGGGACGTCCCTGACCGGTATGAATGATAGCCCCGGACGGTCATAGAAACGCTGGGTGGATGCCTGCGTGAATGCGATGCCCCGCTCACCCATGATGGCTTCGAAACACTCGTCAACAGTAGCGACCTGCGTGCCCATACGGACCGGCTGTCCTCCGCGGGCCTGGGTTGCGAGCCAGAAATCCCGCCATTTTTCCGGAGCCTTGCGGGCGACGAAGGACTCATCAACGACCTGTTCCACGGAAACCTCGGACAGCCCGGCAAAGCGGGAACTGCTGGCAACTACGAGGACGCGCGGCTCAATGAACAGTGTCTCCATGGCGAGCCAGTCAGCCGCGGGCAGGGGCGGCCGCACAAATGCCACGTCGGCACTTCCGTCGGCCAACCCCGCAGTGGGGTCGGCAAAATCGAACGACCTCATCTGGACGTGGATTTCCGGGTGGTTGTTCTTGAAAGCGGAGAGGATCCGCGGCGTGAGCTCGGCAGCCGCGTTGGCCTGAAAGCCGACTATGAGGGTGCCCCGCACCCCGCTGGCCACCTCACGCGTCAGCGAAACGGCACGCTCGGCGGCGGCCAGAAGACGCTTGGCTTCACCCATCAGGACATCCCCGGCACTGGTCAGGGAGACGCTGCGGCTGGTCCGGAGCAGCAGAGGAGTGCCCAGGGCATGTTCAAGCTTCCGTATTTGCACGCTGAGGGATGGCTGCGCGATATGGAGCCGCGCAGCGGCTCGCCCGAAATGCAGTTCTTCCGCAACGGCGACGAAGTACTGCAGTACGCGCAGGTCTAGCTGTGGCTGCTGCATCGTTCAACTGTAGGCTCCGCCACAATCGGGGTCCAATAGTTTCGGCCTATTGACGGATAGGGCACAGGTATTGGACCGGTCGGGGTTGCGGGGGCTGCAATGGAAACAGCGAAGGGTTGCCAACGGAGATAGCCACCAAGCACTCCAGGAACCACGCTTCCGAGGCTCGGGCAGAGAAGCCCGACCCTCCGCGAGTCCAACGAGAGGAACAATGACATGACGGTCGCAACACGTGCCCCTTCCGTAGAATCCTGGGTTCAGAGCTTCACTGAGGCCAACAACCAGGACCCGGAAATCCAGGCCCACGGAAAGTACTTCACCTGCTCCTACCTCTTGGACATGGAGACACACACCTTTGTTGTCCGGGTGGTATCTGGCACCATCGCCCAGATTTCCGTGGACCCGGGACCCATTGAGGTGCCCTACCAGTTCGCCATCCGGGCCAGCGCCCACACCTGGTGTGAATTCGGCAAGGCCGTCCCCGCTCCCATGTACCACGGCATCTGGGCCGCCACTTTCCAGCGGGACATGAAGCTGGAAGGCGAGGTCCTCGTCCTGATGCAGAACGTGCGCTGCATCACCCGCCAGATCGAACTGCTGCGCTCCACCGGCGCACCCGTCTAGACCATAGGAGTTACTGACATGAGTAAAATTTCCCCCGTCACCGGCCACTACGTCACCGTCGACGTGGACGGCCTTGAATACAAGGTTTTCTACCTCGAAAACGGCCAAGGCCAGCCCCTGGTCTGCCAGCACACCGCCGGAGCCCACAACCATCAGTGGCGCGGCCTGCTGGAGGACCCGGAGATCACCGCCAACTACCGCGTCATCGCCTACGATCTTCCCCGCCACGGCAAATCGGACCCCCCTGAAAACACGGAGTGGTGGACCGAGGAGTACCAGCTCAGCGCGGACCACTACGCCAACTTCATCATCGCTCTTGTCGATGCACTGGAACTGGTTGACCCGATCTTCATGGGATCCTCCTTCGGCGGCAACATCGCGCTGCAGCTCGCCCACCGATCCCCGGAGAGGTTCGCCGCCGTCATCCCCGTAGAGGGGGCAGACTACTCACCGGGGTTCTACCTCGACTGGTGGCAGCACCCGCACGCCAACGCCGCTCAGGTGTGCGGCAGCGGCACCTGGGACCTCATGGCCCCCCAATCGCCGGAGGCGGACCGCTGGAAAACGTGGTTCTACTACACGCAGGGTTCCGAGGCGTTCAAGGGTGACCTGTACTTCTACTCGGTGGACCACGACCTGCGCGGCAAACTGGGCGGAATCCAGACCGACAAATGCGCAGTGGTCATGATGACCGGCGAATACGACTACCTCACCACCCCTGAAGACGGAGCCCGCACCGCCAGCCAGATCCCGGGCGCGGAGTTCATCGAAATGAAGGCTATCGGGCACTTCCCGATGAGCGAGAACTACCCGGTTTTCAAGGGGTACCTCGGTCAGGCCCTGGACCTGATCCGTACTAAGACCAGCGTCCTGGCCTAACCGGTTCCCGCCTTAGGCGTCGGTGCCGACCAGACGGGGCGGGGGCCCCCCCCCCCCCACACCCCCGACATGACCCAAACGAAAAGAAGAGGAAAAAGCCCAAAGATTGCGGGGGGCCCCCCGCCACCATCCTAAAGGTTTGG